>DYYI01000112.1:0-7406 GCA_020741755.1 Aliicoccus persicus | reverse complement strand
CTGGATGGTTTGTTTGACCTCATCGTTACTTTAGCTGTATACGTAGCTAAAGTTGTTAAAGCAATAATCGGAATGTTTCTTAGAAATTAGGTGTAAAAAATGAAGAGAAAACAAAGAAAGTTTGCCCAATTTTTATTTATTGTCGGTATGATCATTACATTCTTTTCTTTCTTAAGACCAAATAAAAATATCGTACGTTAATATTACCACTGGTATAAATACCGGTGGTGTTTTTTATTTTTTCAAACGATCTTCAATAATGTGATTCGTATCACAATTTACTAAAAATACATATGATATGTTTTTTATAAGATAGTGATTGAGGATAATCACTAATTATGATCGGAGGAGTGGTCTAGTGCTACAAGATATTGCGTTCGTTTTGTCAATCGCAGGTATCATTTTTACAGCAGGTGTCTTTTTGTTTGTATTCTTCAACTCAAAAAAAGATGAAGAGTATGCACCGATTCAGAGAAAATGGTACAAAGTCCGTACGGTTTGGTTTGTTGTGCTCATCGCGTTAATTATGATTGCGAGTGCAGGAACATTACGTCAATTGCCTTACTTTGCAGATCCGGAAATACGTGGATACGATATTACCCGTGTTGATGTTGAAGCGTTTCAATATGGTTGGGAAATGAGCCAGTTGGAATTTGAAGTAGGGGAGCGTTATGAATTTCATGTGACAAGTCGAGATGTGAACCATGGGTTCGGGATTTATAACGAGGATGCTGAACTATTGACACAAGTTCAAGCGATGCCTGATTACACCAATGTACTTTACCATACATTTGAAGAACCGGGTACTTATGAGATTTTATGTATGGAATACTGCGGGATTGCGCATCACATGATGATTACTTAGATTTTTGTCAGAGAGCCAGGAGGTAGTATTGATGAGTCATGACAACACAATTGACCCAAGGATAAAAAGAGGCGTCTTATTACATCTGATATTCACGATTACGGTGCTTGTATTACTAATGCTTTTTGGTGTTCTTATGTTGATGAATCAAGGGGATATCATCAATTTAGAATGGGAAATGTTTTATAAGTTAATGTCGGTGCATGGTATTGGTATGGTTGGAATTGCTACTGTCGGTGGTATTGCAATTATGTATTACTTCACAAGTAAATATTTGAAACTCAGTCCTAAAGTGTTAATGCGACATTTTTACATGACTGTTACTGCATATGCAGGTATTTTAATCGCAGTGTTCGTATTTGATTATTCGGATGCTTGGACATTCTTATATCCACTGCCAAGTACCTCTGCAGAGCAAGGTGGTATGATCGGTGTTGTTTTATTTTTAAGCAGTGTGTTGTTATTCGGTGTAAGCTGTCTGTTAGTCCACATGCATATTGGTAGACACATCATCCTCAAGTACGGTGGATTGCATAATGGACTTGGTTGGAATGTCATTTTTGGTAAAGATGAATTAGGACCACCAACAGCTGTTGTCGCAAGTACGATGGTATCGATTGTAAACGTCACAGCAATCATCTCAGGTGGTATTGCCATCATACTCGCACTCATAAATATTGCGACTGGCTATCATTCGGATCCATTGCTCATTAAACACTTAACATACGCATTTGGGCATGTCTTTGCCAACGCGACGATTTATATGGGTGTCATTGCAGTGTATGAAATATTATCTCGTGCTGCAAATCGTCCATGGAAATCAAACAAAGTATTTCTTATTTTCTGGAACTTATCGACGATTTTAACGTTAACAGTGTATACGCATCACCTGTTCATGGACTTCGCAGTACCATCATGGATGCTAATCGGTGGTCAAATATTATCACACATGAACGGTCTACCTGTACTTGTTGTAACTGCTTATGGTGCACTCATGATTGCCTATAAAGCGAAGATGAAATGGGATATTGCAACGACGTTTATCTTTATCTCTATGTTTGGTTGGGTAGCAGGTGCAATTCCCGCTCTTATTGATGCGACGATTGTTATCAACCAAGTAATGCACAATACGAAATGGGTGCCTGGACACTTCCATATGTATATGGGAATCGGTATTATGGCGATGATCATTGGATTTATTTACTACTTTAGTAAATATGAAGGTAGACAGTCGGAAAATCGTTTTGACCGTGTGACACTGATTAGTTACGTTGCATTTTTCATAGGATTAGTTGGTACATTCTTGTATTCAGGTAGCATCAGTGTTCCAAGGAGATGGGCAGAACATATGCCAGAGTGGATACTCAGTTCACAAATGGGGGCAGTTTTCGGTGGACTCATATTCATTACGACAGCCCTTATATTCATCAGGTTTATTTCAAAATTGAAGCACCTGTTCAAATATAGCAACGTGAATTTAAGTAAAGTGAAGTAAAAAAATGGCTTGGAATCCTTCTATAAAGAAGATTCCAAGCCTTTTATCATTAAACTCATTGATATTCTATTTTTAAACTTGCATACGTCTGTTCTTAGAAATAATTGTGCCGAGAACAATTAAGGCGATTGAGAACAATACAACGATGCTAATTGATGGCAACGCGTCAATCAGTGATTTGTCCATATCACTATAAATTTGAGTATAGTGATAGAGTGGCATCATCGTTG
Source organism: Aliicoccus persicus (assembly GCA_020741755.1). Classification (GTDB taxonomy): domain Bacteria; phylum Bacillota; class Bacilli; order Staphylococcales; family Salinicoccaceae; genus Aliicoccus; species Aliicoccus persicus_A. Next base: position 4,816 of record DYYI01000112.1, on the reverse strand, counting down.
CTAATTGTTTCATACCATCTCCAAACAGTTCGATTGGTAACATAATACCACTCAAAAATGCCATACCAATTATAACGAAATTGGCGACACTGTTGATGATGAATTTGTTATTCGTTATTGAGTTCAACAGATGTAAAAATGACAGTGCAAGAAGCGGTAAAGTTACTGCTGCCACAACCATGTTAGCAATAGGAACGCCCTCGAGTTGATCATGTCGTAATATAAACGCGAAACCTACAAAAATCGCTGCCATAAATATCGTGATGATAAGTTGTCCTAAAACCGTTTGTACAGAGTGGCTCGTCTGCTTTATAGGCGAAACTTTCACACGATTGTTTATAACCGGTTGGTTCACATCACTCATGACGTTACCGCCAACGATTGTGATAAGAAGCAGAAACACATAACCCATAAAGTTCATATAATTACTCATGTATTCAAAGTTTGCCTGCTGCGCTGTCTCACCGACATCAAGAAACTGAACGTCTACTGTATTCATTGTCGTGTCATTAACAGCTTGAACATCAATCTCACCATTTGCCTGATAACCTGCATCTAAATATTGAAAGTATTTGTTGACGACGGTTTCAACTTGGAATGCGCCAGCAACGCGTTCATCGACAATAACCTCAACTGTTCCATTGCCATTGACGAATCTATCTTCGAGTCCTTCTTCAATGATTATCACACCATCAGAGGACATGAGTAATATTTCTTCTTGGAGCTCTGAACGTGTTTTATCTACAACTTCCACATTATTATCTTGAGATAAATTTTCAATCAAGCCTCTGGATACTTCATCGTCAGAATGATCGACCACTTGAAGCTCTAGAGCTGTGATTGAAAACTCATTATCAGAAGATGATTGGCTAAAAGCCAAAGCCATCCCAAAAAATATTACCGTAAATGCAATCAAGGCTATCTTATGTCTCCAAAAGTGGAGGAGAATTGCTTTAAAGACTGTCATATTGTTGCCCCCTTAATATGAAGAATACAATGATGACGGAGATTGCGAAGACAGCGATTAACAGTATAATCGTTGACAGATAGTTGTCAAAGTTTAACATAAAATTAATCTGATACATCGTATCCGTCAGTTGTCCGATTGGATTATATTGGTGCAACAGTGGGAAGTTTTCTATCACCATTTCTCGTAAGAAAGGTCCACCGAGTCCACCAGAGAAAGATAAGAATAATGTAGCGATAATCGCAATCGTCGTTTTGAATCCTTCGTTTCGAATCGGTAAAACCCCAAGTAGCAATCCAAGACCTGCACCAGCGATATTACCGGCTAGAATGAGCAAAAGGGTCATCCACATTTGATCAAATAACTCTCCTTGATAGACGATCATCAGGAAAATAATTAGCGCCCCATTTGTAAATAGCCCCATTAAAACTGAAGCCATTACGTTAGATATAATCATCTGCGATTTGCTCACCGGACTTGCATAAAATCGAGCGCCTTGTTCACTTAAATTTGGCTGCATTTTAGTCATGAACTCCATCACAGCAAACATAGAATAGAAGGAAATCATACCAAGAAGAGAAAAGAACATCACAATCTCCGGTTGACTGGAATAATCTTGTGTTTCTACATATGATTGTTCGAGATCATAATGTTGAAAACCAACATCTGATTCTATAATTTGATGAATATTATTGACGATTGAACTGACTATTGTCTCGTTAAGTCCAGATGATGCAACAATCATATCACCATTTGATTCAATGAATGCTGTGATTTCTTCATTTTCAAGTGCTACCGTCGCTTCATCTTTACTGTATATCTCGACATCTAAAATATCTATTTCATTTAGTATGAGATGGTAAATATTTTCATCTTCTACGCCGATGTGGATATCATCAAGAGAATTACTGCCAATAATATTCTGCGTTGTGACGATAAACATCGTTGCTAAAAGTAATGGGTAGACAAGCATCCAAAACCAAAAGCCAAAATCACGTGCATTTATTTTTATAGTAAAAATTGCTAGTCTGAAGAGTTCCATTAGTCTCTCAGCTCCTTACCAGTCAGCTCAAGGAAAATATCGCTTAACGATGGTTTTTCGCTTGTGAGCTCTGTGTATGTTAATCCTTCCTGATCAATAAATTTTAAGAAATCACTTAATTTTTCTTCACTACTACTGAAGTTAATAAAGAAATTGTCATTTTTCTTATCAATATGAGAAATTGATGGGTATTTTTTAAGCGTTGTATTTACAACGTCCTCTGCTTCAACAAACTTGATTCGAAGTGTACCTTGTGAAGTAATAGAGTTTTGTAATTCAGAAAGCGTACCTTGTGCAACACTCTTTCCATTATCCATTATGACATGGCGGTCACAAAGTTCTTCTGCTTCATCTAAATAATGCGTCGTATAGACAATCGTCGCACCATTTTCTCTCATGCGTTTAATCCCTTCAATCATGAAGTTACGGCTCTGTGCATCAACAGCAACCGTCGGTTCATCTAAGAAAATGAGTTCTGGCTTATGTGCAATACCACACGCAATGTTTAGGCGACGTTTTAAACCACCACTTAATTTTTTTGGCATGAATGTTCGATATTTATCTAAATCTACAAATGCGATTGCTTCTTCGACCAATTGTTTACGTTTTGATTTATCTGTAACATACAACCCACAGAAGAAATCGATATTTTCATAAACATTTAATTTATCGAATAGGGCGAGCTCCTGCGGTACGACACCAATTCTTTTCTTGATTTCATTGTCATTCGGATTTACTGGTTTGCCAAACAGTTTTATTTCACCACTATCAAAGGTCAATAAGGATAACATACAATTTATAGCAGTTGTCTTACCGCACCCGTTTGGACCAAGCAATCCAATGATTTCATTTTTTTCTGCGTTAAATGAGAAGTGGTCCAGTGCAATGACTTTCTTATATCTCTTTACGATGTTGTCAACGTGTATCATAATTTTTCCTCCTATTTATTTGACCTGTATAAAGTATATAATGAATAAGAATACACTTAGTAGTGTCATAAGTAATGAATTGATATGACAAATGTCATGTAGGAGGTATGAATCATGAAATTATGGCAAGTAAAGTTAATCATGTATTTCATTTTGAGTGGTGTTTACTTTACTATCTCTACTGATTTTAATTTGTATATCATGTTGTCAGCATTTGTTATTTTATTTATTAACAACGTATTTATACGAAATATACGCATCGATCTGGCATTCAGTATTTTAGCAATTATCACACTTATTGGACTCGGTGTTTTTCACCATTCTGATTGGTTGATCTATTTGCCAATCGTACATTTTATAGCAGCACCATTTATGAAACAATATATGCCGCTGAGCATGCTCGTTTATGTGTTTGAACTTGAATTCTTTTTAATTATTTTTGGATTATTCAGTATTCTGATCATATATTTAATCACGCGTATCGAAGCACTAGAGCAAGAGAATAACGAGATTAGAGACCGTTTAACAATGGACAACTTAAAGCTGATTGAACAAAGAAATGCACTGAGTAATGATGTAGAGAAAGAGATTGAACTGGCAAGCTTAAGTGAAAGAAATAGAATTGCGAGAGATATGCATGATGCGGTCGGTCATAGTTTATCGAGTGGACTGTTATTGCTCGAATCATTACACCATATCGATGACGTCGATAAAATACATCGCTCACTATCAAGTTTGCAAGAGCGACTACAAACGGGAATGGATGATATTCGCAGCAGCATACACTCACTTTATAGCACATCATTCGACTTAAAAAGTCGTACTGAACAACTGCTTGATGAGATGTACATGTTTGAAAAAGAGTTACATTATAAAGTGTCATCACAATTGCCTTATCAGATTAAAATAGATCTCGTTGCGATTGTAAAAGAATCACTCACCAACATAAAAAAACATTCCGATGGTAAATGGGTGGCTGTATATATCATCGAGACTGACAAAGCCATTACATTAAAAGTGGTAGATAATGGCACAGTAAAAGATTATTCAGAATATGGGATGGGATTACATTCTATGAAGGAATCTGTACAAAAATATGGTGGGATATTTAATGCAGGTTTTCAACAGCACGGTTACACAGTATATGTATCAATTAATAAGGAGGGTTTGGTAAATGAAAGTAATAATCGTTGACGATGATTCACTCGTAATTTCTGCACTAGAAACCATTGTTGCGAGTGCGGGTCATGATGTCGTAGCTACAGGTAAAGATGGTACTGAAGCAATTGAATTATTTAGAGAATATCATCCCGACGTGTTGATGATGGATATACGCATGAAAGAGATGAATGGTATCGAAGCATCCAAAAAAATAATAGAAGCGCATGGTGCCGCAAATATATTGCTCGTGACAACATTTAAAGATGAGGAATATATCAGTGAAGCATTATCACTGGGTGTTAAAGGCTACTTACTAAAAGATAATTATAAGGGAATCGTACCCGCAATCAATGCAGTTGCCTCAGGGAACATGGTGTTTGATTCTGAAATTGTACAATCGTTTAATAAACAAGAAACAAAAAGTAACATAGGTTTTGAAGAATTAACAAACCGTGAACTTGAAATTTTGGAACTCGTTGCTGAAGGTATGAGTAATAAAGAAATCAGTGAAACGCTTTTTATCAGTGAAGGAACCGTTCGGAACTACATCTCTACGATGTTGTCTAAGCTACATCTAAGCACACGCACACAACTTGTTGTCATGTATTACAAACACGGCAAATAGGTATTGAAATAATTTGTGTTAATCTATATGATAGATTTTAGGCAATTATTTCATGCTTGGTTCTGTAGCTCAGTCGGTAGAGCAAAGGATTG
>DYYI01000111.1:0-3852 GCA_020741755.1 Aliicoccus persicus | reverse complement strand
TACTAAATGAATCCGAGAGCATTGTACCCACATTTATATTAAATAACGGACGAATTATAAGTGATTTCACAATCAATGTGTAAGCAGTTTCTTTTACAATACTCCGTTTCTTTACTACCCTTAAGTAAGCGTTTACTTTAATCATAAATATTTTGGAGGTATCAAAAATGGCATTAGATAGAGTTGCAGTAATTACAGGTTCAGCACAAGGTTTAGGTAAAGGTATTGCTGAAAAATTAGCTGGACAAGGATACAAAGTAGTACTGAGCGATATTAATGAAGAGGTTTTAAACGGAACTTTAGATGAGTTTAAAGCGAAAGATTATCAAGTAACGGCGGTAGTTGCAGATGTTACGAAGCCTGGAGAACATGATAAGCTCGTAAAACATGCAGTAGAAACGTTCGGAAAATTAGATGTCTATATCAACAATGCTGGTGTTGAAGGTGCTGTTGAAGAAATTGAAAAGATTGATCCTAAAAATATTGATTTCGTATTAGACGTGAATGTTAAAGGTGTATTATTCGGTATTCAAGCAGCTGCTAAGCAGTTAAAAGCACAAGGTCATGGTGGTACAATTATCAACGCTGCGAGTATCGCAGGTCATGAAGGTTTTGACTTCTTAGCGACATACAGTGCATCTAAATTTGCAGTTCGCGGATTAACTCAAGTGGCTTCTAAAGAATTAGCAAAAGATAAAATTACTGTTAACGCATATTGTCCTGGTATTGCAGCGACTGGTATGTGGGATCGTTTAGATGAGAAATTCATGGATGTATTAGGCACTAAAAAAGGGGAAGCATTAGAACAATATTCTGGTGCGATTTCATTAGGTCGTACACAAGAACCTGAAGATGTTGCCAACTTAGTTGCATTCCTAGCTTCTGAAGATTCTGGTTACATTACTGGTCAAGCAATCTTAACTGATGGTGGTATGGTTTACAGATAAGCCAATGTTATTACTAAATTAAATCATTGATATATGGCAGCCTTCTCAAGATATCTTGAGAAGGTTTTTTTATTTTGATACTTATAAAACTTTGATTGATTTTCTCGAGAAATTGCTCTCACTTCTCTGCTCAGGTATAATTAATAATACTAGAATTTTCCAATTCATAGGAGGTGACTTTATGAAACTTTTTCTGGGACTTATCTTATCTACCTTTTTACTTATCGGAGTCAATGATTTAGAAATTATGACTGACATCCAGGTAGACAATGAAGGAACAGAAGAAGAACTAAAAACAGCTGAAGAGGTTTTATCAACAAATGACACGGCAGGTAAACTCATCGTGCATTTTATTGACGTTGGTCAAGGGGATGCTATTCTTATCCAAATCGACAATTATGCCGCTATGATCGATACTGGTGACTATCGTGGTGATGAGGTCGTTCCATATCTCATTGAACATGGGATCGACGCGCTCGATCTAGCCATTATTACTCATCCTCACGCGGATCACATTGGACAGTTAGACACGCTGATGTACAATATAGACGTAGAAGAAGTCTGGATGAATGGTCATCAGCATGATACGCAGACTTTCGAACGTGCAATTGACGCTATTTTGGATACTGATGCCTATTATGACGAACCACGCACAGGCGATACATACGCACTTGGTGATGCTTTAATAACAGTGCTTCATCCGACTGAATTGTCAGGTGACTTGAATAACGATTCAATTGTACTGAAAGTCGAATTCGGGGAAGTCAGTTTTTTATTTGCAGGTGATGCAGAGTCTGATGCTGAATTTGAAATGGTGAATAGTGGGTATGATTTAAGTGCCGATATATTAAAAGTTGGACACCACGGCTCTGATACGTCAAGTTCCGCTTCTTTTTTAGATCAAGTAAATCCTGATGTCGCTGTTTATATGGCTGGTATAGATAACAGTTATGGACACCCACACGCTAGTGCATTATCTCGAATAGAATCTGTAGGTAGTGACATTTACGGTACGGACATACATGGCCATGTTATTGTTACTACTGATGGCCGGACTTACGAAATACATACGATTGAAGATTCAGCACCAACATCTTCTTCAGAAGCACCACCGGAGCCTGAGATTGAAGAAGTTGTGAGTAAAAGTGATGAGGATGTTGAAGCGGTATTTGAAACACCCGCATCGTGTGAAGCCTGGCAAGTTGCTATTAATTCTGCATCTGTCCTAGATTTACAAAGGATTCATCAGATTGCTGAAGAGAGAGCCGTTCTGATTGTTGCTGCTAGAGAGATTAATAAATTTAGTTCTTATAGTGATTTAACCCGAGTTAAGGGTATTGGTAATGTACTCGCACAAGAAATAGAAGACCAAGGAATAATCTGTTTTGACTAAGGAGGTGTTTACATGAAAGCTGTAATAGACCGTATTGAAGATAAAAAACATGCCGTCTTGATTTTAAATGGTGATGGCGAGGAAAAAGTAGTTTCTGTCGCTGATTTGCCAGACGGCGCTGAAGAAGGTACATGGTTGGAAGTTAAATTCGATGGTGATGACATCAAATCTATCACGATTGATGAAGAAGAAACCGAAGCGCGCAGTGAGAGAATTGGTAACAAAATGGATCAGTTGAAGAAGAGAAAGAAGAAATAACAGAAAGATCAAAAAAGACGACCAATGATGGTCGCCTTTTTTGATTTATATCTATTTTTCAATAATTACTCTCATACTCTAAGATTCAAACTTCCCCTATTGGATATAAAAATATCTCTGTAAACGATAAACTCATCTCCGTTATTAACCTTCCATAGCATTTCTCAACCAGTAACTAATAATACCTACGACACCGTTTGCCATATAGGTTACTTCCCATATACTTATAAGGACCATTTCCATCTACGAAACAAGAAATAATGCCAAAAACATATTCAGAATGGCTTCCCACTTTCGATTATGAAGTAATTAATGCCCCCACTTTTTCTTTTACTAAAATGGACGAAAATAAAAAGTTTATGCTTACAGTGAAATCTGGCTTCCTATTGGAAAGAAGTAAAGAAAGCAAAAATAAAAAACACTCCCTGGATTTTTCCAAGGAGTATTTCAATATATAAGTGTATATTAACGTTTTGAGAACTGAGGGAGGCAGTAGAATCAAAGCTTACAGGTGTTTTTGTATGTTACGTGGAATTATCCACAAGTTTTATAAAATAGTTAAATGGATAACTAATTATTGGATTCTCTCATTTATCATACATAACATCATGCCCTGCTTCTTGTAAGCTGTTTTTTGTGCTTTGCTAAATTGCAAAATGGTGTTAATTCAATGGCGTTGAGAGTCCTTAATGGATTGTATATTTGCTAATTGGTATTTCCCTAAAATAGATTTTCTACATTTCCATTAACCTCTCATCTAACCCTAGAGGGATAAAATACATATGCTTAACAAGCAGCTTAAATAAAAGTTTAAATTTTTTTATATTTCTTTTTCAATTTAGAAACAATTTCTGGTAATTCTTTCGATAAGGCTATGTTGTGTTCGAGTAAGTTACTAGTCTTAGGATCCTCAATCAATGCAAAGTCGATACTATTTGTTAAATCATCAATATACGGAATCTCATCTGGTTTTGCAACAGAATATGCCTCAACTGCTTTTTCCAGTATGACATCATTAACACCCCACTCAGATGAAACTTGATAAATCTCATTGTGCAACTGTTTCTTTTTCCAGTTTTCAAAAGCCTCATCAAAGTTAATATTACTGGGCACATTTCCTGGTTCTAATTCTTCTGAAACAAATCGTTTTAATAATTCAGCTTGTTCATAATCACCCAGATTACTCAATTCTTCAATGTTTTGATAGATTAAACGCAATGTTTCTGCATCTACTGTCTGTACCCCTTCAGTAGA
>DYYI01000110.1:0-20159 GCA_020741755.1 Aliicoccus persicus | reverse complement strand
GTGTGAATTTTCAGATTATTAGTGAGGATGGAGAAATTAATTTTAGTTATTTTAAAAGAAATGATTACAGTAATTAATAATTCTTAGATTAATTCTGAGTTGCATTTCTACCCTTAGGTGTCACTTCTTTTTCCTTTGAGCATTTAAACTAGTTTAACGTGATCTTTGTATCTGAATTGTTTTGGAACTGACTTTTCTGCTTCATCGAAGTCATGGTACTTAAATCTATAAGTTGTATGACGACCTTTATCCTGTTTTGTACAATAAATTTTTAGAACATTGTAGATTGTTTGCATGCTGATTGAACCGTTCAATATATCGTAAATCTCTTTTTTAATAAATTCTCTATTATTGAATAAAGACTTATGGTCACTTATTGCTTGTAATACTATTGTATGAATCGTGTACTTTGATAGACAATTCTTACATTGAAAATGGAATTTTGATTTTTGTATATTAAAACTAGAGCAATTACGACAGTAAACACCTTTTTTTAAATCAGAGAAATTAGCTTTCTCATTATGAAATGGATTAGCAACAATATTGTTTTTAATTAGCTCAACTCTATTAAGAGATTGATCATTGTAGGTCAAATCTTTTAAACTTGAAAGATGACGTTTCAATTGGTTTCTAAGAATGATCTTGTCAGTCGAAGGTGTATCAATTAGTTCTAGCGAAAAATCTATGTGAGTGAAAACAACTTTACCATCTATATTAAACTGAACATTGTTTGAATATTTTAATTTGATAAATTTTTTCCTTGTTCGCTCAAGTTGAATGATCGGGTCTTCACTTACCTCATTACCTCTTAATAACCATTGATTTCCGTTATAGTGAAATTCTCCATTATAGTTTTTTATCTCGTGTAGCAAATATCCATTATCATGTACAATTAGTGCGTCACATTGTACATGACTCCCCTCAATTTCTAAGTAAACATCGCGGAATACAGGTAAGTGACTGATTATACTTTCGTAAACTTCATCGTAAGTGCACTCACCTTCATAGCCACTTTCAAGTCTTTTCAATTTTAGTTGCTGGTTTTTACTCAAATCTACCCTTTTACTCAACGCTCTGTAGTACAGTAATTCTTGACTTGGTTTTCTTTCTGTTAAAATCATATTTTCCTCCTATTTTTATAAATTTAAAAAGGTCCTCACTATATATATGCCTGTAAAAGATGAGTTATTTTTTTAACTTATAAAAATCGGTAGATTTTATATAAAATCTTTTATCTTTCATAAACTTGAGGGGTCACAACTTTACGACAGACGGTCCAATATAAACTTGTCGTCTCACAACTTTGTGGTAGAGGGTCCACTGTAAACTTGTCGTCTCACAACTTTATGATAGAGGATCCACTATAAACTTGTCGTCTCACAACTTTACGGGAGAGGGTCCACTGTAAACTTGTCGTCTCACAACTTTACGGGAGAGGGCCTACTGTAAACTTGTCGTCTCACAACTTTGTGGTAGAGGGCTTACTGTAAACTAGTCGTCTCACAACTTTATGGTAGAGGGCTTACTGTAAACTTGTCGTCTCACAAATTTATGGTACAGGGTCCACTGTAAACTTGTCGTCTCACAAATTTATGGTACAGGGTCCACTGTAAACTTGTCCTCTCACAAATTTATGGTAGAGGGTCTACTGTAAACTTGTCGACTCATAACTTTATGGGAGAGGGCATACTGTAAACTTGTCGACTTACAAGTTTACGATAACAATCAAAAAAAACACCAAACAAAAAACACCAACCCACATCACTTGTGGGTTGGTGCTCTTTATCAACTTTACTAAAAACTACACAACAACAATTATCCTTGACGTTGACGCGCATCCCCTGCACGGCGGAGTGCTTCACCGACGTTACGTACACATAACATCAGGATCAAAATCAAGATTGCTGCAGGCATCCAAACCCAAGGGCGGTGTTGGAGTGTCTGTGTGTTTTGCGCATATGCCATCAGTGTACCTAGTGAAGGGTAATCTTCAGGGAAACCGAATCCGATGAAGGATAGTCCGGCCTCGATACCGATGTTTGCTGCTAAACTAAGCGTTCCGTTTACGATGATGATACCAACTAAGTTTGGTAACAACTGCGTAAAGATAATTTTAAAGTGGCTGGAACCCATCGTGCGCGAGGCATTGATGTAGTCCAGTTCACGCTCTTGTAAGGCTAAGGAACGTATCAAACGTGCGGTCCCCATCCATAAAAAGGCGGCCATCATAACTGAGAATGTAAAAATATCATAGCTTGGTACGATTGTTACGAAAACAACAACGATCATTAAGAATGGAAGAATGATCATGAAGTCAACGAAACGCATCATCGCGTTATCAATCTGTCCACCGAAGTATCCACAGATTACGCCGTAAACAATACCAAAACCAACTGATAGTAAAGTAACTAAAATTCCGATTGCAAGTGAGTTACGTGTACCGATGATTAACTGACCAAAAATGTCACGACCACCATAGTCGGTACCTAAACGCCACTCTTCATTCGGCGCGACGTTAATTGCAAATAAATCTACTGTAACGATATCTCTTAAACTCAAGAATAGTGTTAATCCAAATACATAACATGTAATCAGCGTGAAGATAATCAATGAAAACAGTGCAAGTTTATCCGCAAGGATTTCCTGGACAACTATTTTCCAACCTGGCGTACTTTTTGGCAAGTCTGCCACGTTAACATTATCATAAACATTATTATTTTCTGTACTCATAAAATTGCCCCTCCTTTACTTAATGCGAATACGCGGGTCGATTATACTTAGGATAATATCCGATAAAAGTGCCCCGATGATTGCTAAGAATCCATAGAATAAGATTAAGATATTCGCAACACTGTAGTCACGTGTACTAATTGATTCAAGGAACAGTCGACCCATTCCTGGGTAACCAAAGATCTGCTCGATGATTACTGAACCGCCTAGTAAACCAGTAATTTCATAACCGAAGAATGCCGCAATTGGGATAATCGAGTTTCTGAAAATATGTCTACTATAAATTTTACCTTCTTTAACACCTTTTGAACGAGCAAGAATAACGTAATCTTTTTGTTTTGTTTCGATAACGCCACTTCGCAAGTACTGTACCGTTCCGACGAGCCCGATAAGCGCAACGGATAAGGATGGTAAGACGAGGTGATTGATCTTACTTAATACATAATCTAATGATCCCGGAGGTATGCCGGCACGTACCGAACCACTCGTCGGGAAGATTGGCCAAACGAAACCAAATAAGTAAAGTAAAACTAATGCGAATACGAATGTTGGTGTAGCAAATCCAAGGTAAGTGTAACCTGTGATGATGCTATCTGTGATTGTGTCATTGTAACGACCTGAGATTAAACCTAAAGGTAAACCGATCGCATAGATAAAGAACACTGTCATCAGTGATAACCAAACCGTATTCCAAATTCTATCGCCAATTAAATCCATAACAGGTCTCTGGTGGAAGATCGAACGACCGAAGTCACCTTCAGAAACCATTGCCCAAATCCAGTCTCTGTACTGAATATACCATGGATTATTTAAACCAAGTCTCTCTCTCATAAGCTCGAGTTGTTCACGTGGGATATCTGGGTCAATTAAACCACTTAGTGCATCCCCTGGCATGAGTGATGCAAGTATAAATACGAGAACACTGAGCAAGATGAGTTGTGGAAATGTGATGAGTAAACGTCTAATAGTAAATTTTATCATCTATAATCAACTCCTAACCGGTAACGCAACTCTATGCGTGTCTGAAATTTGCTGTAGAGGGAACGCGCGCCCTTCATCATCTAGGTAATCTGAGAAGTTCTGTTCATACTCTTCTTTTAACTGAGTTCTAAGAACCAAGTTCTTTTCAACAGAATCTACATCTATATCTGGAATTGCTGCAACTAAACGCTTCGTATAAAGGTGTTGAGGATTATTGAAAATGTCATCAACTGTTCCTTCTTCTACTAAACGTCCACGATACATAATACCTAAATACGAACACATATGACGCACAACACCTAAGTCGTGTGCGATAAACAGCATCGTCAAGTCCATCTCTTTTTGAATTTCTTGCATAAAGTTAAGCACTTGCGCTTGCACGGATACATCCAGTGCAGACACCGGCTCGTCAGCGATAATTAATTTTGGTCTCAATGCGATTGCACGTGCAACACCGATTCTTTGACGTTGACCACCACTGAATTCGTGTGGATATTTGTAAATCGCACTCGGTGGTAAACCAACGATTCGGAGTAATTCAAGTACGCGTTTTACACGTTCATCCTTCGTCATTGATTCATAGTTGTTTAACGGTTCTGTAATAATATCGTAAACACGCTTACGCACGTTTAATGATGAATATGGATCTTGGAAAATCATTTGAATGTCTTTATGGTTATCTACTTTCTTACCTTTACCAGTCAATTCATGTCCATTGAACATAATCGTTCCTTCAGTCACGTGGTTAAGACCCATGACTGCTTTACCAGTTGTTGTTTTACCTGAACCGGATTCACCGACTAAGCCGTAAGTTGTTCCAACAGGAACATTAATAGAAACACCATCAACTGCTTTTACGTAGTCTTTAATTGTGTTGAAAAATCCGCCTCTTACTGGGTAATGAACTTTTAAATCTTTTATTTCTAAAATATTATTGCTCATCTTCATTACCTCCAACTGCGTCTCTTTCTAGTTCTTGATTCTCTAATTCTGCAAGATCTTCTGCATTTGTTTCTTTAAGATAGAAGTTTTTGTAGCACGTACATCTTACCCAGTGCCCTTCTTCCACTTCTCTTAACTCAGGATTCTCTTCGTGCTCCGACTCATCAATCCATGGAATACGCGGAGAAAAACGGCATATTGTACGATCAAGTTTATGCAATGCCGGTACGACGCCTTGAATCACGTGTAGTTTTCCACCTAGCTGTTCTTCTGATGGAATAGAAGTCAGCAATGAACGTGTATATGGATGTTTCGGGTTTTTGAAAATTTCTCTTACCGGCGCAACTTCTACAATTTCACCTGCATACATTACTGCGACTCTGTCTGCCATCTCTGCAACAACGCCTAAGTCGTGTGTAATCAGTAATACACCTGAACCTAAGTCTTCTTGTAATTCGCGAATTAAATCTAATATTTGCGCTTGAATCGTAACATCTAGTGCAGTTGTTGGTTCATCAGCGATCAAAAGCTTAGGTCTATTTGCAATCGCTATTGCAATAACCACACGCTGTCTCATACCACCTGATAGTTCATGTGGATATGCTTCTGCCACTTGTTCTGCACGAGCGATACCAACGCGCTCTAATAATTCCACTGCATATTTTTCGTTTTCATTCTTGGATTTTTTTCCGTGAATTGTCAACGTTTCTACAATTTGTGCTTTAATGCGCATCAGTGGGTTTAATGCTGTCATCGGGTCCTGGAAAATCATTGCGATTTCTCCACCACGAATCTTATTAAACTGATTTGGGCCAAATTTCGTTAAGTCTTTACCTAAGAAATTAACTTCACCCTCAATTCTTGCTTTCGTATGTAGTCCCATGATGCTAAAAGCAGTCGCACTTTTACCTGAACCAGACTCTCCTACAAGCGCGAGCACTTCATTCGGTTCAATCGTTAAAGACACATCATCAACAGCTGCAAAATAAGTGCCGCCAATTTTAAATGATGTCGTCAGATTGTTAACCTCTAATAAATTTTCAGCCATTCCCATCACCTATTCTTTCTAATACTATACAATGCAAACTTCGCGAATATATATTGACAATATTTCAACATCATGATTGCAAACGTATTCTATAGCATAGAACCATTTTAATGCCTAGATATTTCAAATGCAAACTATATTTTATAATTGTCAGAATTCGGCGGAACAAATTTACAATGTTTGGAAAACGATGATTTTATCCAATAATCATCACTAAACTACTATAAATGAATCTGTAAGCGATTACAATATAATTTCAATTAATTTTTTTAGATTATTAATATATTTAATGTTGCTATTTGTGTTAAAATAGTTGTAATAGAAATAACTGAGTGGAGGCAATTGTCACATGAAATACATCGTAACGTTTATCTGGGCGTTAATGTTAACGCAAATGGTGAACTTTATCTTAAACAGTTTACAAGGTGGCGGCACATTTTACTTTGAGTTAGGAATCATTCTCGCTGTGCTCATTACACTGACAATGTACATATTGGATTTAATGCTCAAAAATCCAGACGAAGCAAAATAATGAAACAGGCATATTTATGTGCCTGTTTTTTTATTTGCCTAAATACATTTATAATAGAAGAAACTGTATTTTAGGAGTTGTAAATATGACTGAAAAATATATTATGGTCATCGATCAGGGCACGACGAGTACACGTGCGATTCTATTCGATAACAACAGCCAAATCATCGGTATCAATCAAAAGGAAATTGAACAGCACTTCCCTGAGTCCGGTGCCGTTGAACATAATCCAATCGAGATTTGGAGTTCAGTACTCAGTGTGATGACTGGTGTACTTGCTGATAAAAACATCGATCCGCTTGCAGTTGCTGCGCTTGGTATTACAAATCAACGCGAGACAACGGTAATCTGGGACAAAAAAACGGGCCAACCAATACATAATGCCATCGTTTGGCAGTCGCGCCAAACGGAATCATATTGTGCACAATTAAGAGCGGATGGACACGATGCGTTGATTCGTGAAAAAACGGGACTACTCATTGACCCCTACTTCTCAGCAACGAAGGTGCAGTATATTTTAGATCATGTCGAAGGTGCGCGCACGCGTGCCGAAAATGGTGAGCTACTCTTTGGCACAATCGATACGTGGCTAATGTGGAAACTGACAGAGGGCGAAGTGCATGCAACTGATATGACAAACGCGAGTCGTACGTTAATGTATAACATTCATACACTCGAATGGGATAAAGAACTCCTCGAAATTTACAACATTCCAGCCGCACTGTTACCTGAAGTGAGCACTTCAAGTGAAGTATATGGTCACATCGCACCGCAGTTATTCTTTGGTCGCGCATTACCGATTGCAGGTGTCGCTGGCGATCAACAAGCCGCGCTCTTTGGACAACTGTGTTTGAATAAGGGTGACGTTAAAAACACATATGGCACCGGAAACTTTATGCTGATGAATACAGGTGAGACACCTGTTAAAAGCAACAACGGTTTGATCACAACAATCGCATGTAATATCGATGGTCAAGTAACGTACGCACTAGAGGGTTCAATATTTGTTACGGGCAGTGCTGTACAATGGTTGCGCGATGGCCTTCGCTTCTTTAGCGACGCACACATGAGTGAAGAGTATGCCATGAAGATGACGGATAATAACGGTGTTTACGTCGTTCCAGCTTTCACCGGCCTTGGTGCACCGTATTGGGACTCTGAAGCACGCGGTGCCATGTTCGGTTTAACCCGCGGCACAGATAAAGCGCACATCATCCGAGCGACATTAGAAGCGATAGCTTATCAAACGCGTGACGTGTTGGATGCAATGGTAAAGGATGCTAGCACAGACATTAGATCGTTAAAAGTAGATGGTGGCGCTAGTGACAATGCGTTTTTAATGCAATTCCAAGCAGATATTCTTGATGTTTCTGTCAAACGCGCGGCAATAAATGAAACGACTGCGCTCGGTGCGGCATATCTCGCAGGTCTCGCTGTTGGCTACTGGTCATCAAAAGATGCCTTGCTCTCGAACGTTAAGGTGGCAAAAACTTACAATTCTAGAATGAATAAAGAAATTCGTGACGAACTTTATCAGGGTTGGAAAAAAGCCGTCAAAGCCACACAGGCCTTTTGATAGAGCAACTTTCAATCACATCTTTAAATATACATTTTTCATGAATTTTTAATTAATTTGCCATTTTATGATTATCTCATGTATCATAGGGTACGCATTATATATAACTATTTTATAGGAGGTTGGTAAAGTGTCTTTATATAAGATACTTTCGTTAAGTTCATTATCAGCAGTTTTATTACTCGGTGCTTGTGCCGATGAGGCAGACGATGCTGAAAATGGAGATAATGAAGAAGATGTTGAAACAGAAGAGGTCGTAGATGAGGAAGAAACAGCAGAGGAAGAAGATTCTGAAGAATCAACTGACGATGAAGAATCGACCGAAGACGAGGAATCTGCTGAGGATGAGGAATCGACTGACGAAGAATCAACTGATGACGAAGAGTCTGAAGAAGATGCAGATGCGGAAGATTCTGACGAAGAATCAACTGAAGAAGATGAAGACGCTGATACAGCCGAAAATGGCGATGATGGTGAAGTAAGTGAACGTGTTCAAGAGTTACAAGAAAACGGTATTTCCGTTGGTTTCTCTAATGAACCACCATATGCATACATGGATACTGATTCTGGTGAATTACAAGGTGCAGCAATAGATATTGCGACTGCAGTATTCGAAGAGATGGGTATCACTGAAATGGAAGGCCGCTTAACAGACTGGGCAGAATTAATCCCAGGTGTACAAGCAGGTCAATATGATGCGATCACAGCAGGTATGGCTATCTTACCTGACCGTTGTGAAACAGCATTGTTCGCAAATCCAGAGATGCAGTACGGTGAAGGTTTAGTTGTTGCTGAAGGTAACCCTGAAGAAATTTACAGCTATGCTGATATCGCTGATAATCCAGATATCACAGTTGCACTGATGTCAGGTACAACGCAGTTTGACTTCTTAGAGCAAGAAGGCGTGGACATTGACAATCAAGTATTATCAGTTGCTGACATTCCAGGACAGCTTGCTGCAGTTCAATCAGGTAATGCTGACGTTACTGCTGCAACAGAAAATACATTAAGAGCGGCTTACGAATCATTAGGTAGCGATGAAGTTGAAATCGTTGAAGAATTCGAACAACCAGACATCGTTGGTATTCCAAGTTATGGTGCTGTTGCATTCGCACTTGATGATGAGGAATTAAGAGATGCATATAATGAAGCACTTGAGGTATTAATCGAAGATGGTACAATCGATGAAATCCTTGATAACGCTGAAGGTTTCACTGCTGAAGCAAACAGAGTTGAAGTTGGTGAAATTTCAGTAGATGAACTGTGTGCTCCAGCTGAAGAAGAATCTGATTCTGAAGAAGATACAGAAGAAGATGCTGAAGATGCAAACACAGATGAAGAAGAGGCAGTTGAAGAAGAAGAAGTAGATGAAGAAGAAGCAGATGAGGAAGACGCAGCATAAATTCCTATAAGCGCTTAAATTGAAATATACTTCTATGTTTTATACTATAGCCCAGTCACTTCCTTTAGGATATACTGGGCTATTCATTTTTTGAAAGGAGAGAATTTATGTTTGAGTCTGTACCAGATATCATTCGGTACGTCATTCAAGGTTTTGGCGTAACGACTTCGATCTTTTTAGCAGCGGCAGCCTTTTCTTATGTCATGGCATTTGTTGCAGGGCTATGTCGTTTGTCTAATATTACTATTATCCGTGGTATCACGGCCGTTTATGTTGAATTCTTTAGAGGTACATCACTCATCGTTCAATTGTTCTGGCTCCAATACGCAATTCCGATGTTGCTCGGCATAAATATTGCATCTGCCTGGTGGATCGGTGTCATTGCTATCGGATTAAACTACGGTGCGTACCTTTCTGAAGTTGTAAGAACTTCAGTCATCTCAGTAGATAAAGGTCAAACTGAAGCGAGTACAGCATTAAACATGACGCGATTCCAGCGCATGAGACTCGTTATATTACCCCAAGCACTCCGACTCATGTTACCTGAGTTTGGTAACTATTCTATACAAATACTAAAAGGTACTTCTCTCGTTTCACTCATCGGTGTCACAGATATTTTATACTTTGGTGACGTATACCGATCATCGAATCTGTCAGAAGGTGCAATGGTTTACTTTATCTTGTTAATTATTTACTTCATCATTGCATTACCTTTAATCTATCTCTCTAAAAAAGGTGAGAAGATTGCGAAGAAAGGAGCTGCAACTTAATGAGCAAAGACTTTTTGACATTGGGTGAAGTCGGTTGGTTAGAGAATTTCATCAATGAATACACGCCGATAGATTTGACATATTGGTCGAATGAAACATTTATGGAAGCATTGCCAATCGTTGCACAAGGTATACAAATTACCTTGTTACTTACAGTAACCACTTTCGCACTCTCGTTAGTTTTAGGGTTCTTTTGGTTATTACTTGAAAGCACGCCATTTCGATTTGTAAACTTGATATTCTATTGGATTAGAGAATTTATCCGTTCTACACCACCGTTAATTCAAATCTTTTTCGTGTATTACGGCTTGCCGATGTTGCAATTTGTCGATTTGAGTTTCACACCATTTATGGCAGGTTTAATCGCACTCGGCGTACACTTCTCCACATATATTGCTGAAGTTTATCGTTCGGGAATTGAAAGTGTGCCGAAGGGGCAAACAGAAGCATCGATTGCACTCAATATGACGAAGTTTGATAAGTGGACGAAAATTATCTTGCCACAAGCAATACCACCAACGATACCAATGCTTGGTAACTACTTGATTATCTTATTTAAAGAAGTACCATTGGCTGCGACTATCGGTGTACTCGGTATTTTACAGATTGCAAGAAACTTCGGTTCACAAAACTGGTCTTATCTAGAGCCTCTAACGATTGCAGCGCTCTTATTCCTTGTTATGAGTTATCCAACAGCACTGCTAATTCGCTGGTTGGAAGACAAGATTAAACAGAAAGATCCGTCACTGAAAAAAGCTAGAGAAAGGGTTGAAGTATAATGGCCACTAGAGAAGAAGAAATGACAACACAGGATCAGACAGATGAAGAAGTTGTAGAACAAGAAGTAGATTACAACGCTGATCCCATTGTCAGTTACAAAGATGTGCACAAATCATTTGGCGATGTGCATGTACTAAAAGGGATTGACTTAGATATTTATCCATCGGAGAAAATTGCAATTATTGGACCATCTGGGTCTGGTAAGACGACGATTATCCGCATGTTGATGACGCTTGAAGAACCGACTGAAGGCGACATTATTGTCGATGGCGAAAACTTATGGAAGATGGAAAAAGGCAATGGTGAAATGGTGCGCGCTTCCGATAAACACCTCCACGGCATACGTGATGATATCGGCATGGTGTTCCAACACTTTAACTTGTTTCCACATAAAACAATTTTGAATAACTGCGTGATGCCTTTAACGAGCGTTCGCAAGATGCCTAAAAATGAAGCAGTAGAGCTTTCTAAAGAGATGCTCTCGCGCGTCGGATTAGGCGACAAGCTTGATATGTATCCATCAAGTTTATCTGGTGGACAAAAGCAGCGTGTTGCAATGGCACGCGCGCTTGTGATGAAACCGAAAATCATGCTATTTGACGAAGTGACATCTGCACTTGACCCAGAATTAGTCGGTGAGGTGCTTGAAGTTATCCGTGACTTAGCTAAGACTGAAGAAATGGCGATGGTTATGGTAACACATGAGATGGACTTCGCCTTAGAAATCGCGGACCGCGTCCTATTTTTAGATGGCGGTAAGATTGCCGAGAGTGGTTCTGCATCAGAAGTCATTGAACA
This sequence comes from Aliicoccus persicus, assembly GCA_020741755.1. Classification (GTDB taxonomy): domain Bacteria; phylum Bacillota; class Bacilli; order Staphylococcales; family Salinicoccaceae; genus Aliicoccus; species Aliicoccus persicus_A. The sequence continues at coordinate 8,600 of DYYI01000110.1, read as the reverse complement.
TTCAGAGAACCCGAGATTACAAGACTTCTTGAAACGATTCAGAGCGGATTAAGGAATTGGATTTTGTATGGTTGCCCCACACAACGCGTTTGTGTGGGGATTTTTGTATAGTTTTTGATTGAGGTTGGGGGTCCGTGCTTACTCACCCCGCTTTTTGATCTGAGTTATCATGAAATCCCAAATCGTGGTAACTCACGCCGCTTTTTCTACCTGAGTTACCACGAGACGACATTCCATGCTTACTCACCGCACTTTTTTGGTCTGAGTGAGCACAAGACGAGATTCCATGCTTACTCATCGCACTTTTTTGATCTGAGTGAGCACGAGACGACATTCCGTGCTTACTCACCTCATATTTTTTGTCTGAGTAAGCACGAGACGAGATTCCATGCTTACTCACCTCACTTATTTGGTCTGAGTAAGCACGAGACTCTCAACCTCGCTAACTCAAAGCTAATTCTCGGCCTGAGTTAGCGATAAATCCAAATGGTCGCTACTTCAAAGCTAATTCTTGGCCTGAGTTAGCGATAAGTCCAAATAGTCGCTACTTCAAAGCTAATTCTTGGCCTGAGTTAGTGATAAGTTCAAATAGTCGCTACTTCAAGCCTGATTTTTTATCTGAAGTAGCGATGAATATGTAAGCTGCCAATTCAAAGTATTTTTCACCCTTGAATTGGCAGAGAATTTCAAAAGCTGCCAATTCAAAGTCCTTTTCAGCCCTGAATTGGCAGGGAATTTTAAATGCTGCCAATTCAAAGTCCTTTTCAGCCCTGAATTGGCAGGAAATACAAAAAGCTGCCAATTCAACTCACTTTTTCGGCTTGAATTGGCAGGGAACAACAAGCTGCTACTTCACCACCATTTTTCAGTCTGAAGTAGCAGTAAAAACAAAAAGCCGCTACTTCACCCTTTTTTCATGCCTGAAGTAGCAGGCTACAAAAACACCCCTATAATAGAACGTCAAACGTTCAATTATAGGGGCCTCTCTATATTCTATTCAATTCACATCAATCTAAACAAACTCAAACTTCAACTCGCCATCGACATAATCGACGTCGACATGTAATCCTTCGGCCATGTCTTTTTCAATCAGTTTCTTCGCCAGTGGTGTTTCGATATAGCGCTGCACAAAGCGTTTCAACGGTCGGGCACCGAACTGTGGTTCATATGCTTCTTCTGCGATCCACGCTTTCACCGCATCGCTAATCGTCACATCCATATGCTGCGCGACGAGTCTCGCATTGAGTTCTTCGATTATTTTATCGACGATCATTGTCATATGTTCTTGAGATAAAGGACTGAACATAACGATGTCATCGATTCGGTTGATGATCTCTGGCTTGAAGTATCGATGCACTTCGTTCATGACCATCTCTTTTGTTTCGTCATCAATCGTACCCTCTTCTGACACGTTATCGAGTAATATTGGTGAACCGATGTTTGATGTCATGATGATAATCGTGTTTCTAAAGTCGACTGTGCGACCTTTTGAATCTGTCAGTCGTCCTTCATCTAGCATTTGCAATAGTATATTAAATACATCGCCATGTGCTTTCTCCACCTCATCCATCAAGATGACTGAGTATGGTTGGCGACGTACCGCTTCTGTAAGCTGACCGCCCTCTTCGTGACCGACGTATCCTGGTGGCGCTCCGATCAATCGAGATACGGCATGTTTTTCCATGTATTCACTCATGTCGATTCGGATCATGTGCTTTTCACTATCAAACATCGTTGAAGCGAGTGCTTTCGCAAGCTCTGTTTTACCGACACCTGTCGGACCTAAGAATAGGAAGCTACCGATTGGTCGCTCTGGATCTTTAATGCCGGCACGTGCTCTAATAATTGCATTCGCGACTAAATCGACAGGCTCATCTTGACCGACAACACGCTCATGCAATATTTCATCGAGCTTCAACAACTTGTCTTTTTCTGTCTCAATCAGCTTAGAAACAGGAATACCTGTCCATTGCGACACGATATAGCCGATTTCATCTTCGGTTACGACTTCACGAATTAAACGCGATTCGTTGCCGTCAGCATCTTGAATTTCAGACATCGCATCCTCGAGTTCTTTCTCCATCGCAGGAATTTTTCCGTGTCGCAACTCTGCTGCACGTTCAAGTTCATAATTGTTTTCAGCATCTTCAAGTTCTTGACGGGCTTTATCGAGTGATTCACGCTTTTCATTGATTAGTTGTATCTGTTCTCTCTCATGATCAAATTTTTGTTGAATCGTCGCTTGCTCTTCTTTGACATCCGCAAGTTCTTTTTGTAATTCTTCGAGTCGCATGCGCGAAACGGAATCGGACTCCCCTTTTAACGCAGCTTCTTCAATTTCCAATTGCATGACTCGGCGATTCAACTGGTCGAGCTGTGTCGGATTCGAACCCATCTCCGTACGGATCGTCGCACTCGCTTGGTCCATTAAATCAATCGCTTTGTCTGGTAAAAATCGATCTGTAATGTAGCGGTCTGAAAGTTCTGCTGCTGCCACGAGAGCACGGTCTGTAATCCGCACACCGTGGTGCACTTCGTAGCGCTCTTTCAATCCACGTAAAATCGAAATCGTATCTTCAATATTTGGCTCTGGAACAACAACTTTTTGGAAACGTCGTTCTAAAGCTGAGTCTTTCTCGATATATTCACGATATTCATTTAATGTCGTTGCACCAATGCAATGTAACTCCCCTCGCGCGAGCATCGGTTTTAACATGTTACCTGCGTCCATCGCACCTTCTGTTTTCCCAGCACCGACGAGCATATGAATTTCATCGATAAAAAGAATGATACGCCCATCTGATTCTTTAATTTCTTTTAATACGGCTTTCAATCGTTCTTCAAATTCACCACGGTATTTTGCACCAGCAACAAGTGCGGATAAATCGAGTTCAAAGATTGTCTTATCGAGCAGCGAATCTGGTACATCTTTACGTACGATGCGCTGTGCTAATCCTTCAACGATTGCCGTTTTACCCACACCGGGTTCACCGATCAATACCGGGTTATTTTTACGCTTACGGCTCAGTATACGAATCGTGTTGCGGACTTCTTCATCACGTCCGATGACTGGGTCCAAATTACCTTGTCGTACTTCTTGAACGAGGTCGCGTCCATACTTTTCTAACACTTCATATTGTACTTCTGGGTTTTGTGTTGTCACATGATTACCCCCTCTTACTTTTTTTATGATGGCCTCAATAACATGTACTTTACCTTCTGTAAATTCTTTTAGTGTGGCATCGATTTCAATGCTAGCGAGCAGTGCATGCTCTTGGGAGATAAAATCATCACCCATCTCTTCCATAATCTTTAACGCACGGTCATAAATCTTAGAAAAATTGGATGACATATACTGGCCATACTGTATGTTGTCACCTTTTACGACGTTGTACTTACTCAGTTTTTCATCCAGTTCTTCATTCATTTTGTTTACATCGATATTGGCACGTTCTAAAATATCTCTAGACATACTATCACTCACATTGAGTAATGCGGATACTAGTGCTTCACCTTCAATGGATTGTAATTGCCGGTCTACTGAAATTTGCTGTGCCTGTTCTATGACGGATTGCATCGTGTAGGTCATTTTGTTAATATCCATACGTACACCTCATTCTTTTGAGTTTGTAGAGTTTGACCTTTTTTGACCATAACTTAATTATACGCTTTTTTCACATTTTTACAAGAGATTTACATATTATTATTCGCAATTTCAAATCAAATATTCTATACTTAGTTAGACTATTTTTGGAGGCAATTATGACGACAACAGAATTTATTACTTATATATTTTTAGGCATCTTACAAGGGGTCACTGAACCTATACCCGTTTCTTCGAGCGGACACCTCGTGATCGCTCGAGAACTATTCGGCATTGAGGCGAGTGGTTTATCGTTTGAAATATTTTTAAATACCGCTTCACTCATCGCGATCATCTTCGTGTACCGCAAGGACATCATCGATATATTCATGAACGTGATGCGTTACATATTTAAAGGCGCCCGAGACGATAAAGCGACAACAGACATGAGATATACGATTCTACTCATCATCGCAACAATACCTGTTGGCGTACTCGGCTTGTTATTAAAAGATGTGATCGGGGATCATGTCTCAGTATTATTCGTCGGGCTAATGTTATTACTTACAGGTGTTGCATTATGGATCATCAAAAATCAGCGTGGAAAAAAACGCGATGGTCAGCTGAAGTTAAAAGATGCAATCATTGTCGGTCTTGCACAATGTATTGCACTTGTGCCCGGAATCTCACGCAGTGGTGCAACGTTAGTCGGTGCGATTGGTGTCGGATTAAATCAAAAAGACGCACTGAGATTCGTATTCTTGCTCTATATCCCTGTATCACTCGGTACTGCACTTATTTCAATTGGGGATATTTTTTCAGATCCGAACATGTCGACGTATGGCCTCGGGTATTTAGCAAGCTTCATCGTATGTATATTTGCGACATACTTCGGTGTGAAGTTATTGCAAGGTATAATGCAAAGTGGAAACTTAGTAATCTTTAGTTACTACTGTTTCGCACTCGGAACGTTCTCAATTTTATATGGTGTATTTGCTTAAAACAAAAGGCCAACAGGAAAATTAATTCCTGCTGGCCTTTATCTGTATATTTAGCTGACACCCAATGCAATTTTAGCGTAACGACTCATCTTATCTTTGTCCCAAGGTGGGTTCCAAACGATATTTACTGTCGTATCTTTTACTTCTGGCAACTCAGCAAGTGCTTGCTCTACGCCTGAAACGATTTGAGGTCCCATCGGGCAACCCATAGAAGTTAAAGTCATTTCGACACCCGCGCGTCCTTCGTCATCTAAATGTACGCCATAAACCAATCCAAGATTGACGATATCTATACCTAATTCAGGGTCAATAACGTTCTCAAGTGCACCCATCATGCTCTCTTCCATAGCCTTATCCATCGTAACATCTCCTTACAATTCATGTATTTGATATTTAGTATAACAAAATTTAATGATATGATAAAACAAACATGTTTTTAAAGGAGTACGTAGATGGAGCCACATTTAATTTGCCTAGATTTAGATGGCACTTTACTCAATGATGATAAAGAAATTACACCACTCACTAAACAGGTGTTACTTCAATTAAAAGCACAAGGACACAAATTAATCATTTCCACTGGTCGTCCATATCGTGCGAGTGAAGATTATTATAGAGAATTAAGTATGGATACACCAATTGTTAATTTTAACGGTGCATTTGTACACCACCCTTCAGATCGATCATTTGATGTCGTACACGAAACACTCGATTTAGACGTCGTCCATAAAATATCTGAACGTGTGCCCGATTTAAAGATCCAAAATATACTTGCTGAAATCAAAGATAGAGTTTATGTGCATTATCACGATGAAGTCATCCTTGATATGTTTAAAACCGGTCGGCCAGAAATACGTGTTGGTGAGTTGAACGAGACGTTAGCAGAAGGTCCGACAAGTATATTAATTCAAGCAAAGGATGAACATATACCTTCCATTCGACAAAACTTGGATGATTTATTTGCCGATTTAATCGAACACCGTCGCTGGGGTGCACCATACCCTGTCATAGAGATTGTTAAGAAAGGTATCAATAAAGCTGTCGGTGTTGATTACGTACGCGGATATCTGGGAATTAAACAAGAGAATACAATCGCCTTTGGTGATGAGGACAATGATAATGAAATGATTGAATATGTTGCACACGGCGTTGCGATGGACAATGCAATCGACGATTTAAAAAGTATCGCGAATCATGTAACTAAATCGAATAACGAAGATGGTATTGCACATTTTCTTATCGATTTCTTTAATTTAAATATTTAAGGAGGCAATACAATGATTTTAGTAGCAGATAGTTGTTCAGATATAAAAAGTGAAGATTTGAAGAAGCGCAATATTGAAGTAGTAAGGTTATCAATCACAATCGATGATGTCGAGTACACGGATCAAATCGATATTACGAGTGAAGAAGTGTTACAGAAAATTACTGAGGGCCATCGTCCGCTAACATCTCAAGTCAATCCAGATGAATTTGAAAGCTTGTTCCGTGAACTGTTAGAACGAGATAACGAAATTTTATACATTGCGTTCTCGAGTGGTTTATCTGGTACGTACCAAAGCTCTGTTATCGCTCGAGACGTTGTGCTTGAAGACTTTCCAGATGCAAAAATCGAAATCCTTGATTCGTTGAGTGCAAGTTACGGGCTCGGTTATACTGTTGAACGCGCAAGTGATTTAGTGAATGCAGGTGAATCGTTTGATACGGTTGTATCTGCAACAAAAGAAATGCTCACTAAAATCAGACACTTGTTCACTGTTTCTGATCTTGACTACTTGGCAAAAGGTGGTCGTTTATCTAAAGGATCAGCATTTTTAGGTGGACTTCTAAACATTCGCCCACTACTCAATGTGGAAGAAGGTAAACTCGTACCGATTGAAAAACACCGTGGTGAGAAAAAAGTACTAAAGAGTATGATTGATAAGGTCAAGGATGAAGGCGCGAGTGAAAAGGCATATATTGCGCATGCAAATGCATTAGACACGGCTGAGAAATTAAAAGAGTTACTACTTGCCGAAACAAATATTGATGAAGTACAAATTGAACTGATCGGGCCGACGATTGCAAGTCATACTGGTAACGGAACAGTCGCATTATTTTACTATAAGCAATAACAATTAGGGTGTGAGAAAAATGCAAAAAGTCGTTATTATTGGTGGCGTCGCTGGCGGCGCAACGACAGCAGCACAACTCAGACGTATCAATCCAGATGTTGAAATTACAATTTACGATAAACACCGCGATGTCAGTTTTGCAAACTGTGGATTGCCCTATTTAATCAGTGGTGAAGTAAAGTCTCGTGATCATCTGATTGCGTATACGAAAGAAAAATTTATCGAAAAATCTATCGATGTCAAAACATACCATGAGGTTATTGATATTGATACGAAACACAATAAAGTAATTGTTAAGAACTTACAGACAAACACAGTGATGGAAGACTTTTATGATTATCTTGTAGTATCACCAGGTGCAGAACCGAATCAATTACCGGTACTTGAAGGTGCCAATAATGTTCACAATCTCCATAAACTCGAAGACTTAGATGACATCATGCACAGTTTAAAGCTTGACGATGTCGGTCATGTGCTTGTTGTCGGCACAGGGTTTGTCAGTTTAGAAGTGTTGGAATCTTTAGTTTTACGCAGATTGAAGGTATCCCTTGTACACAGAAGCAATCATATATATTCAGTCATTGAAAAAGACTTTGCTGACGAGTTACTTATCCACTTAAAAGAGCGCGGCGTAGATGTTTATCTTGATGCAGAAATAGAAAAAGTTGAAGGTGAATCCGTCACGTTAACAACGGGAGATTCACTCGATGTGGATATGATATTTACGGGGGTTGGTATATCTCCGTCTACTGGATTTTTATCAGATACAAATATTGAATTAACAGAGAGTGGACATATTCCAATTAATGAGTGGTGTCAAACAAATATTGAAAATGTATTTGCACTTGGCGATGCCGTGAAGACACGCTACTTAAATGTGGATGAGTCAGTCAATGTTGCCCTCGCTGGACCCGCACATCGCATGGCATACTTGATCGCACAGATCATCGATGGCGGTGGTATTGTAGAGAATGACCCCGGTCGTCTTGCGATTGCAGATGGTCGAGATGCGGCACCCGTTAAAGGACTGCTCGGTGCACAGATTATACGCGTGTTCGATTTCCATATCGGTAGCGTTGGGGTGAGTTACAAGTTGATGGATGATTTGGATCAGGATGTCGAAATCATTGAACACAGCCAACGCAATATGGCGGGCTATATGCCAGAGAGTCGTAAGATACATGTGAAAGTGTACTATGAAAAATCTTCTGGAAAAATCTTGCGCGTCGCTTCAATGGGTGAAGATAAAGTCGATAAGTTGATCGATACATTTGCCGCTGTGATGAAGTATGGTGGCACAGTATATGATCTAATCGACTTAGAACCCGCATATGCCCCATCATTCTCTAGCCCGAAAAGCGTCGTGAATATGATTGGGTATAAAGCGCTTGGTAAGCGATGAATAATGTTTTGAGGATTGGAACGAATTGGATTGGACACCCTGATGGGTGTCTTTTTTGTTGAGTTTCGTTTCAATGAGAGTTGCTCACTGACGCGCAGATTGATTTGCGTTCCAATGAGACTCGTTCACTGACGCGCAAATGGATTTACGTTCCAATGAGACTCGCTCACTGACGCGCAAATGGATTTACGTGTCAATGAGACTTGCTCACAGACACGCAGATTGATTTACGTTCCAATGAGACTCGCTCACTGACACGCAACCTAATCTACGCGCCAATGAACTCCTCTCGTTGTCACTCAACCGGCTCCCATTCCTCTCGGAGCACACCCATTCGAATAGAATCATAGTATTCACCATCATAATAGCGAACTTTTCTCACTCGAGCTTCCATCGTCATGCCCAGTTTCTCCGCCACACGCATCATGCGCGCATTACCGGACCATGTTGTCAGTCCGATCCGTGGCAAGTCGACTTGCCTAAACAAATGATCAATCCAC
>DYYI01000109.1:0-6204 GCA_020741755.1 Aliicoccus persicus | reverse complement strand
AAAGAGGAATACACCTTGTATAAATCAATATTGCTCGCTGCAGACGGTTCGGAAAACAGCCTGAGAGCAGCAGAAGAATCAGTTTTCCTAGGCTCAGACGAATCGAGTTTCGTTAATGGACAGGTCTTGCAGTAGACGGCGGAGGGACTGCATACTAAGGAAATTAAATGAGGCATAAAATAAAGGAAGCCATTTCTGGCTTCCTTTTAATTTTAATTAAACTTCGCATCACTTATGATAACTCTCTGCTTATCATTCTATGGTGCGGTTTTTATCTAACTTTTAATAACTTTAACAGCTGATTTATTCATCCCAATATTTACTATATTATTTTGGTATAATACATAAAAACAAACTTTTAATGAAGGGAGGACGAAGTAAGAGATGATAAAGTTATCAGAGTTTATTAAAACACCAAATAATGCTCATACGAAAATAAAATTTAATATGAATCCCGCTGACCCAAACCTGAAGGCCTGGGATCTATTATTAGAGGATGATCCGGAATGGCTCATCATGAATAGTTGGAAGACAAAACAGTCCAACAATAATCTTAATCATGCTGAGTACTTGATTGCTATGGCTCAATATTATCCTTATGGACCGGAATACTTTGCATTTGGCGGACTATATAAAGTTGAAAAGAAACTCCCTGAAGTTTTTAATGATGTAGGATATGAATTGACTTTAATGAAAGAGTATCAAGAATATATAAAAAGATTAATTGTTAAAATTGAGAAGCCTATCGGTAGAGATGTTTATAACCGTCGCTATCATACGATTCAAGATCAATTAAACCCTGAAGTATACGAAATTGCTCCTAACATTAAACTAGGACATTTTCCTGGTTATCAGAATGTCCGCATGAGCCATAAAGAAATGCAACAAGTTCTCTTAAGAGAAGATCCTAGTTGGAAATCTGCTCTTAGCTATGTTAAAGGTGTATATGTGATTACGGACAAAAGTAATGGCAAACTATATATTGGTTCTGCTTCCGGAAACACTGATGGTATATGGCAACGATGGTCAGGTTACGCCCATTTGGAAAACCTGACAGGAGGCAATAAAGAATTTAATAATATTCTTTTAAATAAGGGCAAGGAGCATATTCAAAAATACTTTCAGTATTCCATTCTGGAGATATTTGATACCAGAACCAAAAGTGAAATTATTCTTGAAAGAGAAAATTACTGGAAAAACGTATTCGATACAAAGAAAAATGGAATGAATCATAACTGATTACTAAATGATAACGTTCTTAATTTAAACAAATTCATTTTATAGTTTATATTCTTTAATACAGTAATTCAATATAAGGGGGCATGCTTCTCTTCTAGGATTAAGCTTTCTCACTAATTTAAGGGAGAGAGCAACCCTTTACATCTGATATCCTTCAAGCTCTACTGAAAAGAAGAAGATTAATACCGTGGTACACACTTATCTAGTGTTTTTTTAATCTTTTTTCTTCCACATTGTCCATCCATTAGAAGATTTACGTGCAACAATTAAAGCTGCCGTAGAGGGTTTAGTAAAAGTATAGTCTTTTACCAACGTACCTTCATCGTTGATTGTTTTGGTTTCCATTAGTTCATTAAGTAACCTCCCGCTTGAAAAACTTTTAATCGTCTTGTTCATCTATATTTTTCAATAGTTTTTCTACATCATCTTCTCGATGCTCTTCATCAGTTTTGATTTCTTTTTCATGGATATATTCTGAGAAACTATTTTCTCATCTAAATTAATCTTAACATTTATAATTACTCATTCTTTTTGATAAACTTTAATCTACTACTTAAAATTCCACTTCTAAACCCCTATGTATCATCGCATGACAATTTGGACAAACCGGTCTTAAATCTTTAACTGGATCTATTTTATATTCTTTACCTATCTCTGATAAGGGAACAATATGATGTACATGAATAAATTCTTTTCCTATCTCACCATATTCATTTTCAAAATTTAAATCACATACCATACAATTGTATCCATAATAATTTATACATTCCTGGCGTGCTCTAGAGCTTCTCTCGTATCTGTTTACAGCAACTTGTTCTTTGACTCCTTCATACAACGTGTCATTTTGTATAACCTCAGGGTAGAGCACAGAAAAGTTTTCTAATTCTAGAAGGTAAGTTCTAAGCGGTTCTGATAATCGTTGTGGTCCTTGAGGAGCCGTTTTCAAACCATTTTCTATTAAATTTTTCAAGTGTCTTTCGTCAGATGCGAACTCTTCAATCAATTTTAATTCCATAAATCGACCTTGTAATGCTTCTTCATACTTAGTTCTGTCTTTCCAAAATTGAGAGTCATCTACAATGTCATTCCTTGTCTTATCTATTTCTACGACTTGTGTTTTATACTTAATAGTTTGAAAAGGAGCACTAGCATAAATATATACAATATCGTTCACTTGATAAGAATAGTTACCTTGTTTCCAGTCGATAAAACCCCATTTTTGGAATGCCGCTTCATGATCATATTTATTATGATTTGCAGATATTAACCAATATTGAGTCATTTCCATTCACCTCATAAACTTTATTTGAATTCAACAAACTAATTGTATTATAAAGAATCTTCAAAGTAATGAATAATTTATGTTTATTTTAAGCAATCACATCACTTATGATACGCTTCTGGTTACCACATGGCGTACTGTGTCTTAACACGCACTACTTGTGATAAGCTTCATTCTTAATGATCTTATTCACCCGGAACAACTGCTCCAACAAAAATACTTTCATCATCTGATGGGGGAATGTCAACTTACCGAAACTGATCTGCTGGTTACTTCTTGCTTTAACCGCTCCACCAATACCATTACTACCACCAATCACGAACACAACATCACTTTTACCTTGATTCATCCATCGTTCATATTCTTTAGCCAGCGCTTCACTCGTATACGACTTACCATCAATCTCCATCGTCACAACATGTTGCGCATCTTTAATCTTATTCAAAATACGTTCCGCTTCTTTATTTTTAATAATTTCTATATCAGCAGCACTCGCATTATTCGGCTCTTTCTCATCAGCCACTTCAATCAAAGTCACTTTTGCATATCCACTGAGTCGCTTTTCATACTCTTTTACTGCTGCCAACCAATATTTTTCTTTCAGTTTTCCAACTGAAATTATCGTGATTTTCATATTTGTAACCTCTAACTACTCAAGCATTTTTTTAATTAATGAGTGTAATTTTCATACACAAATTCACATTGTGAAATTTTCAACACCATATAAATGTCATCAATATTTCAACATCATCCACACACTTATCCACATTACCCACAGAGTTATACACAGTTAAATGCCCATAACACCATGTTTCTAACATATTTATTGACATTTATCCACGTTATCCACATGTTAGCAACTCACACATCTATGTTGAAAATTATTTTTAATTTCCCTCTAATTTTCTAATAACATCCCAAAATGTTGGGAATGATTTGTTCACAGACTCCGATTCATTAATCGTAATTGGTGTATCACACACAGTGCCTGCAATCGCCAACATCATCGCCATGCGGTGGTCGTTATAACTCTCTACTTCGACGTTACCTTTTAATGATTTCACCGGGTGTACTTCAATTGATGTCTCATGCTCAATCGTATTCGCTCCGAGTTTATTTAATTCCGTGACCGTTGCATTCAGTCGGTCGCATTCTTTTATACGCAGTCGTCCGACATTGATTATAGTTGTCGGATGATTCGCCAGTGCACATGCAAGAGTGAGTGCCGGTATAACGTCTGGGCAGTTTGAACCATCCAGCGTCACTGCCTCTGTTGTTGTATTTAAGATGCTTAAGAAGTTGATCAGTTCTTTATCGCTTTGCTTACTGTCTTCTTTTAGACCTTTTAGCGTAATATCATGACCCAGTTGATTGGCCACTAAGAAGAATGCCGCTTGTGAATAGTCACCCTCGATTGTATATGTCGTGCGCTCATATGTTTGATTGCCGGGTACATCATAATCTTCATAACTGTTTCTGTTGATCGAAACATTGAAATCTCTCAACGTATCGATTGTCAGGTCAATATAGCCCGTCGATTCTAGCGTTGACTCGATAATGATTTTTGAATCTTTAGCGAGTAGCGGCAAAGTAAATAATAAACCGGTAATAAACTGCGAGCTAATGTTACCAGGCAATCGATACTCGCCTGGTTTCAGCTGATGATCTCTTGAGTCAATCATAATTCTTGTCGTCGTAAACTCATGTTTAACATTCGAATCATCCAGCATTTTAATGAACGGCGTCATCGGTCTATGTAGTAGCAACCCACGTCCTGTTAGCATGTATTGCCCAGGCATTGCCGCAATGATCGGTATGATAAAACGCAGAGTTGAACCAGATTCTCCACAATCGATGTTGACTGGCACTTCAAATGTTTGTTTCTTTAAATCAATACCATCGATGATCAATGTATTTTCTTGGATTGTAATAGTTGCACCAATCGCACGCATCGCACCGATTGTTGCATGGATATCTTCAGAGAAAAAGACATTTTCAATTTTACTCGTACCATCAGCTAAACTCGCACTGATAATTGCACGGTGGTTCACACTTTTAGAAGATGGTACTTGAACAGTTCCAGATAGTTTTGTTGGATGAATTGTTTGTTTCATGTATTTGCTCCGTTCACAGTATGTATTTCTTTCATTATACGTGAAGCCAATAAAAAAAGAACCTTAGTTTAATAAGGTTCTGAAGTCTATATTTCGAGTATTTTTCCGTCTTTCATCGTGACAATACGGTCCGCATATTGTAGCATATCTTCATCATGCGTCACCATGAGCACTGTAATTTTTCTTGTCTCAGCAATGTGTCGAATGATTTCCATCACTTGCTTTGAACGTTTTGAATCCAAACTCGCCGTCACTTCATCTGCAAATAGTATCTCAGGTTCATGAATGAGGGCGCGTGCAATCGCAACGCGTTGCTTTTCACCACCGGATAGATTGTTCGGATCACTGTTTTTATGTTTCATCATATCAACCGCTTCTAACATTGCATCAATTTTCTCTTCTCGCACTTTTCGACTCCATTTTCTACCCGCTGTTTCAATCATAAATGACAGCTGGTCCTTAACCGAAAGGAAAGGAATGAGGTGCGATTGTTGGAAGATAAAACCAAACTGCGATGCACGACGTTGTCTCAACTCACTTTCTTTTAAGTTCGTTAACTCAACACCATCGATATAAATTTTTCCGTTCGTCGCGTTTTGTAAGCCAGCGATTATTGTGAGTAACGTACTTTTCCCTGAACCTGACACACCATTCAATGCTGTAATTTCACCTGATTTGAGTGATAAATTCACTTGGTCGAGTACTTTATCTTCCCCTGAATCGAAATGAAAAGACTTCTCTAAATTTTCGATTGTAATCATTTAAGCACCTCCTTGATTAATGGCATGCATCGGTTCTACTTTGCTAATTTGAATTCCAGACAATGTCGCACCGATGAATCCAATGATTATGAATACGACTGAAGTGAACAATGTGACTTCCCATGTTAATTGGAACGGGATAGCATCCGGCATCACCATGACTAGCAGTTGACTAATACCGACTGCAATGCCAAGTGCAATAATTGTGATGAGTATCATCTGTGTCCACATCATTTTAAATAATGTGATGGTTTTTACACCGACTGCTTTTAAAATACCGAATGTCGTGAGCTTTTGAACGTTAATCATATAGAAGAATATCGCGAACAATAAGCCACTTATGGCATATAGGAAATACGTAATCATGTTGAGTGACATCTGTTCAGATGAAAAGCTCGGAAGCGTATTTAAGAACTCATTATTCGAATACGCTGTGAGTCCATCGATTGTTGCCGCTTCTTCTTCTACGAATACAATTTGTGGTGAATCCGACTGAACGAGTTCACTGAAATCATCCGGATGAATAAATGCAGCAGGTGAGTGAGAGTATGTTTGTTGTTCTGTAAAACCAGAGACTGTGAGTTCGTCAGAAATCAAACGTGTTGATACTTCTTCACCTGACTGAATCCCTTCATCTTGTAATGATCCGTCTAGTAAAAGTTCGTTTTGTTCTGCCATTGGGAAAATTTCATGACCTTCTGAAGTCACAAAGACGAGACTGTGCGATTGACCCGTACTATCTTCCAGTTCACCCATTTGAATAGACATCATTGTAATATTTTCATGTGCAACATTGAGTGCATTTAAT
>DYYI01000108.1:0-3997 GCA_020741755.1 Aliicoccus persicus | reverse complement strand
CCCTGCTATTATTTGTCCTTTGAATACCAAATTAACATTTTCTCGTTCACTCTTAATTATATCGGTTTTAAAATTTATCAAGCGTATAAAAATATCTGATTCGCTAAGATCGTTAGAATTGGGAACGTATTCTTTTTTAAATGTTATATGACCAACTTTATACATTATATAACCTCTCATTTAATCATCCTCCTTATTGGTATACATATATTGTAACACTTGTTCAATCGTTGTGCAATGGTTAATTTAAGTATTATCTAATTTTTTACCAGTTTCTATAATTTGCACTTTCACATCGACATAATCTTCATCACCGTAATGTTTCCCAATGGTAAGCCCAACGATTTGAGAATCATCTTTAAATAATAAGTTGTTGCAGGAGTCGAGTATCGACTTCGCTAAGTTATCCAGATCAGGCTTCTTCGTGAATAATTCTTCCTTCGCTTCAATCGCCTGTATTCGCTTCTTACTGTATGATTTCGGTGGTGTGAAGTAGAAGTTCAGATGAACAGCTATCGGCTCTGTAATCGTCTGTATCCCATTAATTTTCATGTATGAACGCACCTTCGCAGCTACCATCTGTTTATATGCCTTACTTTTCGGTGGATCATACATTCTGACACCTGCGCCCATTCTTACTGCACGGGGCCGACCTTGTGGTTGCGGACGCCCTTCAATAATAATCTGCATGTTTCTGCTCCTTCATGTAATATATTGGTTGTGTATATAACAACCGTGGCAGGTTGTTGGTTTTGCGGTAGTGTTCAGCAACTTTATAGAGTGCTGATATAGTAAACGTTTTGGTGTACTCATCAAATTTAGATTGGTCGTCCGTGAGTTCGATTTTCCCCTCGGAAACAAGGTATAGAATCACATCTCGATAAATTGTGAATCCCCGGACGGCAGGTAGGCCGTCATCATATTGCTTCGCATCCTCAATAGACCACTCAATGACATCCAGTAACTTTAATATATTCATCAGACACCTCATATGAAGTCAAATATATCGGTTTGATCTACATCATCGACTTCATCGACTTCATCTAAGTACCCTTCAATTTTAAGGCGAGCCAACTCTTTAGATTTTTGCGTGTTAAATCTTTCTTTTTTCAACCTTAAAAACGTTTTATTTTTACTTTTCCTATCAAACAAAGTCTTTATTTCCATTTCGTCGTAGCCCAAAGAAACCAGTTCCATCTTTGCCTTTTTCGCATTATATACATCACCGATAAAGTCGTACATAACATATAATCTAGCTAGCAACCCTGGAGGATGCATATAGTTTTCAATCCATTCTTGCCCTTTCTCATATTTTGGATAAGGGATCGATTTCAGCTTCGCTTTGTCTTTTTTATCTAAGTTATATATATAGCGATAAGTTTTTACATAAAAGGCGGTCAACCTACCGGAAAAATAAAGTGCATTCTTGGCCATCATCCCTGTCATCACTTCGGTATTTTCTAATGGCACTTTATGAAACACCTCACCCGTTAAATCGTCTTTAAAAAATAAACTCTTTGTATATCCGTAGTAGTCGAAGTTTGCGGCCTTATAAATAGTCCCGCAACCAAGTCTCCCATCAGCGAAACTTTGTATATACTTCACTTCAGGACGTACTTTCTTTAATATTTTTATACTAGAAGATATTAGAAGTGTTTCGGCATTGTGTCCTAATTCGTCGTCAATCCACAATCTATTTAATTCAATAACGCTACCTGCTCCATGATTTGAAATGTTCCCATAAGACTTTGTATTCATCAAATTCCCATACACCGCCACACCTTTTAAAACACCTTCTTTGTATACACCGACATTAAAAGTACCAAATGCAGCATTCCACTTTTTTGAATAATGATTTTTTATTATCATCTCTTTAGCTGTTTCGTATCCAACTTCCTGGAAAGTTAACACACCTAACCCTTTCGTTTCTTTCACAATCCTCATATTTACCACCTCAATAAATTTTTGTATACTCTTGTAAAATTACAATTCTGCCGTGCCGAGTCCGCCGTCTTTATTCTTCACCCCTATCTATATGCTTGGTAATTAAGCGGAGCATTACCTTTTGACCGTCTGTAATGCTCCGCCACTTTGTATAAGTCTTTCGGTGTGTATTGTCTAACAAAGTTGTAATATGCTTTTTCATCATCGCTTGCCGTTATTTTTTTATTTTCAATCAGATATAAAATCACTTCACGCTGCATAGTGAGTGTGCGTACTGCGACATCTCCACCGTCAAATTTAGAATGAATCTTGATACCAAATTCCATTTCTTGTAACAATTCTAATACGTTCATTGCATCACCTTTTTATATAAGATCGAATGCATCTGTTTGCGTTGTGTGATTCTTTATGCGTTCCATTGACTTTTCGTAATATGTTTCATCTAACTCAAATCCAATGAAGTTACGTTCCGTGTTTATGCAGGCAATCGCTGTTGTACCACTACCCATACAGTTGTCAAGTACCACATCACCTTCATTTGTGTATGTTTTAATCAGGTACTCGAATAATGGCACAGGCTTTTGGGTTGGGTGAATGTTTTTGTTGATAGACTTATTTATTTTTAAGACACTTTTAGGATTTCTGTACCCGGTATCACTATTCCTTGTCCTTACCACTCTATTTCCTAAATGTTGCTTATTAGTTGTTGGGTCATTAACGACTTTACGTCTATCTATTTTCCCAAATCTATCGTATTCTCTATTTATCATGATTTGCTCTAATTCTTTCTTTGTCTTGGAAATCAATTCTTCGATTTCTAAGACTTTATATTTCTGTGGATTGTAATTAACTCTACCTTTACCAAAAACTAATATGCTTTCGTGATATTTTAGAGGACTATACTTCGCCGCCATAAAATTACTAGCTTTCTGTTTTTCCCAGATCCACTCATGTTTAAAAAGTTCTGGTTTACTCATGACCAACGCACTTGTGAATGGCTGTGAAGCCGTCAACACAATCGCACCATTTTCTTTTATAACTCTTTCGTACTGTTCCCATAACGACTCGAAAGGTATAATTGTATCCCACGCACATGCCGTCGTTCCATAAGGTAAATCACATAATATCATATCAACACTTTTGTCAGGTATACGCTTCATACCCTCTAAGCAATCTTCGTTGTATATTCTATTTAATTCCATTCTTGCACCGCCTAATATATTTTCTGAACGGATTTATAGAAATCGAGTTCTGCCGTACCCAATCCGCCATCTTTATTTTTTCTAACGATAACTTCTAATGTGCTTGGGTCTGATTTGTCTGCACCTTCTTCTTTGTTGTAGTAATCATCACGATATAGCATGAGTATCATCGATGAATCTTGTTCAATCTGCCCAGAGTTACGAATGTCTGACATCATCGGACGCTTGTCATTACGGTTTTCTGTGCCACGATTGACTTGTGCCAATGGAATTAAGACGATGTTTTCATATTCCTGGGTAATGATTTTCAATTCACGTGACACATCTGTTATGCGCTCATACTCGTCATTAATTCGCTCATCTGAACTCATCAGTTGTAGATAGTCAATGATGATGAATCCCGTTTTATCGCGTGGTATACGGTTAGCAATTTGCCTAATCTTATTTGGTGTCAATCTTGTGTGTTCTTCAATCACAAAATCTGATTTGTAATATACATCACTTGCCATCATTACTTTTTCAATATCACTTTCAGTCATGCGATTGTACGGATCTTTGAACTTTCTTAAATCGACTAACGATAAACTGGAAAGCAATCGGTGTGTCATATTCTTTTCTGTTGATTCGATTGAACAAAACACAACTTCGGCATCGTCTATCTTTTGAAGGTTGTCTGCAAGTTGTAATGCAAATGCAGTCTTACCCATTGAACTTCTTGCAGCTACGACATTTAACTGTTGCCGCTCAAATCCATCGATTAGGTTATCGAGTTTATCAAATCCAGTAGGATACAGTTTATTAGATTCCGTCGAGAATAAGTCCTCATGTATTTCCGCTAGTATTTCTAATTT
>DYYI01000107.1:0-22486 GCA_020741755.1 Aliicoccus persicus | reverse complement strand
GATTGATTTGCGTTCCAATGAAACTCGCTCACAGACACGCAGATTGACTTGCGTTCCAATGAAACTCGCTCACAGACACGCAGATTGATTTGCGTTCCAATGAGACTTCCTCACAGACACACAAATGGATTTAATAACTAAAAAAACGGCGTTCGCATCCCAAAAATAGGATGCAAACACCGTTTGTCTTTCAAACTACAATTACAGCGAAGCTGTATAAATTGATTCGATTGCTTCGTTCAACTTAATCATGAAGTCTTCGTCGCTTTGATCTGCGCGTAAGTCTGAAGCAAGTGCGCGTGAGAAGCTCGCGATAACGCCTTCGTTACGTGCAAGGATTTCGTTTGCTTCTTGACGTGAGTATCCACCAGAAAGTGCAACAACACGCACGACGTGTGGGTGATTCACGAAATCTTTGTATAGGTTATCTTCAGATGGCAATGATAATTTCAGCATGACGAACTCGCCATCTCTTAACGTCTCAAGTTGTTTTGCAATTTCTTCTTTCAAAATAACTTCAGCTTCATGCTTGTCTTCAATCGTGATGTTTACTTCTGGTTCAACAATTGGTAATAAACCTTTCGCAATCACTTGTTTCGCAACTTCGAATTGCTGTTCTACAACCGCCTTAATACCTTCAGCATTAGCAGCGTTAACTGTAGAGCGCATCTTCGTACCGAAAATGTTGCGTGCAACAGCACGGTCTAGGAGAGAATCTAAGTCTGGTATTGGCTTCATTAACTGAACGCCGTTCGTTTCGTCTGCAAGTCCTTTGTCGATTTTTAAGAATGGAACGATGCCTTTTTCAGCTAAATAATCTCCAGTGTAAACACCATCGATTGTACGGTCCATCGTTTGTTCAAATAGGATTGCTCCGATGACACGGTCCGAGTTAAACACGCGCGACTTGATGATGCGCGTTCTCATTTCGTGAACGAGGTCAAACATTTCTTCTTCAGTTGAGTATTGGTCTTCGTCTACACCGTATGCTTTTAATGCTTTCGGTGTACTTCCACCGCTTTGATCAAGTGCTGCAATAAATCCGTGGTCAGTTTTAATTTTTTCAAACTGTTTTTGATTCATGAATTACACTCCTAAATTTTTAGTATCTTCTCTTATATTGTGTACAATTTTCAGCTAAAAATCAATTACTATCATTAGAATAAGGATTAAAACTAAACTTCACTAAGAAAATCCACAAAATAGCAATATTGCATCACATTTATCTTACGTTTTACACGATAAAATTCAAGACACCCCTATTATTGAAAGGGAATGGTCGTGGGGTGTGTTACTATTATTATTAGGACTTTAAAAATTCGACATGAGTCAGTGATTCGAAGATATAATACATCTAAATAGTTATCTGGCTGATGCATTAATTGAGGATGGTATATGAAAGCAATACTTGATAGTATTTTAAAAAGAAGTCGCATTTTTGTTATTTTTATCTTTGCAATAGCATTGTTTGGTATTTATACATTTTTAACGCTAGATCAGCGTGAAATTCCTGAAACGAATATTAACTTTGTAAATGTCACGACAGTATGGGGTGGGGCAGATGCGCAGAGTATAGAGGAGAACGTGACGAACGTACTTGAGCCTGCAATCGCAGATGTTGAAGGGATTGCGTCGACGGTATCGACGTCGCAAGATGATGTTTCTGCGATTACATTAGAACTAAAAGACGATGCAGATAAAAACCAAGTGGTCAGCAGTGTGAACAATGTGATTAATAGTGCGTTGTCACAATTGCCTGAAACGGCGAATCGACCTGTTGCTTCATCATTTTCTAATAATTTCCCACTCGTCAGTTATTTATTTACAGCGGATACATATGAAGAACTTCAAGAAATTGAACAGCAAGTAAAGGAATTGGAAAGAGATATTAAAGCAGTTGATGGTGTTGCGAGTGTGTCGACTAAAGGGTATAGCGGGACATTTTATAACATCGCAATCGATCGGGATGCCATGCTAGAAGCAGAGATTTTCCCGTTCCAAATTATAGATGAAATCAATACTGCACTTAGACCGGCATCACTTTCTACAAGTGACGAATCCGATGATATTCGCATTGGATTCTCTGACTTAGAACCGTTAGAACTCATTGAAACCGTGGAGATCAATGGAACACCACTTCTAGATATTGCCACGATTACAGAAGCATCAGAGATGCTTGAAGATATAATCAGTTACCGTGGACAACCATCAGTGTCACTGACAGCGTTACTCGGTACGGGTGAAAATGCAACGACGGTTTCCAAACGTGTGGAAGAGATTATGGATGATGCTTCAGCAAATTTAGATGACAACATCGAGTTGACGATGATTCAGTCTGAACGTGAAAATGTCGAGGATATATTCTCTGGTCTATACCTTTCACTTGGATTGGCACTAATCGCTGTAGTGATCGGAACATTCTCTGGACTGAGTGTCATCAGTGCGTTGATTATCTCAATCACAATTGTACTCAGTGTGTTAATTGGTCTGATTCCAATTCCGTTTATGGATGTCGATTTAAACACGATTTCAGTCATCGGTTTGATCATTGCACTCGGGATTATCGTCGATGACTCAATCGTAGTCAGCGATAACATAGAGCGGCGACTAGCCTTAGGTGACTCTAGAAAAGATGCCATGATTACCGGAACGCAAGAAGTGGCACCTTCTGTCATCGCTTCAACGATTGCAATCGTGTTTACATTTTTACCACTGCTTTTATTATCCGGTGCAAACGGTCAGTTCATCCGAGCGTTACCATCTATTTTAATCACTACGATGATCGTCAGCACGATACTTGCACTCTTTTTTGTTCCGGCACTTAGATATTTACTTTCTGGATCTAAGGTGCGTAAAAACCCAGGATTTTTAGGTGGTCTTTTCACTCGGGGAGCAAAAGTGTATGCATACAAATTGCTCGCGAATTCAATTAAAAAACCATTCGTATCATTCATCATTGTTTTTATCGTGTGTGTGAGTTCGTTTGTTCTCGTTCGATTTACGCCATTCGAATTCTTCCCGGCGGCTGACCGTAATGAAGTAACGGTAGATGTGATTTATCCGACAGAGCGACCGATTGCTTCGACGCATGAGGATATCATGGCGTTAGCAAACCAAATGGAACTCGAGATGCCGCACGTTGAAGAGACGATTATATTTACAGGACAGGGGACAAACAATTTGTTCGGTTCTGACTTGTCTAAGCCGGGTAGTAACACTGGACAAATCGTCCTAAAGATCGATAAAGAAATCATGTCCGATGCTGAAACGATAGAAACTTATGAAGCTTCTTATCAAGATACATTCGGTAATGATCCGCTCATTTTCTTTAATACAGTTGTGCAGGGTCCACCTGTGAATGCCCCGGTGATCATTGAATTATATAATGATGACCTTGATGTTCTGGTCAGTCGTGCCGATGAGGTGGCGAATTACTTTAGGGAGCAAGACATCGCAATCGAATCTAATGTCGGCGAGCCTGTTGAAACCGTCATGTATGAAATTGATGCGGAAGCCCTAGAAAATGCCCCGGTGACTTACGGTCAGGCGAAAAGTGATCTCAACTTGTTCGGTAGAGGGTTCCCGATAGATAGTGTCATCGAGTCGAATGCTGAGAAAGAAGTACATATTCAATATGGACAAAGTGATGTAGCAGATATCAGCTATATTGAAGAAGTAAGTAGACAGAACTTGACTCCACTGATACAACATAAAGATGGCAATAGATTCGTAGAAATAAAAATATTCTCAGATGATACGGACATGGTGTATGACTATGTGGATGATTTTAGAGACAGCATCGATGACGGGACAACACTTATTACTGAGGGTGATAGTGAAGATACGTCAAGCTTCTTCGTTGAGATTGGTATATTATTCACAGTTATTATGATTCTTGTTTACCTTGTGCTTGCATGGGAGTTCAATTCATTACGCTTACCACTGGTCATTGTGTTTACGATTTTACTTGCATTTAGCGGTGGCATCATCGGGCTGTTTATTACGCAAACACCGATTAGTTTCTTAGCAATTATGGGTATGGTCTCACTATCTGGAATTGTCGTGAGAAATGCTGTTGTCTTGATTGATTTCATTGAATATAGAAGAATAGAAGGTCAGATGAATATTGAAGAAGCAATTGTAGATGCCGGTTTTGCACGATTCAGACCAATTATTTTAACGATGTTGACGTCAATCATCGCATTGGTTCCAGTTGCACTCTCAGGAGACGCGCTGTTTGTACCACTCGCAATTACAATTATTGCAGGAATTTCTTTCTCAACATTGTTATCATTGATTGCAACACCTTCGTTGTATTACTTGTACTACAAACTCAAATATAAATAGAAAGAGGGATACGTGTGAGCGAAGTATTTAATACGATTAAAAATAGACGAACGGTCGGTGGAATGAATGATCAAGTGCCACCGAAAGAATCCATAGACCGCATGTTAGAAGCGGGCACATGGGCACCGAACCACCATTTAACGGAACCATGGAAGTTTATCGTCGTGACTGGAGAAGCGCGCGACCGCTTGTCAAAGGCGTTAAAAAAAGTCGCATACGGTCGTGTGAGAGAGCCGGATAGTGAGAGTGGTCAGAAAAAAATTGAGAAAATTGGAAACCGTTTGTTCCTTTCACCAGTCATTATATTCATCGTGTATGTGCCGAGTGATAATCCGAAAGCAGATCCATTAGAAGATCGAGCGGCTGTTGCGATTACGGGACAAAACATGATGCTGGTGGCTGAAGAAGAAGGCTTGAATACACAATGGTTGAGCGGACCAATATATAATGTTGACTTATTTAGAGATGCGCTTGGTCTTGTTGGCGATGAAGAAGTATACGGACTAATGCCGGTGGGCTATAGCTCAATTAATAAACAAGGTAAACGCACACCGTTTGAAGAGAAAACAGTATATTTAGATAAGTAGAACCTCGAGTCGAGGTTCTTTTTTATGGTAAAATGTCGATATGAAAATAATAGTAGGCAGTAAAAATGAACATAAAGTAAATGCAGTGAGGCAAGCAGCGAAAGAATTTTTTACAGATTTCGAAGTCATGGGCATAAAAACGAGCAGCGGTGTTAGTGAAAAACCTATAGGTGATGATGAAACACTGACGGGTGCGATGAACCGCGCACAAGCGGTACGTCAAACACATCCGGATGCAACGTACACAATCGGGCTCGAATCTGGATTTAATACAGTGCTTGGAGAGACATACATTTCGAATTGGTGTACGATAACAAATAAAAACGGAACGGTAGAAAAAGTGGCGGGCATTCAATTTAAAAAGCCGGATGAATCAGGACCGACGGGGTTTATCGGTGTGGTGTCGGGTGATGCTTTAACGCGGCAAGACATCATCGCACAATTAGTACGGGATGCATTTATCTTGATGAGGAGTAAAGAATATGATGAAAATTAAAGTGGCAATTTTATACGGTGGAAAATCTACAGAGCACGAGGTGTCGATCCGCTCGGCAGCAAGTATCTTCAATGCAATCGATAAGGACAAGCATGACGTCAAATTGATATACATCAACAAAAATGGTCGTTTTATCTATCATGAAAATCAGGAGATTATTCCCGTTGATGAAAGTGCGGGGCATGTATTGTCACTCATGCCAGCGACTGGCTTTATGTTTAATGACAGAGTGCTAAACATCGATGTTGTGTTTCCGGTGCTTCACGGAAATGCCGGCGAAGATGGAAACTTACAAGGTATGCTTGAGATGTTAGAACTTGCGTATGTTGGCTGCAACACGCGTGCATCATCCGTCTGCATGGATAAAGACATGACGAAACGATTGTTAAAAGAAGCGGGCATTCAAGTGGCACCTGGGCTTGTGTTTAAAAGTTTTGAAAAGGACCACGTGTCGTTTGATGCAGTAAAAGGTGTGCTTGGTGTGCCGATGTTTGTGAAGCCAGTGAACCAAGGATCATCGGTCGGTGTGACGAAGTTAAGCGATGCTGATGATTTTAAAAAAGCGTTAGATACAGCATTCTCACTCGATACGAAAGTGATGATAGAATCAGGCATTGTTGGACGTGAAATCGAAGTTTCTGTACTTGGCAATGAGGATTTAACATTGAGTATGCCAGGTGAAATTGTGAGCAACATCGATTTTTACGATTATGAATCAAAGTATGTGTCTGATGATGGTGCAAGTCTTCGGATTCCAGCAATCTTAACGGATGAAGAAATCGTGAAGATTCAAGACGTCGCAGCACGTACATATCGTGCACTGGATTGTGAAGGATTGTCACGCGTAGATGTGTTCTTAACAGAGTCGGGCGAAGTTATCGTAAATGAAGTGAACACATTGCCAGGCTTTACGAGCATCAGTATGTATCCAAAACTGCTGGAAGTGAGCGGCGTGCCATATACGGAGTTAATCACACAACTCATCCAATTAGCAAAAGACCGTTATGCGTTGAACGGTCAGTTGAAGAGAAGTTTGTAGGATAAAACCAAAACGGTCATAACACATTCAATGTGCCATGACCGTTTTTAGTTAATATCGATCAAACAATTCTTTTATAATATCGTACGATTTTTTCAATCGTGGTGCATATTCTGGCTCGTGCCATGTCTCCCACGTATACATTTCAAGACTTCCTAACACTTCGTCTTCCATACTCGGAAAGCTATCTTCAACACGAGCATCTTCAATCGCCAACACACCCATTCGAATACCGTCTATCTCAGTTTCAGCTTCTAATCCATCTTCAGCAATGTTTGCATTAAATATACGCAAACTTGGATCTTTCGCGCCAATCAATAACCACGGCAAACGGATTTCAATCCAACCTTCTTCTTTATTCCAGTTGTAGTCATTTAACGCATTATAATCTTCATGTTCAGGATCCGCAATACCTGCCTTTAACTGTCCTGTCTCGTAAAATTCAAATGGTAGTGTTTCATCCAAATGAGGGAGATAAACTTCACGGTTCAACGCAAAGTTAATATGATTGAACTCGCCTGAATCAACTTCTAGCGAACCATTCGTATCGATCATTTCTAATAGATGACCATACTGAATCGTGTAAAAATCATAGTAATTATCGACCCATACGCGTGATTGTTCATCATTGATGTCGACGTAAAACTCGATGCCATTTGAAAGATCCACTTCATCAATCGAAGTATTGCCTTGATTTGGTATGATATCGAGCGGCAGCTTGAACTGTCCATTAAATGCAGGATCGTAATCGATGCGCACGTAATAATACGCTTCATCATGATCGATGCTGACAGACTTCAAAATGCCAT
The DNA here is from genome assembly GCA_020741755.1 of Aliicoccus persicus. Lineage (GTDB taxonomy): Bacteria > Bacillota > Bacilli > Staphylococcales > Salinicoccaceae > Aliicoccus > Aliicoccus persicus_A. The sequence goes on along the minus strand of DYYI01000107.1, from coordinate 15,208 downwards.
CATCTTTTTCATACAAAGGCGCATTGTCCCAAGCCTCTTCTTCACCATCGAGCGTTATCTTCAAGCGATCGAAGCTCAAAATACCGAACTGCTGTTCATTCGTTTGAACATTCGACCAAAACGGTCTGCGATGTGGTAAGTCATAATCCATCGTGTTCCACGTGCGCTTGAACCATTCATCTTGCCAAGTAAAAATGATGCCTCCGAGGTAATCTTCTTCAATGATATCTTCATATAATCGAGTGACGATATCTCCTTGTTCTGTTTCACTGTTAAATCCTTGGTCCCAGCCAAAAGGATTGCGATGGGTCAAGCCACGTGAAGCGGGAACACCAAACTCAGCGACGACGACGGGCATATCAACAACTTTTCTAAGTGCATTCAGATAGCCAGCATAATTGTTGCGCTCGCCACGATGGTCAATGTAGTTAATATAGTCGGGCTCATGGTTCATAAACTCAGGATAATACGGATAGATATGGTATGAGGCGAACTGACCGACTTCAACCATCTTATCTTTTAATTCTATGAGATTTGGATTCACACTGACCGCGTCATCTCCATCATCACCTGACGCGTCTGAAATGTGATCAAGCGTATCTGTCGTCACCCAGTTTGTGAAGCTCATCGGTCTGATCGTCCCGTATTCTTCATACTCGTATGACGTGATGAAATCGAGTTGCTGAGCAATCCACGTCTCAAATGGTGGTGCATCTTGAACGCGATAATACGTGCCATCGTATGATCGTTTGTCTTCGTATGCTTTGTTCGTTTCGATAACAAATGTCGGATCCCATTCGGTACCGAACATCCAGCCAATCGTGTACTGTGACACATCATATGTGTACACACCATCTGCTTTTCCGGACGTTTCAGGAATATCCGCATCTCCATGAACGGCGTCCATAATTGTAATCGCATCGTGTTCAAATTCTGCGATTAGCTCTTCATCGTATGCATCATGTCTACCGTGCATGATGTTTTCATCTAACCAAAACCCATGTATCAAATAGACCGGCTTGTCGGGATTTGCTTCATTGTATTCATATAACGCCTGATAAAACCCAGGTGGATGCAACGTGTACACACGAATGACATTCGCATTCATATCACCGATCCACTCGATCCAATCTGAATAGGATTCATAAGGTATACCCGCTTCACCAGGAAATGTGCCCGGATGTGCCATGCCCATGTTGACACCTTTAATGGTGATCGATTCCCATTCACCATCGATGAGCACTTCGTAGTGTTCTCCATTAATACGTGCTGGGTATTCGAATTCTTCTGCATTCACTTGTTCTGTCATCGTTATAAACACCAACCCTAGCACTATAATTAAAAAGTTAAACTTCATTTTGTTCATGACCGATACCCTTTCTTTCCATATTACCCCAATCTTGACGTTTAAATAAGGCGCGTATCATCCCTTCCATTCTAAAGAAAATGGTGAATGGTCGATAGATGAGACCTTCTACTAACGCTAAAAAGATAAAGTACAACATCATCCGAGGTCGTATAAATGAACGCGTGCTCCACGCTTCAAGTAACAGTGAAAAGATTGAAAATATTGCACCATATAAAATGATACTAATGAAGAGTGCAACGGCAATTGGATAGTTGACTGCATCCCAGAATAGGGAGAGCACGATGTATGTATATCCTGCCAATTCAACAAGTGCGCCGAAGGCTTCATACAACCAAAAATATGGAAAAGCAATGAGTCCAATTCGTTTGTATTTTGGATTGAAAGTCATATATCGATGACGAGTTAAACTTTCAATCAAGCCCTGACTCCATCTTCGACGTTGCCGCCGTAATACTTTTAAAGACGTTGGTGCTTCTGTCCAGCAGACGGGCTCCGGCACAAATTCTATCCGCTCGTCAGTGCCTTCGGTTTGAATCCACTGATGCATCTTTAAGACAAGTTCCATATCTTCACCGATAATATCTGTGGAATAACCACCCATTTTAATGACGATATCTTTTTTAAAAACGCTAAAGGCACCTGAAATAATCAGCACGATATTAAAACGAGTTAAAAAGATTCTGCCTAACATAAATGCACGTAAGTACTCCATGATCTGATAGGCAACGATAGGACGTTGGTAAATTTCACTTTCTTTTAACTTCCCATAATCGACCTCGCTGCCATTTGCAATTCTGACATTCCCACCGGCTGCGACGACTTGGCCATCAGAAGCGATGATTGGTTTCATAACTTTTAACAATGAGTTCTCATCAAGTATTGAATCGCCATCCATCGAACAGAAGTAAGGATATCTTGAATAGTTGATGCCACAATTTAATGCATCTGATTTCCCACCATTTTCTTTTATAATGAGCATTAGATTTGCATGGTCTTGGGAATAATACAGTTTTTTTACGGGTTTTGTTTCCAAAGAATTTCTCGGTTCGATTGATTTTTCAACCATGCTAAACGCTTCGATAACGAGCGCTGACGTTTTATCTTTTGAGCCGTCATCAATGACGATAATTTCTGATTCAGGGTACTTTACATTGATTAATGAATGGATCGTGTTAATGATTCCAACTTCCTCATTAAAGGAGGGGACGAGAATAGAGACAGGCTTTGTAAAAAGATTCATATTAAACTCATCTTCGAGCGGTTGATTGTTCAGTCGCTTATACTTAGATAGTGAAAAGTAAGAGAAAATCATCGTCAAAATATAAAAGAGAATTGCAAATATCATATAAATTAGAACGATAACACCGACAATTGTCCAAAATAATTCCCAACTCATCTGTTACTTCCCCTCCTTAATATGAGTAAACGACATGGTAGATTGAGAGTCTGTTTAGCTGATGTTTTGCTTCTAATCGTACGAGCTTAACTTCATCATTTAAGCATTCATTTAAATTTTTTAAAAAGTATTCACCGGCAAGTGGTGCGATGCGACAAGCAAACATTCTCAATTGCCATTCATCTGCTTTGAACAATGGCAAATATTTTCTTTCGTTTTCAATATATCCAATTTTGTGAATGCCTTTAAGTGCACGAATTCTTATTTCTAAATTATCATGTATGATCAGAGTCTCCAACCACCTTACAATTGATTCATCTCTGACGTGTGGAATGATATCCAAATAGGCTTTTTGCAAATCGACTGACATGGTATTGAATGTTTCTTTAAGATCAAGTAAATACTGATCATCCAATTGATTCAGTATCATTTTACTTTCAAATTCATTCAACCTTTTAGTTGTGAACAATAGATTTTCAAATCGGTTTTTATCGAATATTGAAAGATAGGTGAAATAGAGCACTGTTTCTTCAAGGGAAAATTTTTCAATTTGCTTATCAGTATATACTTGAATATAACCATCAATTTTAAATGTGGAGATTTCACTTAATGCATCGACTCTCACTGCCCAGTGTGGGCTTTTTAACGCTTTATGATAATGTGACATATTATTTTCGCTTAAAAATTTTGAGATGCGTACATCTATCTGTTCTGTCGTTGCATTTCTTACGATAGCAAAAAATATTTCAATCGTCGCCCGGCGTTCGTGATATGCCTTGAATGGTGGTGGGTGTTCTGTGCCTTTATATAAATAGTCAAACCACGCATAGAAATGTTCCCGCTTATAGCTATTAATAGCATTTTTTAAACGCGTGTGTTTATTATAGTGACGTATATACGTTGTGGCGATGACTATTATAATGAGGAATAACACTAAGATGACGATATTCAAAATATAAATTAATTCCATTTTGTATGCCTTCTTTGAACTTTTCGTTCGATGATTGCTTTAAATACATCAAGGTCAAATGACTTTATGAAATAATTGTCTGCGCCTAAGCCTATTGCAAAGATTAATTCTTGGTTTGTATTTGACTTCGTCATGATGTAAATGATACCTTCCTCATCTTGCTTACGAATTTCTTGAATCAGCTTTGTACCACTTTGTTTTGGCAAAATATCATTGATGATATAGATGGAATACTCATTTTGATATTTATAGTTTTTCAAAAATGCATCTCCATCTTCAAACATTGATATATCAGTCGGTGAGACGCCTTTTATTTCGTATAATACACGATAAAGTACGAGACTAAATATTGGGTCCGGCTCCACAATATAAATTTTTAAAGAGGTATCTGTCATAAAAGGTTCTCCTTCAGAAAAGTTGTGGTAATATGGTAAATATTCGTATGTTAATATTATCACAATGATAGAATGCTACATATGATAACAGCTATGAAATATGAAATATAAATTATTTAAGGTGGGAATATGTTAGAACATTTCTTTATATTGACTTGTGTTGTAATCGCATTAATTTATGCGTACTACCGAATTGAACCACTACTAGAACGTCTAATCGATAAGAATAGTTTCTATGACAAATTAATATATGGCTTAATTTTTGGAGCTGCAGCTATATTGTTTACGTTTTTTAGATATGAATCAGATTTAGATCCTGTTTATTCATTGAGTTACGCAGCTACTGTTGTCGGGTTGGTTTTTAGAGGATCCACTGTACATTTTATCAGTTTTGGTATTTATTTTGTATGGTTATATACGTCTCCGTTTTTCACAGCACAAACGCCGATATTGAATTTTATCAGTATCGCAATACTCGGATATATCGTCTATTTAATATTTCGAAAGTTACCAATTTTTTGGTTGAGTTTACTCATAATAAGTATAACAAAGATGGCTTCTTTTATAACTTTAGATCTGTTCACGAACCACGTTGAATCATCCATTTTACTCTACATATTTCAGATGTTTATAACGATTGTAATTATCTGTATCGCTGTGTTTGAAATCCAACATCTCACACGCTCTAGAGACTTAAATCGCTATTACGAACAACGTACATACTTAGATGATTTAACAGGTGCCGAAAACCGTCGGAGTTTAAATAAGAGTTTGGAGAATGCAGAGGGGAAGTTGTCACTTGCAATTATCGATATCGATAATTTTAAACGGATCAATGACACGTTTGGGCACATACGGGGAGACCAGGTGCTGCTCGATGTCACGCACAGAATTAACCGTTTGTTAAACGGCGAATCCAGTCTGTTCAGAATTGGTGGCGATGAATTTGTCATTTTATTCTCAGGTGTTTCAAAAGCCCAGGCAGTGAAAAAAGTAGCTGAAATCGTAAATAATTTAGAAATTTCTGTAGAAGATGATATTTCAGAGAACACGATGGAAGTTACTGTGTCAGTCGGACTCGCAAACTTTCCGAAAGATGTCGATGATTATAAGAAGTTATATGAAGCGGCTGACGCAAAGATGTACATGTCCAAAGATGCTGGGCGAGATACGTTGCATTATTAAATGATGTGATTTTTCATAAAGAAATCCGAACAACTATTTTAAGAAAGGGACTCGGTCTTTTTTGTGTTGGGTTATGTGTGGGAGTGATTGTCAGGTCGGAAATATAAGCAGACTCACACTTTGCGTGCCAATGAGAGTTGCTCACAGACACGCAGATTGATTTGCGTTCCAATGAGAGTTGCTCACAGACGCGCAGATTGATTTGCGTTCCAATGAGATTCGCTCACAGACACGAAGAGAAATCTTACCTAGTAATCCTGTACACTAAACGCGCTAAAATCGATGATTTCTAGATTAGACTTATCCAACGTAAAGATGATACTCGCATTTTGTCGGTTGTCTAAACCATCGTGATCAAAATATACATTCGTATTCACGCTCACTGTACCATCGTTATGATCAAAGGAGAAATTCACACTCAAATCATGCAATTCATAGTTCTCATAATTCACACGCGTTAAATTCTGCTGAGCTTGTGAACCTGGTCTCACATGCTCAAACACACTTTCATCATCATTCTGATAATACGCTTCATAGTCTGCCATAAATGTCTCGATTACTTCTGTGTAAGTTTCAAACGTTGCTTCATCTACGTTTTCACCATCAGAACTTGTACTATAATTCCCAGCCTCATCTTCTCGCACAATCATATCTACATGACCATCGTTCATAATCGCACGCACTGTGTAGGTTTCTCCTTCATTCCCTGTATACATATAATGCAATTCTTCCTGTCCACTTTTCGTTTCTGCACTTGGTACTTGTTGCACGGGTTCTCCAAATGCTTCTATCACTTCTTCTTGTGGTACGTCGGCAAAGTAGAACACTTCAGTGACGATGTTTGTCACAGGGTCAATCGTTGGATCTCCCAGTAAACCTTCGCCTGCTGGGTTTCCATGAATATATTTCACAGCGATATTGCCGTACGCAACAGTGATTCCGTCATTCGTCATAAGCACAAGATCATACGTTCCATATCGTTGTTCAATATTTTCTTGATTCATCCCTTTTTGGATAAAGTTATTCTCGAACTGCATTTCGAACGGTTCTGTTATATCGACGAACTGATCAAGAATCGTTTCATCATTGATATCAAACAACAAATCTTCTTCATCTGGATCTGCGACTTCGAGCACATCGTCCTCAGGTTCTTTATCCTCAGATTCAGAATTATCAGACTCAACCTCTTCTGATGTTTCAGTTTCATCATCCCCAAGCCCAATTGGCTCGCGTTCGTTATCATCACATGCTGTCAGTAATGCTATTATGCTTGTCATTCCTAAAAATAAACGTCTCAATATATGTTTCTCCTTAAGTATCGAATGAAACTATTATATAATACTATATAGTGATTTATAAGGGATAACTAGATAGGAGCTTGAAGATGACACTGTATCAATTAGCATTAATACTCGGCGCCGTTTATATCATCCTGAGTTTAGGGATGTTCTTTATGATGAGAAAGGCCAATTATAAACGACCATGGTTTGCGTTTATACCAGTTTTGAATGTATACAAAATGGTGTCGATGAATTATGACCATTTTAAAGGGAGCGAGTTAACAGGAGGAAGTGTTTCTCCGATGAACTATTATGAGAATAGACGATATGCTGGAGTTTTTATTACGTTAGCGTACTTTATCTCTGTAATGGCCAGCTCTGTGATTGAAGAAACAATCAGTCCAACCGATTTGACGATAGAGCGTGAACCTGCGACCAACCCGATTGAGTTTATGTTTACCGGTGTGACTGATGTGTACGCGTTTTTGGCGATTGGTGCAATTACGTTCTTCATGTTTAGAATGTTCGTGAACGTGAAGACGGAGGACCCGATGAATCCGATAATTATTGCGATATTCATCGTTGCGTCAGTATTCTCATATGGACTGACAATCGTGCTGCTCATGTATTACATTGGACTAAATCCACAGTATAAATACAAGATAAACTTCGTCGATCAGTGACGGAGGGACCAAATCCCACACAAGAAAACCAGATCCCACCGGGTTCTGGTTTTCTTAATATTCCTAATTTCCTCTCAACAAGCGGAGCCCATTTAATATAACAACCAACGTACTACCTTCGTGGATAATGACACTCAAAGTAATATCCGTCAGTCCAAGGAAGCTGACAGTCACTAAAAACACAACAACCGCCATCGCAAAGATGATGTTTTGCCAAATCACTCTATTCATGCGCTTTGCGACTTTATGTGCTGCAACTAAGTTCGTTAAATTGTTATTCATCAGTGCCAAGTCGGATACTTCGACTGCGACGTCTGTACCGTCTCCCATCGCCACGCCGACGTCTGCCTTAACGAGTGCTGGCGCGTCGTTGACGCCATCTCCAACCATTGCCACAACACCATAATTATCTTGAATTTCTCCGACGATTCTTGATTTGTCATCCGGCATGACGTTCGCACTTACTGAGTCAATATTCAATACATCTGCCACAGCTTGTCCTGTCGTCTGGGAATCTCCTGTGATCATTTCAGTCTGTATATTGTTTTCTCTAAAGTAAGCAATCATATCTTTTGCATCTTCATTCGGCAAGTCCATCATCGCTATTAATCCGACGACGACTTCGTCGCGTGCCACATAGACAACTGTTCTTCCGAGTGTTGCTAACCGTTCATTCGATTCTGTAATTTCCATGTCTACTGCGTCAAACGAAGTTGGCTTTCCAATTCTATATTGGTGTCCTGCATAGACACCAACAAGTCCTGTTCCAATCTGGTTCTCAACATTAATATCGAGCACTTCATTTACTTCAAAGGCATTCAATATCGCTGTTGCTAACGGATGGTTTGATTCTCTTTCCATCGCCACGATTACATCAATCATTGCTTGCTCATCATCCACACCGAAAAACTGATAGTCTGTCACTTCAGGTTTCCCTTTCGTCAGTGTACCGGTTTTATCGAATAGAATAGCGTTGATGTTCGCGAACTGTGAAATATACGTTGTCCCTTTAGATAAAACCCCGCGACGTGCCAAGTTTGACGTTGCGGATAAAGTAACTGAAACCGTTGATGCTGCAAGCGCACATGGTGATGCAGCAATCAATATGACGAGTCCACGATAATAACTATCTGCCCACGTCCAATCTGAGAGCAGCGGAGGAAGTATAATCAAGAGCACAACAGCAATTAAAACAAGGTTTACATACTTCGGTTCAAAACGCTGAATGATACTCGCAACTTTCGTTCGATTGCTTTTATTTTGATTCACCAACTGAAGTATTTTAGAAAATACAGTATCCGTCTGTACTTTCGTCACTTCCATCGTAAATGTCCCCGTACCGTTCATCGTACTACCGAATACTTCGTCACCTGCAGAAATCTCACGTGGGATACTCTCACCGTTGATGCTCGATTCGTCGATAGACGTAACCCCGGATAATACTTTTCCATCAATGGGCACTTGATCACCGTTTAAAACGAGCAGTTTATCACCAATTTCTAAATCACTGACATTGACGATACGCGTGTTGCCATCGTGCTCGAGCAGACGTGCTGTCGTCGGATTTAAATCCATGAGTTTAGAAATTTCACGACGGCTGCGTCCCTCTGCATAATCTTCTAGAAAGTGAGCACCGGCAAAGATTAAGATGAGTAGGGTACCTTCCCAAAATTGACCAATTAACGAGGCACCGATCGCAGCGAGACCCATTAAAATATGAGCGTTCGGTGTGAAGCGTCGATTTGCTTTCGTTCGTTCAATCGTGTCTGTAACACCTTCTAACACAACGACGTGATAACCTGCAGCAATCGTTGCAATCGTGAATAATGTATTTTTAATCAACATATAGTCGCTGCTAGTAAATAGCGCGATAATTGCGAGCGCCAGCCCGATAAAATAAAATATGACAGCTATTCTATGACTTCCGTGTTCATGTTGTTGGCTCATGTATGGAAACCTCCTTTTAAATGAACATTTGTTCATATGATTATATTTTCATATTAACACAAATATTCATTAGAATAAAGGAAAAAAAGACATATGATTTTTTTATTATCATATGTCTTAAATATCTTCCTCAACGTGTGCAATGACCTGTTCGAGCATGCTATACACGTGGTGATCATCTGGGAAGTAAATATTCGATTTTCCTTCGCGTCGCGATTGTACGAGGCGATGGGTTTTTAAAGTTTTCAGTTGATGGGAGATGTTGGATTGTTCAATGTTTAAACGCTCAGAAATTGTAGAGACATTCGCCTCATTTTCTGCGAGTAGGTGGAGGATTGAAAGCCTCGTTTCATCTCCTAAAACCTTAAACAACCGTGCGGCATGTCGCACTTTATCTTTCTCTGTCATTGGGAAATCTCCTTTCATACGGTATTACTATTATGCGACAACACGCGTCAAATGTGCAAGTTCATCGCTTTTCAAATAAAAAAACCTACCCAATGAAGGGTAGGTCAGTAATCAACGTATGATTAGTTGTAATTGATGCTATAGATGATCGCAGCATTGTTATCAACGACCATTGATACGTTGTTGTTATAAGAGTTACCACCATATGATTCAGTAATTGTGAAGTTCACTGTTGATGAACCATCACCATTATCAGAAACGCTGTTTACTGATAAGTTACTAAAACTATAGTCAGCAAATTGACCAGAGTTGTAGTTGTTCATGATCGCGTATGATAAGTTACTGTTTGCTGGCATGAAGCTGAATAAGTTGTGGCCCCAGTTATTGTAGTACGCCTGTAAGTGGTTGTGGAAACCAGCTACAGTGTCAACGTAGAACTGTGGCACGTCTGATGAAGCTTCAGCATCTTCTTCAGTTTCTTCATCTGTTCCATCTTCATCTGTTGAATCTTCAGCATCTTCTTCAGTACCATCTTCAGTTGTTTCTTCACCGTCTTCTTCAGTACCATCTTCAGATGCTTGAACATCCTCAGCGACAACGCGTACAAGACCTGCAGTTAAATCAGATGAAGCTTCCGCGTCTTCTTCAGTCTCTTCTTCAGTTTCAGCATCTTCTTCTGCTCCATCATCAGAAGCGACAAAGTCAACACGAGTTTCACGCATGCCGTTGTCATCTTCAGTTAAGAATACAGCATATGGTGCTTCTGTATCTTCACTGTTATCTTCAGTCGGTTCACCGTAAACTTCGACTAACTCATCGTAAGTTGCACCTGAGAAGTAGTGTACATCTTGTACTTGAACTTCTTCTGGCACGACATTTTCATCAACGAATTCGCCTTCTTCACCGTAGATTGTTGCTGCATTGTAAACAACTGCAACATTACCGTAAACGTAAGCAAGAACTTCGCCTTCTTCTTCACCTACAGCAGGGAATAAGAACGCATCCTCATGTGTACCGTATAAAGCTTCAACATCAACTTGAGTCATGTCTTCAGTGATACCACTTACTTCTTCAACCGTTGGTGCATTACCATCCGTTGAGAAGAACATTGCAGCAACATCTTGATCATCCGTTGCTAACTCATTTGTTGGTTCTCTATCTGTATCGGCATCTGCATCGGCGTCAGCATCCGCATCGGCGTCAGCATCGGCATCCGCATCGGCGTCAGCATCCGCATCGGCGTCAGCATCGGCATCTGCATCAGCGTCAGCGTCGGCATCAGCATCTGAATCAGCGTCAGCATCAGCATCCGCGTCGGCATCCGCATCCGCATCAGCGTCAGCGTCAGCATCCGCATCGGCGTCAGCATCCGCGTCGGCATCCGCATCGGCGTCGGCGTCAGCATCCGCATCAGCGTCTGAATCAGCGTCGGCATCTGCATCAGCGTCAGCATCGGCATCTGAATCAGCGTCGGCATCTGAATCAGCGTCGGCATCCGCATCGGCGTCTGCTTCTACATCTTCATCTGTTGTATCTTCATCATTAGTTTCTTCATCATTAGTTTCATCTGTATCAGTCGTGTCTTCTGTAGTCTCTTCGACTGGATCTTCTTCGTCAGAACCTGGTAATAGACCGATTCCTTCTAAATCTAAATCACACGCAGATAAAAGTACACCTGCACCTACTACTGTCAGTAAATACTTTTTCATAAGTATCTCCCCTTTTTTAAGTCCTTAAACACACATTAATTTACAATACCCTATTCACATAACTATATTGCAAAAATTAATGATATTTCTATATAAATATACCATGAATTTTAGTGATATTCCTACTATTAACCATTGAATGTAACAAGATTGTATTATAGTTTAAATACCATTTTTTCCTATCGCATGATTTAAGCGAGAAAGATTTAGTCCTAAACGTTTTATTGGACTCTAAACATACAAAAAAACTCGGAAAACCAAAGTTGGTTTCCCGAGTCAAAAATCTGTTACTCTTCGCTTGTAGTATCTTCTGAGTCTTCTTCAGTGTTTTCAGTTTCCTCAACCTCATCATCTGCAGGTTCCTCTTCATCATCCGCTTCTACATTATCTTCTACTTCAATAACAGTACTCGGCTCAACTTCTGTGCTTCTTGCTTGTGCCATGTTGAGTCTGACTTCAGTACGGACGAGTGAGTCATTGAGTTTACCCATTACTTCGTCGTTGTATGAATCATCATCAGCAAGTGTCTCTTCAACAGGTAATATATCATACGTAAATGGTACTTGGTTATTCTCTGAATGGCGATATGTCCAAGTTGGTATAAATTCAACATCAGATAATGTCGTATCACCAGTACCAGCAGCTTTTGTGATTTCAAAGTTCATGATCACGCCATCTTCTGTCGGTTCATAACCGTCTCCTAGTGTTTCTCTACGCTGGTTAGAGAAGAAGTTACCAAGAGAGTAGGCGACGAATGTTTCATGTTCTTCTGCTTCTTCACTATCTTCATTTTCTTCGTCCGAATCAGACGTAGGATTAGTACTACCAGTAACATATTGTGTGCGCTGGATATTTTTTGGATACGAACCAACAACAACGTCGACGCCATTATCAGCGAGCAAATTAATATATTGTTCTTGCATTTCTGTGACATCATATTGGAATTCTTCGCCCCAGTTCATATACGCAAAAATGAAGTCTGGGTTATTGCTACGTACTTCATCAAGGTCAGCATTGATTGTATCTTCATTCATAATACCGACGCGTTCAGCAGCTTCTTCAAATGGTATGTTCTGGTTGTTATATCCATCGATGTTTTCACTATACGCAACGAAGGCAATCAAAATGCCATCGACTTCTTTATATACCGCATGGCTATCATCCGCATTATATATTCCGACCGGGTCAATGCCAGCATTTGTCATCACTTCTTGTGTTCTTGAAACGCCATCAAACCCGAAGTTCATTGCTGTCGCATTCGCACCGACTAGCAGGTCGAACCCTGCCGCACTGAGTGTATCTGCCAGTGCATCTGGTGTATTAAAGGAAGGGTAGCCTGAATGTGTGTTTTCCGCACCAGCAAACACGCCATTCATATTACCAATCGTTAAATCACTTGCCGATAAAATGCTTTGGATTTTATCGAATGCGGGGTCGAAATTATAATCACTTGTTTCATTATCAAACATACTGTTTAACTGTGCGTCATGAATCGTAATATCACCGACTGCCGATACAGTGATTGTGATATCTTCTTCTGGAATAACCGTTTCATGTGCGTCTTCTGTCGTTTCCGTTTCCTCATCTGAATCGGTATCTTCATCTACAACATCCTCTGTCGGTGTTGAAGAGAAGACCGTCTGCATCAAAAGGACCATGAATATTGCGAAGGCGATGGCTGCTACTGTAATATATAATAATTTTCTTCCATCTGGTCTAGTAAGTTCCGAGTTCAAGATCAATCTCCTCCTCAAAGATGCCATAATTACCTAAAATGGTTAATGTATGGTCTCTTGAAGCGGTGATACGATCAACGTAAGTTTCTGCAAATCTTGGGTCTTCTATGAAGTCTTCTGTCGGTAAAATTGCGTAATCATATGAACCCGTTTTCTCATAGCCTGCATACACCCAAGTCGGTACAAACTCTACGTCAGTTAATCGAACATCGTCACCTGAAATCGTCACATCAAGATGGACGATTACACCATTTTCTGTCGCACGTGCAACAGTTTCACCATATACATTACCGAGTGATTCAAAGCGTTGATTTGATACGAAGTTTCCGAGTGAATATGAAACAAATGCTTGATTGTCTCCAACTTCAATAAGTTCTGCGGGTTGAAGTACATGTGGGTGTCCACCCATGACGATATCTGCACCGTTTTCAACTAAAAATTCTGTCCATTCAACAGCGCGTTCAGTCGGCTCGTGTTGATACTCTTCACCCCAGTGCATGTTGACAATAATTGCATCCGCATCATTTGCCTTTGCTTCTTCTAAATCTTCTAACATATAAGTCTCATTGATAAAGTTCGAGTGCTGAATGACATACTCTGGATTGTTCACATGGTCAACCATTCCATTGAATGTTTCTGCATATGTAAGGAATGCGAATGTTTTATCTCCAAACTCTTTATAGACAACACGTGACTCAGGTTCTTCGACATATGTACCCCAAGCTTCCATGGATGAGGCGTCCACCTGTTCACGCGTTCGGATCAACCCATCAATCCCCGTATCCCAACTGTGATTATTCGTCAGGTTGAGCATTGTGTAGCCAGCATTTTCAATCGCATCGAGTAACTCATCAGGAGAGTTAAAATTTGGATAGCCTGCATATGGATAATCAGGTCCAGAAAGCGTAAGCTCTAAATTACCAATAACCACATCAGAATCTTCAAAGTGCGGTGCGACGAATTCGAATACCGGATCATAATTGTAGCGGCCGAGAGACTCGTCCCATGCACTATCGATTTGTGGCTGGTGTCCCATAATATCACCAGTGAATGTGATGCGGACATTGATGTCTTCTATCTCTTCCTCGACTTCCTCTTCTTCAGTGTCGGAATCCGCTGTGCTGTCTTCGGATTCAGTGTCTTCGGATTCAGAATTCTCAGATTCGTCATCTTCATTTTCCTCTTCCGATGACTCGTCTACATTTTCCTCAGTCTCTGCATTGCTATCATCTGTTTCGTCTGTGTCATTTTCAGTGTCTGTATCATCATTACAAGCGGCGAGCATGCTGAGTAGCAGCGCACCGACGGCGAATTTAGTTAAGTGTAATTTACTCAATGTCAAATCCTCTTTCCATCAAATATTCTTGGTATGTTAAGCCACTCTCATATACTTCAGTCGCTAGTGAAATACCTAAAAAGCGCAAGTGCCATGGTTCATACATATAACCTGTGATTTCTTCCGTACCCTCAGGATAGCTGATGATGAAGCCATATCTATGGGCGTTTTCTTCCACCCATATTCCTTCTTCAGTATCACCAAAGCTTTGTAATAATTGGAAGTTTGCAGACTCAGAAGTCACATCCATCGTCAACCCAGTTTGGTGTTCGCTATGACCCGGCTGTGCACTATATCGATTCGCCTCAGCTTCACCGCTTCGTTCAACATAAGAATTATATAATCCAGCTTGCGTATCATATGAACGATAGCCAGAATCTGCATAGAGTGTAATGCCATCGTTATCAGCGGCTGCGAATAAATTCGAGAGTGCTTGTGCTGCAATTTGTCTAAGTTGATTCGCACCGTCCTCGTACACAACACGAACATCGACAGTCACAAGGTCACTCGGCACATAATCTTCGGCAAGTGCGTGGTTTTTATCGACGAGACGGTAAATATGAGAATCATAAAATAGATCCTCTTCAGAGATCTGAACTTGTTGCATTTGTTCTTCCTCTTCTTCCTCTTCAACGACCTCTTCCTCTTCTTCTTCTTCTATTTCTTTTGCAGCCCCCGCGGATTTTTCCTCCTTCTCCTTCTTTTTCAATTTCTTCTCCTTTGTTGATCTCTCTGTTATTTCCTCCCAGAACACTCCTGGTGGAATTGCGAGGCACTGCGACCCGATGTTTGCA
>DYYI01000106.1:0-8512 GCA_020741755.1 Aliicoccus persicus | reverse complement strand
TATCACTGGTTATCTCGTCTCGATGCATACGGCGGAAATAATATAGAATGGCTCATTCCGTTTTCTATTCTCATTATATTCTTTGCTATAGCATACTTCGTGACGTTAAAGCGTGACGTCGGTGATGGCATCATTCACCCAAAAGTCACACATAAGTCGAGAAATATTTCTTCATATCCAAAACTATTATTCACCCAGTCACGCATGCTGATTATTGCATGGTTTGTTGCACTGATTGTGACGGGACTTTCTTACGGTTCCGTACTCGAGGATATCGAAGATATTATGGCGAATAACTTCATCATGAATGCTGCAGTTCAAGCGGGTCAAATCGATAATCCCGTGCTGTTCTTTATCAGTATGATTAGCATTATTACGGCAATCATCTCGATGTTTCCGGGCTTAATGATTATGGGTAAATTATTAAAAGAAGAACGATTCAGATTGGAGTGGATGAGTGCAGGTGTTGATATTAAACGTATCAATCGCACGCGCATCATCATTACACATATTATATTTGCAATTGTCGCAAGTATTGCTGCGCATGCGCTCTATGCGATTTCATTGTACAGCATGACATTGTTGGTTGAAGATTTCCCAACAGAACCTATAGATTATGTCTATGCGTTGATCAGTGAGGGTAGTGTCATCGTGTTAATGATCGGGTTAGCGACATTATTCTATGGTATTTCATACAAAATGTTTAAACTGATTTGGCCGATCATTGCATTCTTGTTCATCATCAGTTATGTCGGAACGATTTTGCAGTTCCCTGATTGGTTGTTAAATATATCGCCATTCCATCATCTCGGACACATTTTCGTCGATGGACCGGTGTGGAACGTGATTATCATATTGTATGCTGTTGCATTAATATTAATGATAATCGGGGTCATGTTCTATAGACGCAGAGATCTTCAAAATGGTTAGGAAATGAATTTTTTATCTAAACATTGTATAATCTATGACACACAAGAGAAAGTAACTCAGTTACTGACCCAAACACAAAAAAATCCACGTTAGTGGATGTGTCGGAGGATAAAAAAACATGAAAAACTTATTGTCAAAGATTTTCTTTCTTGGTGCTTTAATGCTGACGTTTAACCTGGTTGTGAACACAGTGAGTGCACAGGATACAGAAGAAGATATCGAGTACGATGATGAATATCAAACAACAAACTTTGCGACTGTGCTACCACAAGATTTAGAAACACATTTTACAAACTACTTCCAAGGTTTAGAAGACTTTTATGCTGGTGGTAGTGACGCAGTACTCGAGTATCCTTACGAAGACAGTGCGCTATATCAGCTCATCGTTGATAACAGATCATCTGGCTATTTCGAAGGCTATGAAATACTAAGTTGGGAAATTGTTGAAGAGAATTATTTAAATAACGGTATGGATGTGAATGTCGTGATCGAACGTGAAGTGACGACACCAAACTATCCAGGACCGACGAATACGTTCGAACGCGTCAACTATGATCTGCACTTACAAGGCAATGGCGAATGGAAGATTGCACGTTACTTCATTATGTCAAACGATGATACGACGATTTCGGATATCAGTGACTTCTTCGACCTGTATTATGCGAATCAAAAAGAATATTATGCAGGTGGCAGTAACGAAGTATTAAACCAAATTGTAGAAGGTTCAGATCTGTACAACCTTGTTAACAGTAACGGTCAATCTGGTGGTTACTATGGCTATGAAATTACAGACTGGCGTTTTATCGATGTGCAGTATGAAAGTGACGATCGTGCAGTCATCTTGATGGAAAGAGACTTCATTAACCCGTCATCTACTCGACGACATGCAGGAACAGAAGTCGTGACGTATACAATGAGTGGATTGCAAGGCGAATTACAACTCGAATCGTATGAAATTTTAGATTATAACCAAAATGAATTGCAGTTGTTAAACAACTACTTCGAGTCGTATTTTGAAGCACAGCGTGCGTACTATGCTGGAGAAAGTGAAGATGTACTTAATTTCCCTGAACAAGGGAATGACCTGTATAACTTGCTTGTGAGCAACCGTCAATCGGGTTACTTTGATGACTACCAGGTCATGGACTGGAAGATTGGGAAACTCGATTATCACAATGAAGGATACGATATTAAAGTCGTCATCGACCGTCTGATTGACAATCCAGCACAAGATTTACGAGAGAATGAAACGATTATTTATGAATTACAATCAATTGGTAATGGTGAATATAATATTACCTATTACGACAGACACCTATTGCCATTTGATCAGTACATTCGAATCGATGACTTCTTTACGCGATATTTCAAGGCACAGCGTGATTACTACGCTGGTGAAAATGAAGAAGTGTTGAATATGATGTATGTAGATAACTCACTTTATCAGTTGTTGGAAAACAACAAAGCCGGTGGAGAGTACGATGATTATTACGTACCACATTGGAGAATCGTAGAGATTGAGCATACGAATGATGGACATGATATCCGTGTTGTAATAGAAAGATTTTTCTATAATCCATCGAGTCCATATCGTGAAGAAGGATTTGAGAGCGTCACATACGAATTACATGATGGTGACCAAGGATTAATCATCGACGCACATTATAATAACTAGATAAAAAATCTGCCTCCCGTCAAATTGACGGGAGGCAGATTTCGTTTTTGATAGGAATAAGTTGGCCGTGCTCACTCACGCCGATTTTTGAGTCCGAGTGAGCACGAAATCATAAACCGTGCTCACTCACGCGCATTTTTGAGTCCGAGTGAGCATGAAATCATAAACCGTGCTCACTCAGGTCCATTTTCAAGACCGGGTGAGCACGACACAGCATACAGCACCAATATCAATGCTTCACTCTATGTATGACTTCCAAAGCATCTTTCAAAGAGATCATTTGACGCGCATCACCATTGAACAACGCAAGCTCTGAAACACCATATCCAACAAGCATTTCAATAATCTCTTCAAAACCAAGCATATAATCTTCAGGATGGTGGGCATCTGACCCCAATGTAATCAACTAACCACCAAGCGCAACGTAGCGTTCAATGCCCCATTTGTATAACTCTTTGTTCCCATGAACAAAAATCGACTTACTATTGATTTCAAATGCGATATCCTTCTCGATTATCGTCTCGAACACTTTATTTAACCGTTCTTCGTATGGTCCAATTTCAGACACTTCAAAGTCATGTATTCTAAATCCGAAGTCAAAATGAGCAAGGATATGAAAGTCATTCCACTCTGTCACAGCTTCAAGCAATGTGTCAACGTAAGAATTAATCATTTCATCGCGTGGAATATTCACACGACTCATAAATCCGTAGTCCCCATTATGATGGGCGCTCATGATTTTTACTTTAAATGGATACTTTGAAAAAATATGATCTAATGCGCCTTCAATGCCACGTGCATAACCAACTTCAACACCGAGCAATAACTCTGTGCCGCGTTCCTTCAACTCATCTTTAAGATCGAGCAGCAAATCAAACGCTGGTGTAATATCGACTTTTGGTTCGCCTGGAGATTGCAATTCTAAATGATCGGTAAACACCACATATTTTGGACCGTTCTTTATGTATTGAAATGGATCGGCTTCACTATCTATGGAAATATAACTATGCATATGTTGATCGTAAAACATAATCCCACTCCTCATTCTCTTTTCTACATTGTAATTGGTATCAAATGAATAGTCACGAGATTATAAACACGAACTTTCATTTAAAATACCTTTATATATTTCGTGTTTTTTAGTACAATAGTAATATCCTATACGAAGAGGTCATCAAAATGGAATTAATCTATAAAGGTAAGACGAAAGATGTATACAGAGATAGTGCAGACGATAACGGTGTTGTTTTGTTCTTCAAAGATGATATGACAGGTAAAGACGGTGTGTTTGATCCGGGAGAAAACCAAGTGGGACTAACAGTCGAAGGATCAGGACGCGCAGGTCTTAAACTATCGAGCTACTTTTTTGAAAAGATTAATGCGCTCGGTTACCCAACGCACTTTAAGTCAGCAGATCTAGATAGTCGTTACATGTATGTGCATCCAGTAGAAACATTTGGAAAAGGTGTAGAAGTCATCTGCAGATTTAAAGCGACGGGTAGTTTTATCCGTCGATATGGTGCATATATCGAAGATGGCGAGCAGTTAGATGACTTTGTTGAGTTCACATTAAAAGACGATAAAAGACAAGACCCACCGATCAATGAAGCAGGACTTGTTGCGCTAGGTATTTTACAGCCTGGTGAGCACGACATCATCGTAGAAAATACATTAAAAATTTGCAAACTGATCAAAGAAGAACTCGCTCAAAGAGGATTCGACCTTTACGATATCAAATTAGAGTTTGGACGTGATACTAAAACTGGAGATGTGATGTTGATTGATGAAATCTCTGGTGGTAACATGCGCGTATATAAAGCAGGACAGCAAGTAGATCCGTTAGAATTAGTGGATTTGTTCTTCAAATAGTATAAAGAGTGGACAACCGTACGCTCTTTTTTAATAATAGAGATGAGGTGAAAACATGAAAAAGTATTCCATCATAGTATTATTAATCATCAGCAGCATGTTTTTAACAACACAAGTTTCTGCAAATGCGATTAAAGAGTTGGTCATGAAAGTACATATTAATGAAGATGGTTCAGTTGATATAACTGAAGAACGTCTTCAAAATATGGATGAAGGTACGGAAAATTACATGATCTTCAACGATCGTGATATGGGCGAAGTTGAAGTAACGAACTTCAGTGTAGACGGTTATGAAGCAGTTGAAGATTGGGATTCAGATGCAAGCTTAGAAGAAAAAGCAGGAAAATATGGAATTTTAGACACATCATCAGGTCAAGAACTTGTATTTGGTATCGGTGAATATGGGAGCGACAATGAATATACGGTCCATTACACACTGGAAAATATGGTACGAAATATTGATGGTGGACAAAGTCTATTCTGGAACTTTGATACATTCTCAAGCTTACCGACAGGCGAATTTACAATGGAAATAACATCAGATGTACCCTTCGAAGATGTTAATTATTGGGGATTCGGTTTTATCGGTGATATCGAATTGATCGATGACACAATTTACTGGGATTCGAGCAATATGGTAAGAGAAGGAAATGACGTCATCGTGTTACTGCACTTCCCCGAAGGTACGTACACAACTTCAGTAGAAGATGATATCAGTATCGATGAAGAACGAGAACAAGCGTTGGATGGCTCGATATATGAAGAGTATTTAGAAGACCAAGATAGCATGCCAACATGGGCGATTTGGCTACTGAGTATCGGTGGGGGACTGGGTGTAATACTCGTCGGCATAATCACATACTTCTCTGTCGGTGTAGCACGATATAAAAAGGAAAAAGGTCATATAGAATCTAGAAGTACAATCGTCAGTAGAAATAAAGATTATGAAGAAGAACAAGCACCGGACGTTGAAGACTATGCAGGCATCATTTATTTCGTGAAACATCTGACATATGAAGCGTTTGATGGACTCTTCCAAGTGTATCTGATGAAGTGGAATGACGAAGGACGTTTATCGATTGAACTTGAAGAAGGCGAAGGCTGGTTTTCTACAGATGAAACGACAGTAACAATTCACGATTATGAAGCGGCGGTAGAGGCGTATTCAACATCAATCGAACAAATTGGTAAGGCGATAAAAGCGAAGCAATATAATGGTAGTTACGAAGCATTGATGTGGCGATTCCTAATAGAGATGGCAGATTCGAACGGTAAAATTGACAATAAAACGCTGAGAGAATTCTCGAAGAAGAATGCAAAGCAGTTTGAGATACTCGTGGATTATTTGAATGAGTATTCGTTGGAGTATCTCGAAAAGAACGGTTATATAGAACTAGATAAAGGTAAGAAATATGGTTTCCCTGTTTTAATTACACGACCAACTGAGGATGGTGAAGCATTGTTAAATCATATCGCTCAGCATAAGAATTATTTGAGCAAGCGTGATGAAGAGGTGTTGAATAATCCGTTTGATGAGTCAGAGCTTAAAGAACATTTAAAATGGGCGACGTTGCTCGGAGATAGCACGAAGTACAATAAAATACTTGAAACATATAACAAAGAAGAAGAGTATCGTCAGACATACTATCCGTATTATCTGTATCACCATGCTACGCTTCATACACGAAACCAAATCACGACAGGACTTGGTGAAGGTGGTATGAGCTCTGCAATGTCATCAGCAGCCTCAGCAGCGTCCGGAGGTGGCGGCGCTACAGGCGGAGGCGGCGGTGGAGGAGCCGGCGGTGGCGGCGGTGGTGGTGCAAGGTAGTGCGTTGCCTAGCTTAAAAAATCCCAAGATCAAAATAGGATCTTGGGTTTTTTCTATTCAGTCACTTTTTCTAAATTATACTCGTAAATAAGCTCTCCTTCAGGATCGTACTCACCTGTATACTTAAAGCCCATATTTTCATACATTTGTTTTGCAACAACATTTTCCTCCACAAAACTTAAGTAAACAATATTTACTTTATATTTTTTAGTAACAGTATCAATCAACTGTCGAATGGCTTCTTTACCGTAACCTTTCCCTTGATGCTTCTGGTCGATAATTATTCGGTCTATCCAAGTATCAGGGTTTTTACCAAAAGCACCATACATTGCGAATCCGACAATATCTTCTTCATGATAGATTGCTACAGGACACCACTGTTCATACTCAGCAGCTTCCAGAAGACATTCTTCTACAGATTCAATAAAAGACAGTTGCTCTTGTTTCCGAGTGACGCCTTTGACTGCTTCAATATTTGATTCATTTATATCTCTTATCGTTAATTTATTCATCTTAAATCTTTCCTTTTCTATGATTGCTTGATTCCGATTATACATTACTGTGCTAAAGTTATAATTAAGAGTATTAGATATTTAAGAGGTGAAAAGATGACAACTGACAAATATTGGGAGAATTTTATCGAAGAAAATCCTGACTACAAAGATAAAGCGTATGAAGCCTGGCAGTTTGGAGAAGACCCAGACACACTTGCTGAACTTGTAGTTCAAGGTACAAAGACATTAACGTGCAGCAGTTTGAGGGAATATCAAGTGGAGAATGAGCCATTACCTGAAGTCGGTGATGTAAGTATAATTCTTGATGCGGCAGATCAACCGAAATGTGTTATTGAAAACATGAAAGTGTATACAATGAAATTCTCTGATGTCGACGCAGACATTGCCTACAAAGAAGGAGAAGGTGATCGGACTTTGGCATATTGGAGAAAATCACATTTAGAATTTTTCGAGTGGTTGTATGAAAAACTTGGGCACGAGTTTAGTGAGTCAGAAGAAATAGTTGTTGAAGAGTTTAGAGTGATTTATAAATAGAAAAAAGAGTCCAAGAAACTTCGGACTCTTTATATATTTAACGACTCTCTTCCCAATCATAGAATGTCAGAACATCAAATTTCCCCGAAGCTTCTAACAGCTGTTTCAGTATATAAATATGTCCTGCGCCGACAATCATAATCACTCTCGAATCAGAATCTAGATTTCTCGTTATATTATTCACCATTATCATATTTCTTTTGTACCACCAAGTTAACCAATGTATTGAACTATCCCACGAATCACCTAACAACATCATATGGCCATACAGTTCATGATCTCGCTTATAGTTCTCTGGATGATTTAACTTTAACGCAGCATCATAAATATTTTCTTCGGCACCGAGTTGACTATGGAAGTTCTGCAATTCAGTCAGTTTCTTCATAAACTCCGAATCATTTTTTTCTGCCCATTCTACAGCATCAGATATACCGTTATGGTTTTGATCATTTTCCATCCAATCCACAGCGCGAATTGATTTTATGTCATTCTTTTTTCCAAGATAAAAACCTAAATCATATGATTCGTACTTATAGAATCTATCTTTATCGTACCTTTGGTAACTCTGATTAATCTTGTCCTGATTCTTTTCTTCTATCTCAATACAAATATCTGTCGGTTGAAATGAACTTAGGCTGCCTCTCAGTGTTTGTAAGCTTTCTAAAAAAGAATCTGATGGTTCTTTATCATGAAACATCTCATGAAAGTGTGTAGATCCTACGATTAAAATTTGTGGTTTCAAAATAACGCCTCCGCTGATAGTAATCTATTCTATTTATATTAATCTAATTCTTCTTGTAACACTGCAAAAATAAAACTATCTGTCCATTCACCTTTGTTCCAATAATCCTTAATAAAATGAGCTTCTTTCCTCATGCCGATTCTTTTACACAATTTAGCAGAAGCTGTATTTCGTGCATCACAATTTGCTATGACTCTATGCATATTTTTCTGTACAAATAAGAAATCTAATAAGCCTAGCGCTGCTTCTGATGCATATCCTTGTCCGGAGAAGTTTTTGTTGAACGTAAATCCAATCTCTGCGGTTTCTTTCATTTCAGTTTGCCAAGTAGAAATTATGCCGATAACTTTATCGTCTAATACAACAGCAAGATTTAAACCACTTTCAGAATCAAAGTTATCCTTTTCAAACAAATC
>DYYI01000105.1:0-9824 GCA_020741755.1 Aliicoccus persicus | reverse complement strand
AGAGAGGCGATTGCATCACCCTGTGAATTGACAGAGTAACGAAAGAGACGATTTCATCACCCTGTGAAACGACAGAGTAACGAGAGAGGCGATTGCGTCACTCTGTGAATCGACAGAGTAACGAGAGAGGCGATTTCATCACCCTGTGAATCGACAGAGTAACGCAAGAGACGATTTCATCACCCTGTGAAACGACAGAGTAACGAGAGAGGCGATTGCATCACCCTGTGAATTGACAGAGTAACGAAAGAGACGATTTCATCACCCTGTGAAACGACAGAGTAACGCTCCGCGCGACACCCCAAAAATTCCCCAAAACTTTTTATTGTACAAACGAAACACAATGAATATAATTAGATTAGCTTTTTTACAAACAAGAAAATGGGGGGATTATGTGACAACAGTACACTTGACGGATGTTCATATGCAGTATGATGGCACCAAAGTTTTAGACAATTTTACATATACATTTGAGGCGGGCAAGTTTTACACCATACTGGGTCCATCGGGCTGTGGTAAAACGACTGTACTTAAATTGATCGGTGGATTTATTCATCCGACCGACGGTGAAGTTTATTTCAACGATAAAAAGATGAACGGCATCGATGCGAACGTTCGTAAAGTGAATACGGTGTTCCAAGATTACGCATTATTCCCTCATCTTAACGTTTACGAAAACATTGCGTTTGGTCTCAGAATAAAAAAGACCAACAAACAGACAATTGAACAAAAGGTTGCTCGCGCACTGAAACTGGTTAACTTAGAAAACTTCAAAACGCGTGATATCCAAGCACTTTCGGGCGGTCAACGTCAGCGTGTTGCAATCGCAAGAGCAATCGTCAACGAACCGAGTATTCTATTACTCGATGAACCGCTTTCTGCGCTCGACCAAAACCTGCGCATTGATATGCAGTACGAATTGAAGGAAATTCAACGTGAGCTTGGCATCACTTTTATCTTCGTGACGCATGATCAGGAAGAATCGCTCGCACTGTCGGATGAAATTCTTGTTATGGATAAAGGAAAGATCGTTCAAACGGGGACGCCGAAAGATATTTACGATGAGCCACTCAACCGCTACGTCGCGGACTTTATCGGTGAATCGAATATTGTCGAAGGCACGATGCCTGAAGATGGTGTTGTGAAAATTTATGGAAAATCATATGAGTGCGTCGATGGTGGATTCGCGCCAAATGCGAAGGTGGACGTGATGTTGCGTCCAGAAGACATTGTTATCAAGCCGCACAATCAAGGCAAGATTAATGTTGACGTAGATACGGTGTTGTTCCGCGGGGTTCATTACGAAATTTCAGTATATGATAACGACGGCTATGAGTGGGTTGTTCACTCGACGGTTGCGCCGACAGAAGGGCAACCATACAGTTTAGATTTCAAACCGGAAGATATTCATATCATGTTACCGGGTGAGGACGAAGCGTCATTCGATAAGCGTATTGAGCAATACGAGGAACAATTATCATGAGACGATTATTATTTATTCCTTACATCGTATGGATGGGGATTTTCGTCATCATTCCGATCGGACTGCTCGTTGGATTTTCATTTTTCGACATCGAAGACAATTTAACATTTAGTAACTACCGAGAATTCTTTAGTTGGAGCTACCTTCAAATGAGTATCTCATCATTTTGGTACGCATTTTTAATTACGATATTTACACTTTTAGTGTGTTATCCACTGGCACTGATTATCAAACAGTTAAAACTAAAAATGTTCTGGTTGCTCATCATCATCTTGCCAACATGGATTAACATTTTACTTAAAACATACGCATTTATCGGGATTTTCAGCCGCGAAGGGTTACTCAATAACATCGCTACAAACCTCGGATTGCCTGAAATGCAACTATTATTTTCGGACGTGGCATTCGTTATCGTTGGTGTGTACATTTTCATTCCATTTATGTTGTTACCGTTATTCAACTCGATAAACGGCATCGATCAGTCGATGATTTCAGCGGCACACGATTTAGGTGCAACGCGTATGCAAGTCATTCGCAAAGTGATTTTTCCACTGTCGATTGAAGGCGTTAAAGCGGGCGTGCAAGTGGTCTTTATCCCTGCGCTATCGTTATTCATGATTACACGACTCATCGCCGGAAACAAAGTCGTCACACTCGGTACAGCGATTGAGCAACAATTCTTAACTGCTGAAAACTGGGGCATGGGGTCAACAATCGGGGTATTCTTAATACTCTTCATGATGATCATCATGTTATTTACAAGAACGAAGTCGAAGACGATTGGGGTGGGTAGACTATGAAACTAACAGGTAGATTGTTTTTAATTATCATGCTCATCGTCTTATACTTGCCGATTTTTTACTTGGCATACTACTCATTTAACTCGGCCGGTACGATGAATGAATTCGACTCGTTCACGTTTGATTATTATTTAAGCGTGTTCCAAGATTCACGACTGATGGTTATATTAATGAACACGATTGCTGTCGCACTGATCTCTTCAGTTGTTGCAACAATCGTCGGCATTTGTGGTGCACTGAGCCTGTACTTATTAAAGAGCAGTAAAATGCGTGCATCATTACTCAATATCAACAATATTATGATCGTGTCACCAGATGTTATCATCGGTGCGTCGCTCTTAATTTTATTCACATTTTTAGGCATTTCACTCGGCAGTGTCAGCGTCATTCTCGCACACATTGCATTCAGCATCCCGATTGTCGTGCTGATGATTTTGCCAAAACTATACGAAATGAATACGTCATTACTCGATGCAGCTCGCGACCTCGGTGCGACACCATCGATGACATTATCACGCGTCGTTCTGCCACAGATAAAACCCGGCATTCTTGCTGGATTTTTCATGGCCTTGACGTACAGTTTAGATGATTTTGCTGTGTCATTCTTCGTGACAGGTAGTGGATTCAGTGTCTTATCTGTCGAGATTTACTCGATGGCACGCCAGGGAATAGCACTTGAAATCAATGCGATTTCAACGATGATTTTCCTAGTTGTGTTGACAATCGTACTCATTTACTATTTTATGTCAACACGCAAGACTGTGAAACGAGGTGACGCGTCATGAAACAAATATATTTACTCTTAACGCTGTCACTTATCATCGGCATCGGCGCGCTGTTCTCAACACGATTTATTGAACCACCGCTCGGAGAAGGTGACTCAGCGATTCATATATTCAACTGGGGTGAATACATTGACCCTGATTTACTCGATCAATTTACTGAGGAAACAGGAATTCGTGTCATCTATGAAACATTTGATTCAAATGAGGCAATGCTGGTGAAAATCAACCAAGGCGGTACGAGCTACGACTTAGCAATGCCTTCTGAATATATGGTAGAAAAGATGCAAGAGCGCGACATGCTCATTGAAATCGATCATGAACAACTGCCAAACTTGGAACATATTGGCGAGCAGTTTTTAGGACTCGATTTCGACCCTGAGAATAAATATTCTGTACCGTATTTCTGGGGGACAGTCGGCGTACTTTTCCATCCAGAAAAGACAGATTTAGATTTCACTGATTGGGACATGTTATGGGATGAATCATTGCGAAATGAAATTTTACTCGTCGATAGTGCGAGAGAAGTCATGGGGTTTAGCTTGAACTCAATGGGTGAATCATTGAACGAGACGGATCCAGATAAGCTGGACGCCGCGTTCGAAAAACTCGTTGAACTCGCGCCGAACGTACGCGGCGTCGTCGGGGATGAAATCATGCAGATGATGATCAATAACGAATCGATCGCTGCTGTGATTTGGAGTGGTTCCGCACGAGATGTCATGTGGGAAAATGAAGAATTGGATTACGTTGTCCCTGAAGGCGGTTCGAATTTGTGGTTCGATACATTTGTCATTCCTGAGACAGCGAACAATATCGAGGGCGCGCATCAGTTTATCAACTTTATGTTAGAGCCTGAAAATGCAGCACAAAATGCGGATTACGTCGGCTACTCAACACCGAATGATGCTGGACTTTCGCTGTTAGATGAAGAAGAGCAGGAAGATACGCGTTTTTATCCGACTGATGCACAGCAAGATACACTAGAAGTATATAAAAATTTAGGTTTAGAAAACTTAGGCATATATAATGAACTTTTTCTAAAATTTAAAATGAATTTGGAATAACTTACGCAAAAAAGGTTATACTAATACTATAGATAAAAAGGGGGTATGTTTATGAGTCGTTCATACACACAAACTGTCGTACCTGTCAGTCGTGTACCAGAAAGATTTTTCGGTTGGGCAGCGTGGATACTGTTATTATTACTTACTGCTGCAGTTTTAATTTTTTCATTAACAACAGCGCGTTCAGAAGCATTTGAACAAAACACCGCAAATTACATTGCAAATGTCGTTGTTGAGCTCGATGGTATGGGACCAGATGCGACAACAGAATCATCAGGGTCTTCATTATCAATTCAAGATACGATTTCACTGTTTTTCACATTTGATGGTTTACCATCATATAACGATACACTTGATGGACAAGATGAAGCGATACAAGACTTCACCATAGGCATCATAAACTGGGTGTTAGACTTCTTTAACCAGTCATGGATAATTGCTATAGCATTATTCTTCCCATTATTTGTTGGTATTTTTGGATTGTTAACGATCCGCAACCGCATGGTTTCAGGATTTTTACTAACATTGACTGCAATTATGACGTCACCATTAATCCTACTTGCTTTAATCGGTGGAATCATTCCATTATTCTTCATAATTGCTGCGATTTTGTTATTCGTTAGAAAGAATAAGATTATCACGCATGAAGAATCTGAGATTACGACAGTAGAAGGTGAACGTAAAGAGAAACGTCGCTCACGTCGTCAAAGAAAAGAAGATGAAGCAATCGCACAAGATAAAGACCGTCGTGGTGCAGTCGATAAAAGTGCTGCAAAAGACGAAGAAGACGAAGAGCCGACAAAACGCCGACGTCGTCGATTGGAAAAACCAGCAGTAGCACCGACGAGCAAGCGTGAAGAGAAAAACGACCTGTCAGATTTTGATGACGATGAAGAAGATGATGTCGTCGTCGCACCATCTCGCCGAAGCCGCCGCAATGAAGAATTTGTTGAAGATAGCAATAGTAGACGCGACGATTCAGATTTGGATGCGTTGGAAGATGATGTGGAAACTCGTAATTCGAATGAATACGAGGATGACGATGATTATGATTACGAAGATGATTTAGGCAGAGAGAATCATTCAGATCGTAAGCAAGATGATTATGAAAATGATTACGAAGACGATCTCGATGCGACACGTCAGTTCAATGTGCGTGATCTAGAAGAAGAGCAAGACATCGATCAAACACGTCAGTTTAGAAAAGTTGAAGCTGATGATGTTGATGACACGTATGAAGACGAGCGACCACGCCGTCGTCGACGTGAAGATGAATATTAATTGAGTTTGTGATTCGTGGAACCAACCCTTTGATTAGGGTTGGTTTTTATATTTTTTTCGATTTCGAGGATTTGTCGTGTTTAATTTGGGTTTTCCGCGTCAATGAGCGCCTCTCATAGTCCGTCAAATCCAATTGCACGTCAGTGAGCAAGTCACATTGGAACGCAAATCAATCTGTGTGTCAGTGTGCTACTCTCATTGGAACGTAAATCAATCTGCGTGTCAGTGAGCAAGTCACATTGGAACGCAAATCAATCTGCGTGTCCGTGAGCATATCTCATAGTCGCGTAAAGATCAGACTTGCGCTCAAGAAAATAAAAATGACCAAGACAATTGTCCCGGTCATTTTATCAAACATACAACTTACATAAATTTGCTCAAATCTGGGTAACCTGTAATTTCCCATCCGCCATCAACGACTAAACTCGTACCGTTAATATACGATGCATCATCAGATACTAAAAATACTGATGGTGCTGCAACTTCAGCTGGTTCTGCTGGGCGTTTTTCTGGGATTCTGTCCATAAAGGCACTTTCTAATTCTTCATTTTTGAAGAAGTCTGCTGTTAAAGGCGTGCGAATTAACCCCGGTAAAATTGAGTTTACTCGAATGCCATACTGTGCCAATTCTAGCGCAGCATTTTTCGTCAACATTTCTACACCTGCTTTGGCAGATGCGTACGCACCGCCATAGAACATTGGTACATGTGCGTTAAGTGAAGCAATATTCACAATCGCACCACCATGTTCTTTCATCGCTTGGGCTTCATGTTTAACCGATAAAAAGACACCGTGTAACACTACATCTACTGTAAATTTCCAATCTTCAAATGATTGATCCATCATTAGACCAGATTTACTGAGTCCTGCAACGTTGAAACCGTAATCCAACTTACCGAACTTCTCTACTGCTGTATCGACAAGATTTTTAACATCTTCTTCTGAAGTTACATTCGTAACGACACCAACGACTTGATTAGGAAAATTCGTTTCGATTTCCTTTAGTTTATCTTCATTTAAATCACCAATTGCAACTTTGACATTACTCTCAAGCAAACGCTCAACAATCGTATAGCCAATTCCAGAAGCACCACCTGTAACAACAGCTACTTTACCATCTAAACCTTTCACACAAAAACCTCCTAATTAATTGTTTGATATCTATAATTATAACCTAGACTTTCGATCTACAATCAAAACTTGCTTTTTACAATTATTTGAAAATTTTGTTTTTAATAGAAATAGAGTGGTATGAATATGTTATAGGTATAGATTCAAAATAATTGAAAAGGAGAATTTCAGTGAAAAATAATATTTATGGTAACATTCCATGTTTTTTAGGTTCAGAAAATTTAGTTCAAAAAGGTGCGTATGACACAGACGTTATTTTCTATGGTGCACCGTTTGAGGGGGAGAGTACTTGGGGAGATTACACAGGTGTAGAAATTGGACCTAAGCAAATT
Source organism: Aliicoccus persicus (assembly GCA_020741755.1). Lineage (GTDB taxonomy): Bacteria > Bacillota > Bacilli > Staphylococcales > Salinicoccaceae > Aliicoccus > Aliicoccus persicus_A. Next base: position 2,948 of record DYYI01000105.1, on the reverse strand, counting down.
CGTTCGTCTTCTGCACGATATAGTGGCTATTTACCAGAGTTAGATCACATTGATGTGATGGAACATTTCACACAAGGTGATGCTGGTGATGTGCCATTTGTCGCACATGATAACGATCAGTCATATAAAAATATTGAAGAATTTTCTGGTGAGTTATGGAAAACAGGAAAGTTTCTCGTCGGCTTCGGTGGAGAGCATGGTGTCACTTATCCGATACTTAAAGCGCTCGCAGATAGTGGAAAAAAGGTAGGAATTATCCATTTAGATGCGCACTATGACAATATGCCTGACTTTGAGGGTGAGAAATACGCAAGAAATACACCATTCATGAGATTGTATGAAACAGATGGTATCAGAAACGAATCGATCATCCATACAGGCATTCATGGACCGCGTAATAAACCAGAGACTGGTAAGTACGCGAAGGAAAATGGCGCAGTTACGATTGGTATTAATACGATAAAAGAATCAAAAGATTTGAGAGCATTAGCAAAAGAAATTTATGACCAAGCTGCTAAAGAAGTAGACGTTGTTTATCTTTCAATTTGTAGTGATGTTCTAGACTTTGCTTATAACCCTGGTGGACCAGTGGACGGCAACGGTTTAACATCATATGAATTACTAACAATGATTCATGAATTTGGAAAGCTCGGGCTCGTTGGTATGGACTATGTGGAAGTTTATCCCATGATGGATCAAAATCAACAATCTGCGCACTTTGTTTCGTATGCAGTACTTTATGTATTAGCGGGGCACGCGAAGTATTTAGGCAAAATCTAATCTTTAATAGGGGATGATGATTATTAATAGAATACTAGATGTGATAAAAGCCCTCGGTCCAGGAATGATTATTACGGCATCATTTATTGGCCCAGGTACCGTAACGGCGATGACGCGTGCCGGTGCAGGTTTTGGTTATAGCTTGTTATGGGCCTTGCTCTTCTCGATTATTGCGACGATTGTACTTCAAGAGATGATTATACGTTTAGCGATGGTAACAAGACGAGGTTTAGGTGAAGCAATATATGATTTGTTTGATAACAAAATCGGACGATTTTTAACCGTTTGGATTTCGATGATTGCCGTCGCAGTTGGTTGTGCGGCCTACATGAGTGGTGACCTTTTAGGGACTTCGCTAGGGTTAGGACATTTACTTGACATTCCAACAAACATACTCGCACCAATCGTCGGTATTATAATATTTTTCATCGGTATTCAAGGTAGTTATAAGCTGATAGAAAAAATTATAATCGGCCTTATGGTCGTGATGGGTTTGACATTTATTACAACGATGTTCATGGTGCAGCCTGACTGGGGTGAAGTATTTAGTGGCATGTTCATGCCGTCGATACCAACAGGCTCAATAATCATGGTCATTGCGCTGATTGGTACAACTGTCGTCCCCTATAACTTCTTCTTACATGCGACGACAGTGCATGAACGCTTTAATGGTCTCGAAGATCTTAAATTAGCCCGTTGGGATACGATCGTTTCCATTACGATTGGTGGTATTATCTCAGCAGCAATTCTAATATCTGCAGGAACATTGATGCTCGGTCAAGATATCAATAATGTGATTGATTTGGCCGGACCATTAGTGCCAATTCTTGGTGAAACATGGGCACCAATATTTATAAGTGTAGGTTTATTTGCAGCAGGTTTCTCATCTGCACTAGCATCTCCAATGGGTGCAGCTGCAACAGTCAGCTCGTTCTTCAAATGGGAAGGCGGCATTAAAAACACCAAGTTTAAAGTAATATTTGGGATAGTCATTCTCATTGGTGTGGTGACTTCTGCAATTGGATTCGAACCGTTGGAGGTAATCTTAATCGCACAAGCATTAAACGGTATCATTTTACCGATTATTGCAATATTAATCTTTGTTATTATTAATAAAAAAGGATTACTCGGTAAACATAAAAATGGCCCATTAATGAACGTCATCGGCTTCTTAGTCGTCGCTGTCGTATCGTTCTTAGGTACTTATAGTATGATCGATGCAGTGAGTTCGTTTATGGCGTAGAAATATTTAGATGAAAATAGAAAAGCAACCATAATTTTTAAGTAGTTCGTTTAATACAGACGAGCTAATTTTTTATTAATGAATAATTTTATAGTAAAATGAACATAATATTTGTGAAGACAGATAATGAATTATCGGAGCAACTTTAATGAAGAAGGTTGTGTATATATGACAAGTAAATCAAAAATTAAGATAGTTGATAATACGGATTTACGAGATGAAATAGAGAAAAATACTGAACTAATTAGTCACGTTGATTTGGCTAAATGGTCAATTAGTGTTGCAAAACACATTCTTCATTTTCTTGAAGAAGAGTTTCCGAACAATGAAAATATAAAAAATGGATTTAAAGTTAATGAATTGTGGCAAAAGGGAGAGGCAACAGTTCATAAAGTTAGACAGGCAGGTTTTAAAGTCCATGAAATTGCGAGAAAATGTAAAAGTGAAACTGCAAAAGCATCAGCAAGGGCCGTGGGTCAGGCTGTTGGTGTAGGAAATATGAGAGGTCACGCAATGGTTGCAACTGACTATGCAATTAAATCTGTCGGTCTAAAATATAATGAAAATATTGACAAAATAACAGATGAGAGAGAATGGCAATTACATGAATTAAAGAAATATATCAAGTAACTGTATTTACTAAGAATATCTCTAAACAACAAAAACGCTTGGATTTTAGTCCAAGCGTTTTCGTTTGTTAATTAATTAACCAGAAAGAGCGGTTTGAAAGGGTGTAATTAGCTATTTAGAAACTGTGTATTCCTGAACATGTGAGTTAAATTCTTGTGAACTATTTCATAGTCTTTTTAAATTAATTTGCGTGTCAGTGAGCAAGTTTCATTGGAATGCAAATCCGTTTGCGTGTCCGTGAGCGAGTTTCATTGGAACGCAGATCAATCTGCGTGTCATTGAGCAGGTTTCATTG
>DYYI01000104.1:0-6592 GCA_020741755.1 Aliicoccus persicus | reverse complement strand
CATTACATTAGATGGACCGAACAGACTAGAAATTTTAGAAACGATTGATGAGGGTACTGTAATCTTCACAGCGCATGGTGTTAGTCCACAAGTAAAAGCACGAGCAAAAGAAAAAGGACTCGTCTGCATCGACGCAACATGTCCAGACGTAGAAGTGACGCATGAGTTGATTCGCAATAAGACAGAAAAAGGATACAAAGTCGTTTATATCGGTAAAAAAGGACATCCTGAGCCAGAAGGTGCTGTCGGTGTTGCACCGGACGACGTATACTTAATCGAAACATTGGAAGATGTTGAGGCCCTGCCATCAACGCTTAATGATAATCCATTGCTTGTGACAAACCAAACGACGATGAGTCAATGGGATGTCAGTCACTTAATGGATGAATTAAAAGTTCAATTCCCGCATATCGAAGTGCATAAGGAGATCTGCTTAGCGACACAAGTGCGACAAGAAGCAGTTGCAGAACAAGCAGGTCAAGCAGAACTCTTAATCGTCGTTGGTGACCCGAAGAGTAATAACTCGAATCGATTAGCACAAGTGTCTAAAGAGATTGCACATACGAATGCATATAGAATTAGCTCATTATCAGAGTTAAATACAGATTGGTTTAAAGGTATCAATTCAGTTGCGATTACAGCCGGTGCTTCTACACCGACACCGCTTGTAAAAGAAGTGATTGATTATATTAAAAATTATGATGAAGCAAATCGCGTACATCCAGAATCAAATGTACCAAACAGAAAAATCTTACCGAAAATTAAAAATCCACAACCAGTTAAGATTATGGATTAATTTTGATAGAAAGAGTCGACTTAAAATATCGGCTCTTTTTTTATTCAAACGGATTCGTATTTACTCTACTTGCTTTCACAGGCAAACCAGAAACTTTATCTTCTAACAGATCTTTAAGTCCATTCATCATCACCACTTCAATAAAATGCCCTGCATCGATGATATTTTGCTTGTTCAACTTCGCATCATACGCTTCATGATACTTTACATCTCCAGTAATCAGCACATCAATGCCTGCTTTAAACGCATCATTGACATAACTCATACCTGATCCTCCGATGATACCAATTGACTTGATTGGTGCATCATTCGCTCGCACTAGATTGATTGACCCTGATATTTCTAATACTTTAATTTTTTCAACTAAAGCATCTAATGTTGTTTCATCTGACACTTTAACACCAAGTCCGATTTCAATCTCACGCTCGAGTGTCAGTACATCAAACGCTGGTTCTTCATATGGATGCACTTGATATAATTGTTCGATTACTTGTTTCTTTAAATGCGTTGGGAATATTGCTTCGACAATATATTCCTCAACAACCTCAAGTTCATTGTTTTTACCGATATGTGGATTCGCATTTTCATTCGGTCTAAACTGGCCTTGAACTGGATACTCAAAAAAGCACTCTGAATAATCGCCTTGATTGCCGACCCCGACTTTTGCTAATCCTGTCTTAATCGCTTCGACATTTTCTTTCGGTACATTCACACGCAATTTTTGATAATCCTCTGTCTGTTTAATCAGCACTTCTGATTCATTAAATCCAAGTGCTTTTGCAATCATGTTACTGACGCCATACGGTTGGAAATCAAGTGGTGTATGAATTGAGATTAAGTTAATATCATGCTTGATCAACGTGCGAATAATCGATCCTATTCCATCTTCAGTTACCTTGCTGAGTTTAGAAAAAATTAATGGATGATGGCTGACGATTACATTTATGTTTTGATCAATTGCTTCTTTAACGACATCTGGGTGACAATCGAGCGTTGTCAAAATGCCAGTCACTTCTGCTTGCTCATCTCCAACAAGCAGGCCATTGTTATCCCACGACTCACCGTAATGTAGAGGTGAGATATTATTGACTATATTTAGTAGATCATTAACCTTCATGTTGAATTACTTCCTTTAACTCACTAATTTTTAGTTCGATTAGCTTTATATTGTCTAATGAGGAACCAAGTCTCATCTGCGCTTCAATACGCTGTTGGTGCTCGAGTTCCCGTCTTAGCATGTCTATAAACAATTCATCACGTCGTTTTAGGAATACTGGTCCAAATTTTAGTTCTTGCTCGGTATAATTTATCTGTTCGTCACTCAGCTCAGCCACGATGATTTCGTAATAATGATGTTTATCTTTGACGACTTTTTCATTTAATATTGTGTAATTAAAAGCCTGCAATATTTTTCGTATTGGATATGTGTACGTATTTGCTTGTACGACTATTTTAGGGCGTTGGTTGATTGTTTGTAGACCTTTTTCGAGTATCGAGGCAATGAGTGGTCCACCCATGCCACAGATAGATATCGTATCGATTTGATCTGTTTGTTTAACGACTTCTAAGCCATCACCGAGTCTTACTTCTATTTCGTTCGTGTAATTATGGTGTGCAACATTCTTTCTTGAAGAAGTAAACGGACCTTCAACAACTTCACCACAAATGGCATGTTTTATGATATTTTCTTTCAGTGCTTGTATTGGTAAATAAGCATGGTCAGAACCAATATCGAGTAATGTTGGTCCCTCAACGTAGTTTAATACAGTATTTAATCGTTCGTCTAACACGCGTAAACCTCCATAAAAAAACTTCTACATGGCATCATGTAGAAGTTTGATATAAATTATTCGAAGTGTGCAGCTAATACTTCTAAATCTTCGTCACTGATTTGGTCAGTTGAGAATGCTGGCATTGGACCTTGACCTTCACGTACAGTTGACATGAATGATTCTGGATCTATACCGTGTATATCAGGACCCATTCCACCAGTGAAGTCTTGACCATGACATGAAGCACAGTTATCGCGTGCGAATGTCTCTGGATCAAAATCGCTCGTAGAAGCAGTTTCTTCTCCATCATCACCTGAATCATCAGATTCTTCTGTTGACTCTGAGCTGTCTGCAGTGTCAGATTCGTTATTCATCTGATCTGCACCATAAGCAGAAAGTAGGAAAACCAAACCAATTCCTAATAGGATGATTAATAAAAATGGAATCGCAGGATTATTGTTCATCGTAGTTCCTCCTATATTTTTCACTCAATCTTATATACATTGTATAATATCCAACTAGAAAATCAAATACATTTTAACAAAATTATTTTTTTGAAATTAATCCATGAAATCTTTCAAACGTTTACTACGGCTTGGATGACGTAGTTTTCTTAACGCTTTCGCTTCTATTTGACGAATTCTCTCTCGCGTTACGCCAAACACTTTTCCGACTTCTTCAAGTGTTCGCGTATTACCATCATCTAAACCAAAGCGTAAGCGAAGTACATTTTCTTCACGATCAGTCAATGTGTCGAGCACGTCTTCAAGCTGTTCTTTTAATAGTTCATATGCAGCATGGTCGGCTGGACTTTGTGCTTCTTGGTCTTCGATAAAATCGCCAAGATGTGAATCATCTTCTTCACCGATTGGTGTTTCAAGTGATACTGGCTCTTGCGCGATCTTTAAAATCTCTCTTACTTTTTCAGCAGGTAAATCCATCTCTTCACCAATTTCTTCTGGTAAAGGTTCACGCCCTAAATCTTGTAACAATTGACGTTGAACACGGATTAATTTATTGATTGTTTCTACCATATGGACTGGGATACGAATCGTACGCGCTTGGTCAGCAATCGCACGTGTAATCGCTTGTCGAATCCACCACGTTGCATACGTCGAGAACTTAAACCCTTTGTTGAAGTCGAACTTCTCAACGGCTTTAATCAGACCCATGTTACCCTCTTGAATTAAATCCAAGAATAGCATGCCGCGGCCGACGTAGCGTTTCGCAATACTAACAACAAGTCGTAAGTTTGCTTCAGCAAGTCTACTCTTTGCTTCCTCATCGCCCTTTTCAATGCGTTTTGCAAGTTCGATTTCCTCTTGTGCATTGAGTAAGTTCACGCGTCCAATTTCTTTTAAATACATGCGCACTGGGTCATTAATCTTAACCCCAGGTGGTGCACTCATATCGTGTAAATTCAATTTTTCATCAGTGTCTGTTGAATCTTTCTCGTTAATAAGGTCGATGTCATTTTCTTTGATTTCATCAAAGAACTCATCCATAGCATCTGCATCAAGTTCAAAGTTAGATAGTTTATCTGCGATTTCTTCGTGAGATAAGTGGCCTTCTTTTTTACCTTTTTCAATTAATGCAGCTCTGGCTTGTTCAACTGTTGAGAAAATTTCTAATTCATCTGATTTTGAAGAAGTGATTTTATCTGACATAAACTATGCCTCCTATAGCACATACAGCAATTAATTTTTGTGACGTACGCTGATGATTCTATATTGTTCCGTCAACCGCTTGATCTCATCAATATCCGCTGCTTCTTGTGCAATCTTTAATTGACGAGATAAAAGTTCTCTTTCTTTCTTACTATTACGAATACCACTTAAATCATCAATGTAATCATCAATGATCGATTGATTCACATCATCATTTATTTTCAGCTGATTAATTTTTTGCAATTCTTCTTGCTCATGGGTTTCTAGTTCTGATTGAAAAGTGGAGAGATCAATAGTTCCGTGGGTTTCGTAGTAAAAGACTAACTTTCTAAATATACTATAAATTACCTCGGAAGTAAAGATATCTGATGACACAAGTTCTTTATTTTTCATCATTAAATCTGGATCAGTTAGAAATATTTTTAACAGCTGTATTTCTTTAAAATCTCGAGAAAATAAATGTGATGACACGCGTGGTACAACTTGATTATTATTTGGGTAATTCGGCACTCTACTCTGTGATGTAGCTAGTAATTCTGGACTTACACTGTAAAGTTCACTCACATCATCGAGTAACCGCTGCAACAAAATAGGATCTTTCACAAAACTGAGCATACGTTTTAAAAACTTTATATTTTCATTGAATCGTATATCATTCGCACGGCTGTCATCAATGAGTTGATCCGCCATATATTTAACTGCATGTGTCTTGCCATTTCTAACGAAGTAATTAAACTTCTCTACGCCATGTTTCACAATATATTCATCTGGATCTAAGCCATCTGGTACGCTTAACATATATACGTTTAGACCCATTTTTAGTAATTTCTCACCATACTTGAACTGTGCACTTCGCCCTGCTTCATCACCATCAAACATAAGTGTGACATTGTCAGTGACGGTTTTTATCGTGTCAATATGTGTATCTGAAAGTGCAGTCCCCATCAGTCCGACGACATTTTTTACACCGCTCGCCTTCACTTTAACGACGTCTAAATGTCCTTCCATGATGATGAGTTCACGACTTTCTGCGATTGCACGTCTCGCATCTGACAAATTGAATAATATTTGTTGTTTTTTAAATATGCTTGTTTCACTCGTGTTGATGTATTTTGGATGATCCGAACCGAGTGTACGGGCAGTAAAGCCGATAAACGTGCCTTGATGATTTTTTATTGGTATCATTATGCGTGCTTTGAACTTATCGTAATAATCGTTCTGATTATCATTTCTACCAATCAATCCACCGCGTACCGCGAGTTCTAAATTCATGCCTCGTTTTTCAAGTAGTTCTGTCGTAAAATTTTTCTTTTCTGGTGCGAGTCCTATCATTTCTGCTTTGATTGTCTCGAGTGTGAAGCCACGGTTTATTAAGTAATTAAGTGCTTGTTCACCTTCGCGCGTATCCACGAGTACGTGATGATACATCTTCGTCACAAATGCATGCATTTCCATCATCTGAGACTCAGGTGTTTCTTCTTCAGCAACACCTGATACTTCAACGCCGATATGTTTTGCAAGTTGTTGAATCGATTGCTTGATCGTCTTGTTTTCGATTTCAGCAACAAAGTCAATAACACTACCGCTTTTGTTACAGCCAAAGCAATTGAATACTTTGTATTCTGGATTCACGTGGAAAGATGGTGTCTTTTCATTATGAAATGGGCATAAGCCAAGATAGCTCTTCCCCTTTTTCTCCAAATTGACATATTGTCCAATGTATTCAACAAGATCAACCTGATTTTTAATTTCGCTTATTAAATTGTTATTATTGTTCACAATCATCATCCTTTAATATCACGCTGATTGTCGATATATTTAATAATTTCATTTGCTGTCTCTTCAATTGCCTTATCACTCACATCGATAACAGGACAGCCAATACGCTCGATAATCTTTTTAAAATGTGCAATCTCTTCTTTTATTCGCTCATTTTTTGCATACTGTGCTGCACTGTTTAAGCCGAGTTGTTGCAAACGTTCTTTACGTATCTTATTGAGCTTGTTTTCATCGATAATCAGACCGACACACTTTTTAGGATCTATTTCTAATAATTCTTTTGGTATATTTACTTCAGGCAACACGGGCACGTTCATCACTTTATATTTTTTGTGTGCTAAAAACTGGCTGAGTGGTGTCTTGGATGTTCTCGACACACCGATGAGTACGATGTCTGCTTTCTCAAGACCTGACACATCTTTACCATCATCGAACTTTACGGCAAATTCAATCGCTTCAATCTTCTTAAAATAATCTTCATCAAGTTGGTGAACGAGTCCTGGTTCATAGAATGGTACTTCACCCAAACGTACACTCAACATCTCCAACAATTGCCCCATAACATCAATATGAGGAAT
>DYYI01000103.1:0-7453 GCA_020741755.1 Aliicoccus persicus | reverse complement strand
ATTTTAGTTAATATTTACTTCCGTATGGAACGTGGTGGTGCCAGACGATGAATCTAGGAATATTCTCAGATGATTTGATGTATGTCTTTGTTGGGATTGTCGCTGTGCTCGTTATTGCAACGATTGTTACAGCGGTTTTAAAGCGTCGCAAGCCAAGTGATGCACTGCACGAAGTAGATTTACGCATCCGTTCTTGGTGGGTCATGTTCATTATCTTTACAATTGCTATCGTGTTGCACTCAACGATATCGTTAATTTTCATGGCGTTGTTATGCTTCCTTGCACTCAAAGAATATTTCTCACTGATTCCATTTAACCGTGCGCACCGTTTAGTATTATTTTGGGCATATTTAGCAATTCCAATTCAGTTTTTATTTATATATTTTGAACAATATGGCATGTTCATCATTTTCATTCCAGTGTATATGTTCTTATTGATTCCGATACAAGCAATTTTTGTTGGAGATACGAAAAATTTCCTACAATCCATTGCATCGGTTCAGTGGGGCATGATGCTCATGGTGTTTGGCTTATCACACCTGGCATACTTGCTCGTCTTACCTGGTAAAGAAAATGGATTGATTGGTGCTGGCCTCGTGCTGTACTTAGTTGTATTAACACAGGTGAACGATGTCGCACAGTTCTTATGGGGAAAGATGCTTGGGAAAAAGAAAATTGTACCGAAAGTATCACCAAACAAAACGTGGGCAGGATTTGTTGGTGGATTAGTCACGACGACGGTGTTGGCGGTCATCTTAGCACCATTACTCACACCGTTTAGCATTATCGCGAGTATCGTCTCAGGTCTATATATTGCACTCATGGGCTTTATAGGTGATGTAAATATCTCTGCATTAAAGCGTGACCTAGCGATAAAAGACACATCATCCATTATTCCTGGACATGGCGGTATTTTAGATCGTGTGGATTCACTCACATATACCGCGCCGTTGTTCTTACACTTTACACGATTTTTCTATTTCTAAACTAGGAGGCGACTCATATGCGTCGATTTCTATTTTCACTGATTGTGCGTCCGCTTGTCATGCTCGTACTCGGTATGAACACACGCCATTATGAGCGCCTTCCAAAAGAAGGACCCTGTGTTATTGTCGCCAATCACAACAGTCATTTGGACACGCTCGTACTCATGACATTGTTTAAAGGGAGCAGTTTCGATCACGTACGACCTGTGGCAGCTTCGGATTATTTTCTTAAAAATAAATTTCTTGCTTGGTTCTCGACGAAAGTCATGAACATCATTCCAATCGAACGTAAGATGACGCGCGATATTAAAGGGTTATTTGCACCGATGGTGAAAGCGTTAGATGATGAAGGTATCATTATTGTGTTTCCTGAAGGTTCACGCGGAGAAGCGGAGAAGCTCAGTCGATATAAGAGTGGCGTCTATTATTTGATGCGGGAACGCCCAGATGTACCGATTATCCCTGTATTTTTACATGGTTTAGGAAAAGCATTGCCAAAAGGATCATTCTTTTTTATCCCAATTATTGTTGATATTTTCATCGGTGAGCCATTTAAGTTTCAAGAAGATAAACGCGGGTTTATGGATACTCTAAATACAAGAATGGATGAGCTACAACAAGAAGGTCATTTTAAAGAATGGTAGTGCGAATATGTTTATGTTAATAGCGATATTTATATGGGGCTTTGCAGAGTCAACATTGTTTTTTATCATTCCCGATGTGTTACTCAGTTTGTATGCAATTCAAAAAAACACATTTGTACGTGTCATTTTAGCAAACGTTATATGTGTTTTAGGTGCGATTGTTGGTGGTACAATTATGTATAGCCTCAGTGCAACCAATATTGATGTAATCAGCGTGTTGATGAACATCCCTGCAATTCATCCACATATGGTCGAGCATGTGCATGAGCAGTTGTCTTCAAATGTCTTCATCGCATTGATCACCGGACCGCTTTTTGGTGTCCCATATAAGATTTTTGCGTCTGTGGCACCTGAATATACATCACTCATCCTATTTTTAATGGTGAGTATACCTGCAAGGCTGGCACGTTTTCTATTTATATCCGTACTCAGCTATGTACTGAGTCATTATGTGTTTAAACAGTTATCCATGACAGCAAAGTACTGTGTGTGGGGTGCTGTTTGGCTGATTGGCTATGGCATTTACTTTTACCTCATTGGATTTTAAAACTTAATTGACGCAGGAAGGTGGCCATTATATGTCAAAATTTAATCGATTACCCGTTTACTATCTCGCATTGTTTATTGTAATGATTATCATCAACTTTATAGCGAGCGGAGATGTTTCAGACGTCGCAAATAAATACGACACATTGATTCAACCATCAGGCTACGCATTTTCAATTTGGGGCGTTATTTACCTCGGACTTTTATTTTGGATCATACGTATGCTTGTCGTTAAAAATTCACGCGATAAAATTCAAATTAGCTTACAATGGATTCCAGCCTTGAATTTCGTACTCAATAGTATTTGGATTATTGTTTTTACTCAGGAATGGTTGTTCGCTTCAGTCCTCGTCATTGTGACGTTATGGTTAACGATAATTTGGATGTACCTCGAAGTGAATAGACACGACTACCATTGGTTAGATCGTCTACCACTTTCTTTGTATCTCGGATGGATTACGCTGGCAATGGTCGTCAATGTATTTACGTGGCTAGAACAGATGGGTGTGACGTTTACTGCACCATTTGATGAAACACTCGTTACAACGTTAACACTTGGTGTCGTTGCAATCATCATTGTGCTATTCACAGTTAAAACGCGCGACTGGGTCATTCCACTCGTTGCCTTATGGACATATATTGCAATCATCGCACATGGGGATATTGCAGATTATGGGAATACTGTATTTTACGTCGTACTTTTCTTCTCTAACTTTATTTTTGCGATCGCAGCATTCTCAAACTATTTGGTGAGTAAAGAACACTATTTCGAATATAGAAAATCACTCTTCTAAAAAGTAAAAAAGCGTCCGGAATCGGACGCTTATTTTTTTCGTGATCGTTCAACATTTCCTTCATATATGTCGATATACGTATCAATATCGAGTTTTCCAACCAGTTCACCGAGCAATTCGTATGGCACTTTTTTTGGATTCGTGAAACGTATACATGATTTGCCCATGTTGAGTTTCGTCGTCATATGGTTCGGATACTCCGCAACAAACCAGTCATGTAGAGCCTCATCCATATAAACAGGTGATGCATAAACCGCGATGTGTCGTTTCTGCGCAGCAAAAGCAATGTATCCGAGTGGTAGTGTCGGATCCACATGATAGCCTTTCGGATACTTCTCAAACGGTACGATATAACATGGCATGCCATAGTTTATTGTCAGTTCAAAACCGTCCCCAATGTGTGCTTCAAATGTTTCAATCAATTTCTCAATCGCATGTCGCTTATCTTCATCTTCAATATTATTCACATAATCGATAACACCTTGATCCATAACATTATCCCCTTTTATTTTTTATAGTATAGGAAAAATGGATTTTTATCTATATCAGGTAAACTTGAATAGGAAGTGCATTGTTTAAAAACGCAAAATAGCGGGAATAAATTAAGACAACAAATTTTACATGAGGTGATTTTATGACTGGTAAAGATGGAAAAAAAGAACAGGTCGAAGGTAATGTAAAAGAGACAGTCGGTAACGTGACAGGCGACAAAGAAGTAGAAAAAGAAGGTAAGAAAGACAAATTAGTTGGTAAAGCTAAAGAAGTTGTAGATGGTGCAGGGAAAAAAGCAAACGATGCAATTGATGATATTTCTAAAAAATTTGGTAAGTAATTAATGATATATAAGACAGGCACCAGCAATGGTGCTTGTTTTTTAATTGGAAGCTTAGATTACATGTTAAAATGGCATAGATGATATGAACGGAGGTATACATATGAAAATTTTAGTAACAGGATTTGATCCATTTGGAGATCAAGCGATCAATCCATCGTGGCTCGCAGTAAATGGTCTGCCAAGTGAAATCAACGGTGCATCCATTGAGGTGCTGCAAATTCCGACTGCGTTTCATCGCTCAATGGATAAAATCCAAGAAAAATTAGAGACAGAAGACTATGATGTTGTGCTTGCCGTTGGCCAAGCAGGTGGTCGTGCAGCAGTGACGCCAGAACGTGTCGGTATTAATATCGACGACGCGAGTATCCCAGATAATCTTGGAAACCAACCCATCGATGCGACGATATTTGAAGATGGTCAGAGTGCATACTTCTCTAATCTGCCTGTAAAACGCATGGTCGAAATACTGCGTGAAATGGATATTCCTGCAAGTCTTTCAAATAGTGCCGGCACTTACGTGTGTAACCATGTGCTTTACAGTCTCGGCTACTTACAAGATAAAAAGTATCCAAACCTCAAATTTGGATTTATACATGTGCCGTTTATCCATGATCAAGTAGAGGATAATAAATATCCGTCCCTTTCACTGCATGAGCTTGTGATTGGTTTAAAATCAATCATTCGAGTCATTACAGAGCATGAGACGGATATTAAAAGTAAACTCGGTCAAACGCATTAAAAGTCGAGCAATGTGTTGCCACCAGAAATCACGAAACATACATGATCTTCAGGCGAGAACTTTAGCTTCCCTTCAAGACACGCAGCAATGCCGATTGAAGACGAATGTTCAGCAAGAATTTTTTGTGAATCTAAGAGCATTCTTCTCGCCTTCTTTAATGACGCTTCATCATCGACTGCAACCAATTCATCAACATAAGCCTTTACAAGGTCAAAGGTAATAACACCTGGTTTATTTAAAATCAAAGCATCTGCGATTGTTTCTTTCGTTTCTACGAGTGTAATCTCATCATTTTTCACACTCGTTGTAAACCTTGGAATTTGATTGGATTCCACACCGATCACTTGTGCATTAGAATTACCTTCTTTAACAGCGAGTGCAATACCACTGAGCAAGCCACCACCGCTCATCGGCACGACGACATGAGAAAAATCGATATCGCTCTCATTTAACTCGAGCCCGATTGTACCTTGTCCCGCAATGATATCTTCATGATCTGCAGATGAAATCAATGTCAGACCTTCTTCTTTTGCTATTCTATTCGCAACTTCGGTACGTTCTTCAGAAGGACAGAACACAAGGTGTGCGCCATTGTTTTTTATCTTGTCAACTTTGAAAGGTGAAGCAGTGTTGGGAACAACAATCGTACATGGAATGTTAAGCAATTTTGCGATATAGCTAACGGCTTGCCCGTGGTTTCCGGAAGAACCTGCAATGACGCCGCGTGATAGTTCGTCCGTGCTTAGTTTTCTAATCGCATTGAGTACACCTCTAATTTTAAAAGAATGCGTCAATTGCGTATTTTCAAGCTTCGCATAGGCGTGGCAACCGAGCGTTTCCTCTAGATGATAGAGACGGACAATAGGTGTTTCATATATTGTATCTTTAATTCTTTCGTGTGCTGTCATGATATCGTCATATGTAACTTTCATGAATTCACCCCTCAAATGAATTATAATAATGTGTAATTCGATTGTATATTAAGCGAGTTAAAATTAAAATGTTTATTCAGCTGAGAAATGCATTGTAAAGCGATTCATCATATAATAATGACATCATGTATAGACTTAAATTATACGATATATATAAAGGATGATCTTATGAGTACAGAACCAATACCGAAATACCCACAGCGCATGCTTGATTCCGTTTCAGGATTCGAACTTGACGCACTCCTTATCGCGATGGAAGGATACCGTCGTGGGTTGACATTGAAATACTATAAAGAGGCATCTGCTATACCCAACATTGTCATGCATAAAAGTAAAAAATCATTAAGGAAGCTTGTGTTTTCACTATCTGATGGTGAGAAGACACATTTCTTCTATCGCTCACGTGGCGATAAAGTCACCGAGTCGATGTTTAATATTTGTCATGATAAGAAGAAGACGATTGATAAATTTAAAGCGGCAGGCATCAGCATCGCAGCGAGCGAAGAATTTCATGTCAATGCACAAGATGATATTCGAGCGTACGCAGAAAAAATCGGCTATCCGGTTGTCATTAAACCGACAGAAGGTACGATGGGTAAAGGCGTATTTACACATATCATGAGCAGTGATGAAGTGGATGAAATCATCCAACATTATAAGAAAAATATCGTGTATAAACGCATTCTTGTTGAAAAGCATTACTATGGCAAAGAATATCGCATGCATACAATTGGTGATACGATGTTCAGCGCTGTGAACAGAATTCCAGCGAACGTGACTGGTGACGGAGTTTCAACAATTTCTGAGCTCATTGATGCAAAAAATAAAGAGCGAAAAAAGAATCCGTACTTAAAGAAAAAGCCGATTACGCGCGATTATGAATTGAAACGTAGACTAAAGGAACTCAATTTAACAGAAGACAGCGTATTGCCTGATGGTGAGCAGGTGTTTATCAAAAACTTGACGAACTTATCATCCGGTGGTGAAGGCATCGATGAGACGCATTTAATCTCAGACGAAGTGAAAGATATGGCCGTGCGTGCATTAAAATCAGTCGATGGTATGGCACAAGGTGGCGTTGACGTGATCATCAATCCTGATGATCCTAAAAAGTGTATTGTACTAGAGATCAATGCGACAGCAGAAATGCCGTTTCACATGTACCCTACGCAAGGTGCACCTGTGAACTTGGCCGCGGCAGTCATTGACTTTTACTTCCCTGAAACAAAGGGTGCGAAAAAGCATAACTTCTACTTTGATATAAACGATATCGATCGTGCGTTGAAATCAGGCGTCGTTGATGATGTGACCGTTGGACAACCCACTGTAGAAAACGATCGTGTGTGGGTATATGAAGTACATGCAAACAGACTCACACCCGGATATTTAGAGCGTGTACGACTTGCCGCTGTAAAGTTGGGAATCACGGGTTATATTAAAAAAGTAGACGATAAAACCGGCTTGCTCATTCTTGGTTTGAACGAAGCTTCAAAACTAGATACTTTTATGAAACGCATAAAGCAGAAATATATGAAAACAGTCGTTGAGCGTATAGATAAAACAAAAGAACTCGATAAGGATATGTTTATGACACGAAGTTTTATCGTTGTAGATAAATAGAGCGTGTGTATCACGCAGTGATTCAACATTTAATAATTAGACTGGTTTACGTGCCAATGAGAGTTGCTCATAGGCGTGCAAATGGATTTACGTGTCAATGAGACTTCCTCACTGGCGTGCAAATGGATTTACGTGCCAATGAGAGTAGCTCACTGGCGTGCAAATAGATTTGCCGGACTATGAGATTCGCTCACAGGCGTGCAAATAGATTTGACGGACTATGAGATTCGCTCACGGGCGTGCAAATAGATTTGACGGACTATGAGATTCGCTCACGGGCGTGCAAATGGATTTGACGGACTATGAGGTGCGCTCACGGGCGTGCAAATGGATTTGACGGACTGTGAGATTCGCTCA
>DYYI01000102.1:0-15184 GCA_020741755.1 Aliicoccus persicus | reverse complement strand
CTGACACGCAGATTAGTTTGCATTCCAATGAGCGTTGCTCACTGACACGCAGATTGGTTTGCGTTCCAATGAAACTTGCTCACTGACACGCAGATTGATTTGCGTTCCAATGAGCGTTGCTCACAGGCACGCAGATTAGTTTGCATTCCAATGAGCGTTGCTCACTGACACGCAGATTGATTTGCGTTTCAATGAGAACTGCTCACTGACACGCAGATTAGTTTGCGTTCCAATGAGAGTTGCTCACAGACACGAAGTTTTAAAAAATGAACCTTAATTACTGATTTCTACCTCGGGTGTAACAGTAACCGACCTAAAGTGATACTCAACACAACATTTCATCCTCGGGAGGAACACTAAACAGTAATTATTGTTCCTCAACTCTCAACCACTTATCACAAAGTATCCATTGATTAAACGACAAAACATTCTTAAAATAGAATATAGATAGTAGTGGAGGGATTTTATGAGTCATATTAGATTGGATATTACAAATGTACGTGATTACTTAAATATTGAAGAAATTGAAAATCTTGAGCCATTCGTGCGCACGATTGAATCGATGATTCAAGATAAGTCGGGTCCTGGCCATGAATTTTTAGGATGGGTTGATCAACCTTCTAATCACGATAAGGATGAGATCAAAAGAATTAAAAATGCAGTCGATAAAATTCACAGTGATTCTGAAGTTCTGGTCGTCATCGGTATCGGCGGTTCTTACCTCGGTGCAAAATCAGCAATAGAAATGCTGTCACCAACGTTTAAAAAGCAAAATACCGAAGTGATATTTGCCGGTCATCAACTATCAAGTCATTATTTAAATGAACTGATGGAATACGTAAAGGACAAGAAGTTCTCAATCAACGTCATTTCGAAATCTGGAACGACGACTGAGCCTGCGATTGCGTTCCGTCTCTTCAAAAAGCTATTAGAGGAAACGCATGATGATGCGGACTCACGTATCTATGTAACAACCGATAAAGAAAAGGGTGCCTTAAATGAGCTCGCATCAAAGAAAGGGTACGAAATGTTTGTTGTGCCGGATGACATCGGTGGACGCTATTCTGTACTAACTGCTGTCGGTCTCTTACCGATTTTAGCGGCTGGCATCGACATTGATGAGATGCTAGAAGGTGCTACAGCTGCACAAAAAGATACACAAGAAACAACATTAAAAGATAACCATGCGTATGTGTACGCGATTATTCGTAATATTTTATACAACAAGGGCTATCAGACTGAAATGCTTGTCAACTATGAGCCGCGCTTACAGTATTTAAGCGAATGGTGGAAACAACTCTTCGGTGAAAGTGAAGGTAAAGATTATAAAGGTATTATGCCGCACAGTGCGAACTTCACAACTGACTTGCACTCTCTCGGTCAGTATATTCAAGAAGGTAGACGCTCGCTATTTGAAACAGTTATTCAAGTAGACACGCCGCTCAGTGATATCACGATCGAAGCGGATGAAGATAATTTAGATAAACTGAATTACCTCACAGGCATGACTATTTCCGAAGTTAATCAACGTGCTTTGGAAGGCACGGTGCTCGCGCATGTCGATGGTGGTGTGCCAAACCTTATTGTTAAAATACCAAAACTGGATGCATACACGTATGGATATCTCACGTACTTCTTCATGAAAGCTTGTGCAATCAGCGGGTATTTACTCGGTGTAAATCCATTTGACCAGCCTGGTGTTGAAGCATACAAAACGAATATGTTTGCACTTTTAAACAAACCTGGATTTGAAGCGCTTCATGATGAATTAAATGACAGACTCTCTTAAAGTGTTATATAATCGTAATGCATTGTTTTTTAGTATAATAGGAAAAAAAGGTGAATGGAATGCTTGATTATCTACGACATTTGGTGACTGAAGAAGGAATGACTGAATTGTTCCAAGCATTTGAAGCATTTGGAATATTTTCAGGATTCTTTTTAGTTTTATTGGAATCATTCATTCCTATTTTACCGCTTTTTGTCATCGTCGTATTGAACATCAATTCATTCGGCTTTATACTCGGAGTTTTAATTAGTTATGCAGCGTCGGTATCAGGCAGTTACATACTCTTCATCATTATACGCAATCTATTTAGACGTCGCGCTCAGCAGTACATTAGAAAACGACGTCAACTGCGCAAGTGGTTGGATTTCTTAAATAGAAACAGTTTCATGTTTCTATTTATTATGCTTGCACTGCCGTTTACACCGACGTCGCTGATGAACGTGCTCGCTGCCATTGCAGATATAAAGCGCGTGGCTTATTTATATATCTTGCTCGGTGCTAAGTTATTTATGATATTATCCATGGCAGCTGTCGGCTATGATGTTGCTGGATTTTTCAGTTCACCATCGCGATTAATTTTATCAGCATTATTGCTTGTAGCGCTGTACTTTATCTCGAAGTGGTATCAGCAATATGTAAGAAAAAAGATACAAGGATAGGAACAGTATGAAAAAGACAATCATAGAATGGACAATTTCAATAGGACTTGCTATTGTGCTCGTTGTGGTCATCAAGACGTTTGTTTTTGACACTTATAGAGTGGACGGCTCGAGCATGAATGAGACGTTTCAAGATGGCGATCGCGTTATCGTCAATAAGTTTATGAACTTCTTTAAAGATGAATATGAGACGGGTGACGTCGTCGTGTTTAATGCAAACAGTGAAGATTTACATATTAAACGCGTCATTGGTACACCTGGTGACACGGTACGTGTTGAGGATGATGCACTCATCATTAATGACGAAGTATACGCTGAACCATATATTGACCATCCTTTCGGCGCTCGTACAAATGAATATTTAGTGTCTGAATTAAATGGTGAAGAAGTTCCAGAAGACAAATATATAATGATCGGTGATAATCGTACGAATAGTCGTGATAGTAGACATTATGGTTTGGTAGATAGAGAAGCAATTATCGGTGAAGTCGTGCTCAGAATTTGGCCGCTTAGTACATTTACATACAATTTTAAATAAAGAAATTTTGAGGTGTCTCGTGTGAAGAAAGAGTTAATCGAATGGGGGATTACAATACTCATTGCAGCAGTAATCGTGATTGTAGTCAGAACATTTTTATTTGATTCATTTAAAGTCGATGGTCATAGCATGGATCCAACATTTAAAGATGGTGATCGTGTGATCGTCAATAAAATACAAGATCGATTTACCGACTATGAAAATGGCGATTTAATCGTCTTCCGTTCAGAAGAGGGGCCACCTTATGTAAAACGAATTATTGGAATTCCTGGAGATACTGTCATGATGGAAGATAAGCTCGTCTATGTGAATGGCGAGCCAATTAATGAAACATACGTTTACTATACAAATGACTCATATATGGATGATTTCACGCTTGAAGATTTAGGTGTAGATGGTGAAGAAATCCCAGAAGATGAGTATTTAGTACTGGGCGATAACCGACCGCTCAGTCGAGATAGTCGTGATTTCGGTTTAATTGAAAGAGAAAGTATTATCGGTGAAGTTCAACTTAGATTTTGGCCATTGAATCAAATGACAGTCAATTTTAACTAGACATAAGCATTCCACGCATATTATCTGTGGAATGCTTTTTTACAATATTGAGGTGACATGATGGGAACAATTGAATTTTGGACAGGTCGTAGTGGTGTCGGCAAATCACAGCGAATGTTTAATGAAATTTTTGAAGAGAATAAAGAGTCACCACTCGGTCCATACATATATATCATTACGCCAACACAAAACACTTTGCGATATGAAACGGAACTGACACAACATGAACTTGGCGGTAGTATGCGGACTGGCGTGTTTAGTTTCAACCGTTTTATTTGGCATGTAATGAACGAAATGGTTTTTGAGAGAAAAGACAGTGTTTCTGATCATTCGCAAATATTATTACTGTTCCAAATTATGAATGAGCTGAATGAAGCGGGACGTCTACAATACTTTAAAGATACGGCGAATGAGCTAGATTTTAGTTCGAAAGTGCTCGACATGATTAAAGAGCTAATCCGGTATAACGTAAGTGCGGACATGCTTAGAGAAATAGATTACTCACATCAATCCACACAAGATAAAATGCACGACGTCATCTTGATTTATGAAGCATTTCAAAAAAGAACAGAAGCGCTGAATATTGAAAACTTTAATATGAATCAGCAGTTGATCGAAATATTACAGAGCGGACAAGTATTGAACACAATTCAAGATGCGACAATTTACATCGACGGTTTCCACAACTTTACGGAAAGTGAAATCCAGTTGATTGTTGAGCTGTCGAAACATGTAAAGAAAGTGACGATTTTGCTTTTACATCTAGACGTGTCACAACAACCTGAGCTATTTAGAAAAACTAACTTCGTCATCGAACGCATTCGTGAATTAACCGGAAACATAAAAGTAACCGTCATTGCAGAAGAGACGCACCGTGCAAAAACTGCAGGGTTAGTTCAGCTTGAAGCACGCTTGCTCGAAGATAAACCGCTCACAAATTACGAAGGTTTATCGTTTATTCACGCACAAAATGTGAATCAAGAGATGACTGAAGTTGCGAGACAAATTGAGCATTTAACATATACGCATGATGCCAATTACTCAGAGATTGCCGTACTTTATCGGGATGCTGAAATGTTACCCGCGTTACGTGCAAGTTTTGAACGTTTTAACATTAACTATCAGTTCGATGTGAAAGTTCCGATGTATCGCCATCCATTTATAAAGTTCATTTTGGCATTGCTTGATTGTTACCAAAATGAATTCAATCAGAAGTCATTTATTAATCTGTTAAAGCTCGGGTTTTTAACCGAAAAAAAAGACCTACCACTCATCTACACATTGGAAAATTTAATCTTAGAGCGTGGCTTAACAGGGCAAGCGTTACGTGATGATCGATACTTCGGTGGTACACGAACGATAAATGAGGATGGGGATGAAATATTTTCATTTGAAGATGTAGAGATGGCTGCATGCATTGAGTTAAAAAATAATGTCATTGAAATATTGGACAACCTGTACTCGTTGTTTGATGACGAGATGAATGCTGTTGATTTTGCAGAGGCTATTTACAACTTTTTAGAAACAGAAGGCATCCATGAGCAGTTAAATGAAACGTTGGATGACTTGGTTGAAGAAGACCCACTACGTCACAATGAGACAGTTCAAGCATATCGTTTATTGGTAAAATTGCTTGATGATTTCGTGCGTTTATTTAAAGATGAAGTACTCGATGTAGACGTATTGATTGAGGCATTCATCGAAGCGATAATAAATTCACAGTTTAACTTGTTGCCTGCAACAATTGACCAAGTCACAGTCGGTAACATGGATCTTGCAAAAGTTGAAAATAAGAAGTATGTCTTTCTCGTCGGGATGACACAAGAAAATATACCGACGGATTCACGAGACACAAATGTTTTATCCGATAGAGAGAAAGAAGATTTCAGAGCACATAATATACAGTTTTCGCCAACATCGACGGAGCTATCGAATGATGAACGATTCGTATTCTACCATGCAGTAACAAGAGCGACTCACGGATTATTCATCAGCTGGTCGGATTATAACAGCAATGGTGAGTTGACGAAAGTCAGCCCATTCGTCTCACAGTTAATGCCAAATAAAAACACAAATGTATTGAATTATAATTTCCACCGCGTCTCTGAATACAATTTACAACCAAATCGCTTACTATCATCGATTGAGACCGTGATACCAGAAGTGTACGGAAAGCTTGAGCGATTAGTGGGAGAATTAAAAACAATAAATAAGAAATTTTCAGAGCTCCAAGCAGATACAGGCATTGTCCAAATTAACTCGCAGTGGCTAAGAATTTTAAGATTGCTGCAAGACGATGACATACAAATTGCAGGATCTCATACATTCAATGAAATCATGAGTTATTTAACATACAAAAATATCTCTCAGCAATTGGATATAGATGTGGCTGAAGCACTCTATAAAAAACCGATGCATGCAAGTGTGTCCCGGTTTGAATCGTTTAATCGCTGCCAGTTCCAACACTTTTCCAACTACGGATTAAAGCTTAAAGTGAGACAACCCTATGCGATTGAATCACTCGATACCGGCGTGCTCATTCATGATTCACTCGAGATGTTATATGAAGAACATGACCGCATGTTATCAAACATAGAAGATGAACATCTCGAAGGTGTGATTACAGACATCGTTGACCGTGCCGCAAAGCGTATCTCTTTCGATATTTTTGATCGCAGCGTCATCAATCAAATGATAAAAAAGCATACATCAGAGCGCATTTTCGATGTCGCACGATTTTTAAAAGCGATGGAACCGCTCAGTGGTTATGAAACGGCTGAGGTCGAGCTCTCATTTGGTATGGGTGATACAAGATTTCCTGCCTTAAAGCTCACGTCTAAAGATGATCATGAAATCAACTTGCGCGGTAAAATTGACCGTGTTGAAATGTTTACCGACGATACGCTCGCATATGTCAACATCATTGACTATAAATCGAGTGGACGTGGTGTAAATAAACAAGACGTACTCATCGGTGTCGAGATGCAGCTCCTCACGTATATGTACTATGTATTGAATCACTATAAGGCAGATGCAACATTGATACCAAATAGTCTCTTGTATTATCCGGTGAAAAAACCGCGTCTCAGCGATAGTTTCAATCTGATGGATGAAGGGTCAGAGCAACTTGTATTTAAGGAGTTAAGACCGGATGGGTTATTCGTCGCAAACTCACAGTTGCTTGAAGACAACGATAGTCTTGCTAACATGGTGAAACCAAATGCCCGACTGCCTGAGTTTATGCCATTTCGTTTAACGAAAGGTGACTCGACGATTCACGGAAGTGAATTCAAATCTAAATTCGTTTCTACCGATGTGCTGAAGCGGTATATGGATGAAGTCATAAACAATTACAAAAATGTTACAGATAATATTTATAAAGGGCACACAAAGATCAATCCGCTTGAACCGAGAACAACGAGTGGTCAGTTACCGTGTTCAATGTGTGATTTCCAAAACGCATGTCGCATAGATCCTGTAATGGATCAGCATTTAAGACGTCCTTACGATGTGGACAAACATACGGTGGCTCAGTTTGAAGCGGGTATGAAAGGAGATGCATGATGAGTATTAAGTTTACAGAAAATCAACAATCTGCAATATATACAAAAAATACAGATATACTCGTTGCAGCTGCGGCAGGATCCGGTAAAACAGCTGTACTCGTCGAGCGCATCATCCAAAATATTCTTGCAAAAATGAACGGTGATGATGGAATCGAAATTGATGAGCTGCTCGTTGCGACATTTACGAATGCGAGCGCACGTGACATGAAGGATAAAATCGAACGTGCCTTGCGCGAGCGTCTCGCAAGCAGTGAAGATGTGGTGACTCTTAATTATTTAAATGAACAGTTGCTGAAGATGAACAAAGCACATATCTCAACATTGCACAGTTTCTGTTTGTATTTAATTCAAAATCATTATCAACTGATCGGATTGACACCAAATGTTCGCACCGTCGATACGATAGAAGGCGAATTACTGCTCGAACAAGTGATAAAAACAACGATTGAACGTAAATTGAAGTCTGATGACGCAGCATTTACGTCACTCACACGTGTCTTCTTGGGCAATAATGATATCAATTCATTGATGGAAATTGTCAAATCAGCATACCGCAATGCAATTGCAAACTCGGATGTCGATGCATTTTTAAACAACATGAAAGATGAATACATCGATGATACTTTTTTAGATGATTTAAACACACGCTATTACAAACATCTTGACGATATCGTCAGTGCAATGGCATCAAGCTTACAACGTATAAATGAACACTTTGACCATCCGTCGGTTGCTGAAGATTACGAACAACATGAAAAACATCGGATATTCAATAATGTAAAGAAAAAAATCGGTAAGATGAATGATGAACTCACCTTAATAAAAGCAGAACTTCAAGATGAAAATTTAAAGACGAAAAGACTCACAGAGTTTAGCGCGGCAGACCTAAGCAATTTTGAAAGCTATATCGACATGATGAATCCTTCAAAATCGATCATTATCAGTACTGCGAATTTATATACTAAGCTTCTCAGTACATTCACATCATCATTCATTCAATCGAGAAATGATTATCGTGATGACCTAAGACACATGAATCCGATGCGCAATGCATTCATTGATCTTGTGATTACAGTTAAAGATGAATTCATTAAACAAAAGCGTCGCATGGGTGTCATAGATTTCAATGATTACGAGCATCTTGCTTTAGAGATACTTACTCACAATGACGTGAGAGAAATGTATCAGAATAAATTCAAAGAAATCATGATCGATGAGTATCAGGATACGAATCCAGCACAAGAGGCAATCATTGCACGCATGAAGTCACCGAATAATAATAATTACCTATTTATGGTCGGTGATGTTAAGCAATCCATCTATAAATTTAGACAGGCAGACCCAACGATTTTTATCGATAAATTTAAACGCTATCAATCGACAGATGACGGCACATTGATTACTTTGAATAACAATTTCCGATCATCATACGGCGTCATTAACTTAACGAATCGTGTGTTTGAACGCATTATGGATGAGTCGGTTGGGGATGTGACATATGACGAGACACAAGCGCTTATTTACAGTAAAAACAGCGACAGTAACTCTGAGGATCATGCGTTTATAGAAAACTATACACAAACAGATGAAATTCCGAATTTTAAAGAACATTACGTCGTCGAGCGTATTAAAATGCTAAAAGAAAGTGGCGAAAAATATAAAGATATCGTCTTGTTAACCCGAGCAAAAACACATCATATAGAACTCCAACAGCTCTTAAGAAAATACGACATACCGTCGCATATTGAATCAGATAAAGGCTATTTTGAAAGCACTGAAATTCGTACGATAAAAAGCATACTGCACGTCATTGATAACCCGTTGCAGGATGACCATCTTGTCGGTGTGATGCGCTTGCCGTACTTTGATTTTGATGTAAATGAAATTTCAAAGATTAGAGCAAGTAGTGAGCGTATGTATTTGTATGAAGCACTATCCGAATATAAAAATAATTTCGATGATGCACTTGCGAATCGAATTGAGCAGTTTATTTCACGCGTTGAATATTTCCGTACAGAATCACAATATTTAAGTGTGCATGAATTAATCGAGTTGGTCTATCGTGAAATCCGACTCATTGAGTTTTTTAGTGCGATGTACAATGGAGAAGTAAGAAAAGCGAACTTGCATCAATTCCAGCATCAGGCACGACTGTTTGAAGCGAGACGTCACATCACATTATTTGAGTTTTTAAGTTATATCAATGAGCTGCTAGACGAAGATAAAGACATGGGTGAGACGTCAATACTCACCGAATCCGATGATGTTGTCCGCATCATGACGATCCACAAGTCAAAAGGGCTCGAGTTTAAAAATGTCATTTACTATCACTTAGAAAAAGATATCGTCAATCCGCAGCGCAGTGAGCCGAGTATACACTTGCACAACACATATGGACTTGCGGTGAAAACATTTGATGCAGAAGATAACACGATGCTCCGCAATATGCACTCAGTGTTGCTAGCAGATACGATGAAAGAAGAGTTATACAGTGAAGAAATAAGACTGATGTATGTGGCGTTTACACGTGCAGAAGAGCGTTTAATTCTACCGCTCAACCATAAAAAAGATCATTCGCTTAAATACAGTGTCGATTCTAATCAATTGGTTATTGAGAGAAACATTCGTTTGAACTTACAGAGTTTCAAAGATTATTTAACACCAATAGGGAAATATTTAAGAAGCAAAGATGGGCGCAATGAAGTGCGAGATGGCATCGTAATAGAACCTCAAATTGATATAGAGAATCTTAAAAAAGATGATGAAGAGGAAGTGCGTTTATCGTCGAAAGAAATTTTAGATGACATTGTTGATACATTGCCACATATTTCGCAAGATGATGCACTTAAAGACCGTATAATGTATGAGTATGTGAGTCCGAATGGATTAGATAAAAAAGTCTTTAAAGAATCAGTCACTGAGATTAAAAGACGTCATGAAGTCCTACCAGATGAAGCGGCACCACGTCAGTTCAATCGCACATCACAACTGCCAACACCTGCATTTGTTGAAGAGAAAGCAAAGGCAACAACGCTTGGTACGTGGATGCATGAATGGATGATGCTCGTTATCAAATACGCGGATGATATATCAAGTTCAGACGATAAAAAGTCAACATTATCAAAGCTGTTCGATGATCATGGATTATCAGAACGCATTAATTCATCTCAAAAATCTCAGTTTATCAATAATGCACTGAAATTTATGACGGATGCATCGATTCTCTCACTGCTAGATCATCGACTGGCGATATATACAGAACGCCCGTTCATCATGAATCAGCGTGCAATCGGTGAGGAAGTAGTGCCCGAACAGATGGTACAGGGAATCATTGATTTAATTATTGAAACAGATGACGCATTTACAATCATTGATTACAAGACAGACTATATTGATGATAAAATAAATGAGGACATGCTGATATTACGTTATTACAAACAAATTCAGCTCTATAAGCGGTCTTTGGAAAAATTAGTCGGCGATAAAAAGCCGATTCACGCATACTTATATTACTTTAATTGGAAAGGTGGCGCGATAAAAGTCGATGTTTAACAAACGATTTATAAAACTGTCACTTGCCTTCGCGCTTTTATTGTTACTTTTATTAAATGGCTTACATTATATGATGCCTTACAGTGTCATCAATCCATATGAATACTTTCAATCGAGCGAGCGCTCATTATACCAAGTGTTAAGTATATTTATTGGGGGAACAACTGTTACACTTGTTGCGATCATTATTGGCTACGCAATGAGTTATGTCGGTGGAGCAAAACCATTTCGTCTGTTCAAGACAGGCGGAGTACTCTTGATTGGTTCTATTTTGATTGCGGTTTTCATATTCGGATTTGAACAGTTTCCGTATATTTTATTTGCTGCACTTATCGCCGTGTTTTTCATACGAAGTCATTGGATGCTACTGCTCGTATCGAGTACGATCATTTATATTTTGTATATCATGTCGAGCATTTTGCCAAGCTATTTATCGACAGTCGTTTCAAACTACGATGTGATCTACTCAGCGATACAAGAAATCACTGAATACACACGTGTTTTTTCATCCACTGACTATTTCGCGATTCTAGCATTGAATACATCACTACTCACAGACAATTTCTTCTCGGCAATGTATGCGTCATTGTTCACAGTGTTGCCGTGGATACTCGTGGGTATGTTTGCACATAAATTGAGAATTGATGAGGTCATTGAAGAACATACAATGATGTCTTTCATATTGTTTGCAACATTGGTTAGCTCCAGCATTGCACTCAAGTTGATTCAAATGTTTGCACTCGGCTCCTATAGTGGAAATCTTATTTCTGATAATATTGCCGGACCATTGCTCGCCATCAGTTATTTTCTATTAATCGCATTTATCGTTAAAGTGTTGCCGGAACGAATGACTCATCCGTTTGAAACACTCGGAAAATATGTTTTATCTGCGTACTTGCTGTCACATATTGCAAACTTCTTTATTTACTATGGCGTGGGTTTTTCTATGTATGGCGAAGTGTCGCTCTTACAATCAATCATAACGACGTTGATCATTTTTGTTGTATTGCTTGTTCTTGCGAATGTCGCAGAACGGTATAAAATCACAATGTTAGAAAATTATGTTTTTAAGGAATATTAAAGGTCAATTGTATTATGTTTTTGTTATAATGTATTAAAGCGAAAAGAGGGATGATATGAAATTTTTAACATTCATGCACGATGAAAAGACATATTATGGTGTTAAAGTAAAACGTGAAGATAAGGCTTGGGTATTGCCTAAGTTATTTGAATCATTTAGTAATGATCCAGACTATCCAAAATCATTAATCGAAGGTATCTCTAAGTATAATACGTTAGATTTTCAAGAGATTGTACGCAAACTTGTAGATGAGGCAGAGCGCAGTGAAAATGCTGAAGAATTTAAAGTGAATTTCAATGATATTACATTTTTAGCACCTGTTTCACCGCCGAATAATGTCATCGCCTTCGGTCGTAATTATAAATCACATGCTGAAGAGCTATCGAATAATGTTGATGAATTATATGTATTTACGAAAGCAGCGACGAGTTTAGTCGGTGATAATGCAACGATTCCGAATCACCAAGATATTACGAATAGCTTGGACTATGAAGGAGAACTCGGCGTTGTCATCGGTAAGCGTGGTAAGAAAATTCATGAATCGATGGCACTTGATTATATTTATGGGTACACAATCATCAATGATATTACTGCGCGCGATTTACAAAAAGAGCATGTCGACGCATTTTTATCGAAATCACTTGAAGGTGGTTGCCCGATGGGACCATATATCGTAACAAAAGATGAATTGCCACAGCCAGAAAATACGACGATTGTTACGAAAGTGAACAATGATATCAGACAGGACGGTTCAACGAGTGAAATGGTCCTTAAAATCGATAAAATGATTGCTGAAATTTCAAAATACATCACCCTTGAACCTGGCGATGTCATTGCAACAGGAACGCCAGGTGGTGTCGGTGCGGGCATGAACCCACCACAATTTTTACAACCAGGAGATACCGTTAGAATTTCAATCAATGGCATTGGAACGCTAACGACTCATATAAGTAAGTAAATTAAATAGGAGAGGATTTTTAAAGTGACGACAGGTTTACTGCATACACATTTAGCTTCTACAGCAATCGTTATCATTCTTTACGCAATTGTTATGTATTTATATCGCAGTCAAAAAGGTGCGAACAAAACATCAACGACAATCCATATGATATTGCGCGTATTTTTAGTAATCATGTTATTCTCAGGTATCAGTATCTATGTGTCTGCGATGGATTACATTTCTTCGTTAGACAATGGCCATATGGAATACGGTATAAAAGCATTGCTCGGTTTACTGACA
Source organism: Aliicoccus persicus (assembly GCA_020741755.1). Lineage (GTDB taxonomy): Bacteria > Bacillota > Bacilli > Staphylococcales > Salinicoccaceae > Aliicoccus > Aliicoccus persicus_A. Next base: position 2,204 of record DYYI01000102.1, on the reverse strand, counting down.
ATTGGATTTGTTGAGATGAGCTTAGTCAGTGCGAAAAAACAACGCAAAATTGTTAATATTATGATGATTATTTTTATCGTCATACTCGTAGCAACAATCGTACTCGGTAGTTATTTAGACATGGGTACGCTGAACTTCTTTTAATAACCTTTGAAAGGCGAGCGATCAGCTCGTCTTTTTTTATGAACATTTAATGAACTCCCGTGTTTTAATAAGAATTTATTGTATAATTATCTTTAACAAGATGAAGAGGTAATGATAATGAAAAAGTTTAGCATTGCGTTGTTAATGGCAATTCTTACAATAACGTCTATAAATGTGACGACGTTTGCAGAAACAGAAGAGGAAATGCCAGATCGAATGTATTCAATGGTCATTGACCGTTATTATAGTTTTTCAGATTCAAATAATGAAGGTGTCCAAGCTGGAGATCCAGCATATCCATTTGGTGGTGACTTTCTCGGCATTGTGAATTTTCTTGATAATATCGAAGAAATGGGTATGAATACGATACATATTTCGCCTGTGTTTAGTCATCATTCCGATGACTATCTTGGCTATGCTGTCACAGACTTTACAGTCGCCGATGCATTCGGTGGTAGTGAAGATTTAGACACACTGATAGAAGAAGCACATGATCGTGACATGAAAGTTGTCGTTGATTTTCCACTGACGATCAGTGAAACGTATGATGGTGATACTGATTTCGCTGTGGTCGATGCGCCAGAACTCAGTGAGTTACAAGCAGAATATTTCGACACATATGGCGTGGAAGCACTGGATATGACAGACGAAGCAACAGTTGCAGCAATTAGTGAAATCGTGGAAGATTTTGTCAATACGCATGACGTAGATGGTTTGAGCTTCTTCTTGACACAAGACGGTGTGGATGGCAGTGAATTTTTATCTGGATTAGAAGAAGTCGATACGTATGGTATTACGACTGTAGAAGAACTAGAGATCAGTGGATTTAATCATATAATGTTAGAAGAAACAAGAGCAGCAGTTGCACACTCGTTCGCATACTTTGATCATGAAGTGATGGAATATCCAAGTGATCATTCACCACTCTTAATGGCGGACCATTGGTTTAGCAATCGATTTACATATGAGCCGGTCGAATTACGTGCATTTCCAGGCACACGTGTCATGCAGCTGTCGACATACTTGCTCGGTTATCCGGGACCAATTGGTTATTATTATGGAACAGAAGTTGCTTACAACGGGAATACGTTAGAAACGATACACCCACAGATGACATTTTGGTCAGACCAAGAAGTTTATGATTATGTGAGTGAACGTGCTGAAGTGTTCGAACGCTTCCCTAAGATGTTTAAAGGTGAGACTGAAACACTGCTAAATGAAGCAGGACACTATGTGGTCAAATATAATACGCCATCAGACGAAGCGGACTTTATCTATAGAATTAATGATACAAGCGAGACACGCGGGTTTAGCATGAACGAAGAAGAAATTGGCGAAGATATGATGTTGAGCGGCGTTCTCACTGGAGAAATTGCTAGAAGTAATAACGATGGAGAATACATTACTGTGTTGGACAGAGAGACGAGCGAGCTGTTTGCCATCATTGATAATGTCGGACTGAATAACTGGTATTTACTGGCGTCAGTATTAATCTTCGGTGGATTTGTCGTATTCTTATATATCGTTGCAAAGCGCGGCAAGTCTAATGAGAAAAAAGTTAAATAATAGAGCGTTTGGATTCCGGTGTGCCCGCTTTTTTGGAGGGTGTGCCGGAATTTTTTGTTTGGTGTGTTGTCGGCGTGCACACGCGAGTTTGTGAGCAGGTTTCGTTGGTGTGTTATCAGTTTGCGAGTCAGTGAGCAGGTTTCATTGGAACGCAAACCTGTTTGCGAGTCAATGAGCGAGTTTCATTGGAACGCAAATCTGTTTGCGTGTCAGTGAGCAAGTTTCATTGGAATGCAGACCTGTTTGCGAGTCAGTGAGCAACGCTCATTGGAACGCAAATCAATCTGCGAGTCAGTGAGCAAGTTTCATTGGAACGCAGATCTGTTTGCGAGTCAGTGAGCAAGTTTCATTGGAACGCAAACCTGTTTGCGAGTCAGTGAGTAGGTTTCATTGGAACGCAGATCAATCTGCGCGTCAGTGAGCGAGTTTCATTGGAACGCAAATCAATCTGCGCGTCAGTGAGCAACTCTCATTGAAACGAAACTCAACAAAAA
>DYYI01000101.1:0-5865 GCA_020741755.1 Aliicoccus persicus | reverse complement strand
TCATTTGAGATCCATGATAATGAAAAGATTTGTATACTCGGTGCTTCTGGTAGTGGGAAATCTACCCTTTTGAAGATCATTGCTGGATTATTAGAATCAGACACAGGCGAGATGAAACTTGATGGCAAAGTCATTCCGTTATATAACGACTCCGTCCCACCAGAAGAAAGACCGATGAATATGGTCTTCCAAAACTATGCGTTGTGGCCACATATGACTGTGTATGACAACATTACATTTGGCCTTAAAATACAGAAATTAAGTAAACGTGAAATAGAATCTCGTGTTGAGAGATTCGTGCAGATGTTGCAAATATCACATCTGTTAGGCAGAATGCCTGCAGAACTATCAGGTGGACAACAACAACGCGTTGGTATCGCACGTGCAATGGCATCACTACCGAGTATATTGTTAATGGATGAACCTTTATCTAACCTAGATGTGAAGTTAAGAAATGATTTAAGAAGTGAACTATCGAGCATACTGAAAGATTTAAATACATCGACATTGTATGTCACTCACGATGTACTCGAAGCATTCGCACTTGCCGATAGAATTCTCGTATTACATAAGGGAGAAATCGTACAACTCGATACCCCTGAGAAAGTATACGAGGAACCGAGCACGATTGATGTTGCGAATTTGATGGGATACCAAAAAGCGTTTTTCGGTGAGGTTGAAGATGTTAAGAATGGTGTCGATACGATTAATGTTGATGGTGCAACGATTATGGCACAGACACATGAGACCATTGAACCAAATGTAAACGTCGATGTGTTGATACAACAAGATTCACTGGTGATTAATCGTACTCAAGAGGATCAATCAGGCTATAATAATTTATCTTGTAAAGTTGCACAGCGGATATATGAAGGAAGTCGCTGGAAGTATCGACTTCAAGTATCAGAAAGACAATATATAGAAAGTTATTCAAAAGACCACTTTGAAGAGCATACAGAAGTTGTTGTATCATTTGAAGTGGACAAAACAAAAGTATTCGAGAGAAAGTAGTTTACGTTATGAAGCGAATATTGGCAGTATCAGATATTCATGGGCACAAGACCGTGCTTAAGAATTTATTAAAACAAGTAAAATATAATCCAGAATCAGATCAGTTAATCCTATTGGGTGATTACATCAACAAAGGACCAGAGTCAAAAGCGACTCTGGAGTATGTGATAGAGCTGGTCGATAATGGTGCAGTTGCATTGATTGGCAACAACGAAGCACGCGTAATTCAGGAAAATGATTCTGATTCTGTGAAGTATGTACCATTTATAAAGAAGCTTAAATTATATTACGCGTTTGGTGGATATATTTTTTCACACGCAGGCTTTCGAGCAAGTTTAGATTTTGAATCACAGATTTATGAAGATGTATGCGGATTGAATAAACTCATTTTCGAACAGAAAGTATTCTCGGATAAGATCAGCGTATTCGGTCACACACCAACATTTCGATTAGGTGCTAAGATTGGTGACATTTGGGCTAGTGAAGGATTGATGTGCATCGACACAGGTGCTGGGCATGGTCAGTATTTGTCATTGGTGGATCTATCAGGTGGGAAAGTGTATCGGCAGAAGGTGAATGGAGATCAGCGGGTTGAATGTGGTGTGGGAATTGATATATAAAGATAAAATGTGCAGTGACTCCTAGAAGTCATTGCACATTTTTTAATAACTAGAGATGTATAGACAGAAAGTTACACATTCTCCTGGGTGGTTTTGAGGATCGAAATCTCAGGGAGATTTTTTACATATCCCCAGTCTTCACTTTCATATACATCTCTTTAAATTTCTCTTTACTGAAAATTACCGGTACTGGATAATTTGGATTCGCTTCATCAAACGCGTAGCCAACCATTTCATCCACATCAGACGCCTCGATTTCAAGGATATGGTCCCCTATACCGAATGCTTTATTCATTTCCAGAATACTGTCGATGAATTTCTCTGCTTTTACCTTGTCAGTATCACCCGGCGCGGTCACACCTGCACAATCAGCAAGTTTAGCCAGATCTTCATGGACGATGTCTCCGTATTCTTTTAACACGTAAGGCATAACTATCGCATTCGCTTCACCATGTGCCACTGGATATTTTGCACCGATCTGGTGGGATATTGCGTGGATATTTCCGACATATGCTCTCGTAAATGCACGTCCCGCGAGGTAAGCGGCATACTGCATATTGTACCGCGCAATCTTATCACCATTTTCGAATGCTGACGGCAGATTGTCATAGATGAGTTTAACTGCTACTTCAGCCATTTTCCTCGTCTCTTTTGTATTGCTCTTATTAATGTAGGCTTCGACTGCATGACTGAGCGCATCCATGCCCGTGTGCGCAGTAATCGTCTTCGGCAGATTTGCAATAAGTCCCGCATCAAGTACTGCAATTTCCGGCAACAGCACTGTGTCAGATATCGCATATTTCGTATGGCGCACGCTATCAGTGATAACTGTCGCAATCGTACCTTCACTTCCTGTACCCGATGTCGTCGGCACAGCAATAATCGGCGGCAATTTTTTACGTACTTTCAGAAGGCCATGATATTGCTGCAAGTCAGCATTGCCTGTACCAACAACGACTGCAGCCCCTTTGGCACAGTCGAGTGCAGAACCTCCGCCAAAACCGATAATCGCGCTACAACTGTTTTCTTTATACTTGATGGCAGCTTCTCTCGCGTTTTGGTCTGTCGGATTTGGCACAGTATTGTCGTAAATGATGTATTCAATGTTCATTTTTGCGAGACCATCTAGGAGTCTATCCAATAGACCAAGATCCCGTATGCCCTTGTCGGTCACAATCAGCACTTTATTATAATTTCTGGCAGATAGTGTATTCGGCAATAATTCAAGTATCCCTTCACCACGGAGGAGGAGTGGTGGTGTCCAGTCTAGTACTTTCGCACCCTGCTTCATGATTTTCTGAAAACCTCTTGCAAAATATTTGTACAATTTGAAGTTCATAGCATCACCTTTCTCAACTTTTCGTTTCACCATTATTTATTCATTTATATACCTTTTTTATCTAGTTTTAAAGTTCCTGTATTAAATAATGAAATTTTCTTCTAGGATTACGGGTGATTAATGTTACTCTACATCTATTTCCTGTATGATAAAAACAACCACTGTTTTAACTTAGGGAGGAAGGAAATTGATGAACTACAAAGAGAATTGGGATATGGAAAGTGTGTTTCCTGGTGGAAGTGCATCTGAAGCTTTCCAAAAACGATTATCAGAAGTCAAAGAAAGTATTACAGCTTTTTCACACGAACTCGATAAGTGGGAGCTAGACGAACAGTCTAATGACTTTACGTCACTGAAAGGGATCTTACAAAGCTACGAAAAAATTTCAAACGCGCTTGGTGAGATGGGTAGCTTTGCCAATGGTTTAGTATCTGCAAATGTTACCGATCAAAAAGCAATGCGGAATTCAAATGCAGTTGCGAACTTACGCAAAGACTTCTCATCACAGAATATTATTTTAAATAAAAAAATTAGTGCTCTTACTGAAAATCAATTTAACAACCTGTTTGAGGATGACTTTTTTAAACCGATGCGTTTCCCGTTAGAAGAAATCCGACTAAAAGAAAAAGATTTACTATCAACAGAAGAAGAAACAATCATCAATAGTTTATCTCTAGACGGCTTACAGGGCTGGGGTAATATGTACAATCAGCTCGTCGCTTCGATTCAAGTGCCAGTAACTGAAGATAACGAAACAGTATACTATTCAGCGGGTCAATTTGAAAACAAGATGAAATCAGAAGAAGATCCAAAAAAACGTGAAGAACTTTTAAAAATTTGGGAAGAAACATGGGAGAAAAAAGCTGATTTATTTTCTACAACGCTAAATCATCTATCAGGATTCCGTTTAAACAACTATGAACTTCACGATTATAAAGATTATATGAAAGGACCACTAGACTATAACCGTATGGAGGAAGAAACACTCGATACGATGTGGGATACTATTACGAAGAATAAAACGCCTTTCAAAAAGTACTTTGAAAGAAAGGCACAACTCATTGGTGTGGATCAATTGGGATGGCTCGATGTATCAGCAAGTGTTGACGTCGGTGATTATACGAATAAGCGATATACGTACAATGAAGCAGCGGAGTTTATTATCGATAACTTTGAATCATTCAGTCCAAAAATGGCAGAGATGTCACGTCGAGCTTTTGAAGAACAGTGGATTGAAGCGGAAGACCGTCCAGGAAAACGCCCAGGCGGATACTGTTCAAAACTTCCTGAATCTAAACAGTCACGTATTTTTATGACGTTTGCCGGTAGCACAGGCAACGTATCTACACTCGCACATGAACTCGGACACGCATTCCATAGTTATGTCCTAAATGATTTACCATTATTCAATCAACGTTACGCAATGAACGTTGCAGAAACAGCATCTACATTTGCAGAACTTGTCGTTTCCAACGCAACGATTGAAAATGCAACGTCAGATGCAGAAAAAATTAACTTACTCGATGAAAAGATTGCTAGAAGTACAGCTTTTATGATGAATATACATGCACGCTATATCTTTGAACGCAATTTCTATGATGAACGAAAGCAAGGAACTATAGATAGTAACAGATTGCAAGAACTGATGGAAGAAGCACAAAAAGAAGCCTATCTAGATGCACTGCGTTCATATCACCCAATGTTCTGGGCAACAAAGTTACATTTTCATATTACAGGTGTCGCATTCTATAACTTCCCGTACACATTTGGATACTTTTTCAGCTTAGGTATATACAACCGTTTCTTAAAAGATGACACGTTAAGTGAAGATGACTATATTGCACTGCTTCGCGATACTGCGAGCATGACTACAGAAGACCTTGCTGAGAAGCACTTAAATGTTGACTTAAGAAAACCAGACTTCTGGCAAGAAGCACTGGATTCTGTGCATAAAGATATTGAAGAATTCTTGGAGCTAACAGAATCATATATTTAGTTTATAAATAAACCGTACCTTAGCATTCTTGGGATATCCTAGAAGTCAGTCTAAGGTACGGTCTTATTTTACATTTATATCTAATTATTTATTGAGAGAAAACAACCCTTGCAGCAGTTTCACTGAAGGTAGGATCTCCACAATATGTTTCAAACAGCTGATCGATATTATAAACCACTCCAATTTCCCTTAGCTCTTCATAGGTCGGAAAAGATTGTGTACCAGTCACAACAATTTCATTTGTTGCACTATCAACAATGACAAGTCCAATACCGTTCGACTTTGTAGGTAATACTCTGTAAACTCTCTGTTGCTCTGTCATACCAGGAAACATATTGTGATCTTCGGCTTTTAACTTCAATTGACTGACTTCTTCAACAGTAGAAGTTCCCGGTCCAATACGTTCAAATGAACCATTCAATAATTCACTCGCTGTCACACTAAAATCACTCACTATCTCATCTTGTATTGCCATCGCAACGATGTCGGTATCAGTCAGACTTTCTTTTGCCTCTTGTTTTTCTAATCCTGCTGTATCTTCTTCTTGAGTTTCTTCTATTACATTTTCACTAGAAGTATCTTCAGTACCTTCAGTGTTTGATTCATCTGCTGCTTGACTAAAAGCTGTTATTACAAGCTCTAATACAACAATCATCTTCAACAATCGTTCCATAACATCCCTCTTTATATATCGTTTAATGCGTATGTTCACTACGTCTAATATTACTACTTATTAAAATTAAATCCATAGATTTTTCAATCAAGAGTTCATTGAATGGCTCGATCGCTGGATGACAGAAGAAGGGGACCAAGATACACATAAAGATGCCTTCCTCGTATATTTGCAGGATGGTGTGAAGCCTAAGACCACCTATGATTTTCGAGAAGGTAAGTGGCTA
>DYYI01000100.1:0-13678 GCA_020741755.1 Aliicoccus persicus | reverse complement strand
GCTTCTTGAAAACGTTAACAGGTCGATATTCTTACAATTATGTGCATAAAGTTCCTGAATTGCTTGATGCACAGTAATTCCTGTCGTGTATATATCATCCACTAACAATATGTTCGCTTCATTTACCCGTTCCGTGTCCGATTCATGCACAAAAAAAATTTGTTGTTCACGCAAACGCTCTGCTTTTGTTAGTTCTGATTGGCGCTTAACTTTATTCGTCTTTAAAATAGTCGAATAGCTGACGTTTAATCGATCGAGCACCAAGGACACTTGATTGTACGTACGCTCTTTTAATCTCTTATTTGAAATTGGAATTGGAATAACAAGATCATACTTTTTAAAATCTACTTTAATAAATTGCGCAATGACAGCACTCATCGCTGCATCATTAACAAACTTATAGCGATGAAATAGTTGCTTCACTTCTTTATTGTAATCAAATACTGTATATATTCTATTCGGCAAATGTTTAAATGACTGACTTAAAAACAGACAACTCTCGCAACGCTCAACTGCCTCTTCGACTTTATTGGCACATCGTTTACACGTTGGTGAAATTCTATCTGGCAACAGTTTTTTTTCACATGTTTGACAGATAACACTTGGCTTTTGAAACAAGGAAAATATATCGATATGATGTCTCAATTGCGCGTGACAATATAAACAAATCATGACTCCGCCCCATTCAATTGATGGATTGTTTTAACCGTACGGATGAGATCCAACGTCTGAAATTCAGTAAAGAAATAAATGTGTCCGATGGGATCATCAATCTTTCTACCAACTCTTCCACATATTTGCATCAAGCTGCTAAAATCATAATGATCTGCACCAATGACGATCACGTCCAAATAGGAAAACGTGACGCCACGCTCTAAAATCGTCGTCGTTAACAATATTTCTATTTTAGATTCACGTATGGCATCTACTTTGTCATACCGGAGTACATCATCGCTATAAACTGAAGTCATACTATCGAAGTGGTGCATAAGCAAGGCTTCTAATTGGTGCATCAGTTCAATTTCCGGAACAAATACGAGTACTTTTCGTTTCTCTGCAACAATTTTCCTCAGCAGATCTACCAATCGTTTATTTGTTTTCTTTTTTCTCATCTGATTAATAACGTCTTGCCATTCTAACTGAGGTATCGCAAGTGGATGACCGTGATAGCGTTTATTAATTGTGACAGTTTCATATTGTCCTAAAAATTTCAACATCCGTTTTGATGGGGTTGCTGTCATAAAAATAATACTATGATCCGTTGTCGCAGCGCTCTTTATTGCCTGCATCAATGTATCATCTGTCGTCAGGGGAAATGCATCCGTTTCATCGACAATAATTAAGTCAAAATGATGGTGATAATTAAACAATTGCTGCACGGTTGCAACAAGAAATTGATGCTCAAATTCTAATTTCACACCATCATATTTCAAATCAATTCTCGAATTCATAAATGCTGTACTTAAACGCAAATAAATCTCTTTGACGACATCGATTCTCGGTGCAATAAATGCGACGCGTTTACCTGCCTGGCGCGCCGCTGAAATGCTTTCGAAAGTAATCTCCGTTTTACCTGCACCCGTAACTGCCGAGAGCAAAACATTTCTATTCTTAATGCTCGCTTTTAACAATGCTTGTGATGCATTCTTCTGAATTTCACTTAGCTCAAAATCTAAAATAAACTGTGCCCGCTCCTTACTACTTACTACTTCTACACCTATTAGCGGTGTTCGATCGGTCATCGCACCAAGCTGTACACAGTTCATACAATAGGTGACCGTACCGTTATAATATTCTGAAGTATACGTGTAAAACAGATCTTTCTTATCATTTTTACAACGCAGACACTTGGTTGGATTATCTGTCACTGACTGAGGTGCAATGATTATGTTCCCTGTGTTTTTTAGTAACATATTTCCCCCACAAAAAAAGGCGCAGCAAAATACGCTGCACCTTTATATTCAATTATTTTATAATTATAATTCTATATCTAACGTGGTATATCCGAGTGCGATCGAACCTTCACCGAGGTGCGTCGCAATCACTGGACCAAAATAACTCAATGTAAACTGAACGTCTGGGTGTAGAGACTTTAAGTGATTCATCCATTCTCTGCCAGTTTCCTCATCGTTGCTATGGATGATTGTTGCTGTTATTTTTTTACCCGCATGTTTTTTTACCACTTCACCGAACTGTTCTTCGACTAAGCGTTTTGCCTTTTTCATCGTTCTTACTTTTTCGTAAGGCACAATTTTACCTTCTTGGAATTCAAGCACTGGCTTAATATTTAACAGACCACCAATCAGTGCTTGAGAATGAGATACACGTCCGCCCTTTTGTAAATTCTTCATAGAATCCACGATAAATTTCGCATCGGAGCTCGTCTTTTGTTTCATCTCCTCCAAGTTCTCTAATAGTTCCACTAATTCAAGCTTATCTTTGTTTTGCGCTGCATAAAGTGCCATAAACCCTTGCATCAAGCAGGCGATCTCCGTATCCACAACATGCAGATTTATGCCATCAACTGAGGCACCAGCAGCTCGAGCATTCGCACACGTCCCACTGATTTCAGCGGAAAGATGAACACTGATGACATCTGTGTAGCCTTCGTTCCGCAATTGTTCAAGTAGTAATATATAATCACCAATAGATGGTTGTGAAGTCGTTGGTAACTCATTCATCGCCGCCATTTTTTCAAAGAATTCAGCTGTTGTGATTTCAATTTCTTCCTTGTATGAACCATCATCCATGTTTACGATCAATGGAATTGTATATATGTTATGTTTTTCCTTCAAATCCTTAGGAATATATGCTGTCGAATCCGCGACTACTGCAATCTTCATAAAATAATCCTCCTACAACTAATACACTCAATTACATATTACTATTTACCCTCGAATTCGTCCATTATGATAGAATATGCATGAGGTGTCAAAATGGAACAAACGTATATGAATTATAAAAATACTTCATCAGTGATTACAATCAACAAGTCAAATTTTATCGGGCACATCGCACGTACTGAGAGCGAAGATGAAGCGAAAGCATTCGTTGCCACGATTAAAGAAAAATATAAAGATGCAACCCACAATTGCAGTGCATATATTATAGGAGAAAGCGCATTGATTCAACGTGCAGATGATGATGGGGAACCAAGTGGTACTGCAGGCGTACCGATGTTAGAAGTGTTAAAGCGCGAGGATCTTTACAATACGACAGTTGTTGTTACACGATATTTTGGTGGTGTTAAACTCGGTGCAGGTGGGTTGATTAGAGCGTATGCGAAATCAACATCAGAAGTAGTAAAAGCTGCGGGAAAAGTCTATCTTGTCATGATGCATCCCGTGACTTTAGTCGTAGATTATACGTTCACAAATTCAATTGAGCATTACTTTGAGAACAATGATATTCAAATTAAAGACACTGCGTATACCGATAAAGTGACCTATCATTTTTATGTTGAAACTGATAAAAAAGATACACTTCAACAACAGATTCAAGCTATAACGAAAGACAACTATAATATGCGTGTAAAAGAAGAAGTCCCTAGCGAGCGTGTGCTCTAGGGACTTTCTTGATTATTTCTGAATATTTTTCTCATCAGATTGAGCAATGGCTGCTTTTTATTGCCACCAAGACTCGTGTACTCGACGACGATGGCTGTTGTAAACAACAGGATAACCGCCACTGTAATGATGCCATACTCGGGTGATATATAGAGGACAACACTTGAGAGTGCGTATAAGCTCGAAATCATATAGATGATGATGACACTCCTGCGATGACTATGTCCTAAAAACTGTAGGCGATGGTGCAGGTGATGTTTATCTGCTCGCACGATAGAAACCTTATTTTTATAGCGTCTAATCATTGCAAACAGCACATCGATGATCGGTACCGCTAAAATGATAATTGGGAAAATCAAAGATAGAAACGTCACTTCTTTAAAGCCCATCAAACTGACGACACTTAAAATATATCCGAGCAACATTGCTCCATTATCCCCTAGAAATATTTTTGCTGGATAGAAATTAAACACCAAAAATCCTAAGCAGGATCCGATGAGAATTACACAGATCATCATGACGAAAATATTGCCTTGCAACACTGTTATCACTGCTATTGCTAAGAGGGATATTATCGACACACCAGTTGCTAAACCGTCTAAACCATCTATAAAGTTTATTGCATTTATGATTGATACGATCCAAAAAATGGTGACTGGTATCGCCAAGTATCCAAACTCAATAGAAAACCCAAACAATGATATTTCATCGATAATGATGCCGTAGTATATCGGGACGAAAGCGATGAGAATTTGTCCGATGAATTTTACAAGCGGTTTGATATCAAAAATATCATCGATCACCCCGAGGATAACGACAAATATACCGCCGACAATTATCGCAATATATTCTGCTTCAATCGGTCGGGAGATGAGGACGCCAAGTATAAACGAGGATAAAATTGCGACACCACCTAAAAATGGCATCGGTACATCGTGTACTTTTCTCGTCCCTGGTCGATCTACTAAACCGAATGCATGAGAAATATATATTAAAATAGGGATTAAAATAATCGATATTAAAAATGACATGAGAAACAAAAAGATTGTGTACATATATTCACCTTCACTGGTCAGCTACTTTCTAAAACAACCATCACTACTCTATAACATTGTAACCTATATTAATTATCAGTATAATTAATATGGTGAATTTACTCGTAAGGAGGACCGCATATGTTTTTAGATGTCCTTATCAATTTAACGCTCGTCATCAGTATTATTTACTTTTACTATCGAGCGATATATCGATTCAATAAATCTTTCGTCGAACACGACCGTACACAAGCGATATTGCTTGCGATACTTGCGCTTGTGCTCGCTTATATAATGATCGATGTCAATGGTTTTGGCATATCCATGTTTTTCGTACCACTATTATTAATCTCAATATTTAAACACCCTGTCATTTTCTCACTAACACTTCTTGGCGTATTCATGATGAAATGGATTGAAGGTATTTTTTATTGGGAAATGATTGTAATTTTTATTGTGGCGTATGCGATTGCACTACTCGCTGATCATTTTCAAAACTTTAGCCGATTTGTAAATTCAACGATATCACATTCACTGTTTATATTTATTTATTTTATAGGTATTTATGTTGCTTTTGAAGTCATTTCATTGTCAACAGTATTCATAGCAATCATAATTTCTCACATCATCGCATTTTTAACAACGATTATTCTAAATGATATCAACTTCATTGCCAAATTAATAAAACGTTATGAACAAGATGAATATACGGATCAACTGACACAACTTGGAAATAGTAAAGCGCTCGATCGCGATGTTGAAAGATGGATTGCTTCCAAAAATCATTTGACGATGTATTTAATCGATATCGATGGCTTTAGTACATACAATGAAAATTATGGTTATCGCACAGGTGATGCGATTATTCGTCAAATGGTCGATGCACTTAAAAATATTTCGCCTCAAGGTTCTTTATTGTTTCGTAATGGTGGAGAGGAATTCACAATTTTGATTCCTGAACTCAGCTTCGATAAATCTGTTCGTCTTGCCGATGGCATACGCAAGAATATTGAAAACCATCTGTTTTACATCGATGATGATGAACAGATTTCACTGACAGTTACGATCGGTATCGGCTACCATAGCAAGTCTTTAGAAACCGATAAAACAACATTATTTAAAGATGCGGGAGATATGTTACATCGTGCAAAAAAGCAGGGACAGAACCAGATTATGTTCAGTCCCCTATAAAAAAATCACATGCGATTGTGGCATGTGATTTTTAATCTTCTGCATTTGATAACGTATTCATTTGAATTTCTTGATGTGAGCCATTCCATTTTACTGCTTTGTTTTTAAAGTAAAATGCCTGTGGAGATTCATGCTTTATGCCATATTTTTCTTCGATATGTTTTGATAACTCAGCATGATCTTGGACAATTAAATAATATCCATCCATATCGCGTTCATAATGAAACTTTTCAAAAGTCTCATAAGCAGCCTGAGAAACTGGGCAACTGTTACTGTGTTTCAAAAAATAAAAAACTTCTTTACTTTCTAACAACTGATCGAATGCATCGATTGTAGTAATTTTTCTTAACATAAATGTCACCTCTAACTAGACTGATAATAACTTATCATTCTTTGTCAAATTAAGCAATAATGCATTGCTTTTATGATATAATACACCCGTGGAGATTGGAGGACGAACGAATGAAACAACCAACACTAAAACGCTGGACAATATTAGATACTTTGAACGCATCATTATTAATCGTGTCGATTTTATTCTTGATTAATTTTGAAGAACAGCCACTCATTTCTTGGCTACTCATCGCAGTATTTACAATGTGGGCTGGGTTTTTAATCTTTAGAAATGTGGTCATTTCTAAAGCTCAGAATGACCCAACGCATCCACTGAACAATGCTGTCAAAAAGGAATCAAATTCTAACGACAAGTAAAAATAATATAAATGATTTTAAATTAAAAGAGTTGGCAATTTGCCAACTCTTTTAACTTTCATTAATTAGCTCTTCCAGCGACTCTATGTACGTACTTTCTAGCTGTTCATACACATTGATTTGTTGTAATATCGTATCGATTTGTAGTCGCTCTAATTCTTCGTTATAGAAGAGCGTATCTCGTCTCTCTGTGTAATATCTTTCATATCCATAGTACATCTCAAGTGTAATACTTCTCACTCGAATTGCAATGTCGGTATCCAAGTTCATCTCATTTAATTTTCTAATGTGTTCTTCTATAATTGGTGTCAAAGATTCATCAATATAATTTTGTTTATCTTCTGGTTCTGTTGTTTCTTGTAATTCCTTTGCACTATTTTCTAGCTCACTGCTGTTCTCGTTTATTTGATCAATTATACGATTGACTTCTTCCTCTTCTTCCTCAGTCTCAGCACTAGCAATATACTCGTTCCGAATCTCTTGGTTCTCTATGAACATCTGGCTGAGTCGAACCAGTTCTTCACTTTTAGTAAGCGTTTGATAGTACAGTTCGATATAACGCTCTATATCATTTATGAAGTCTTGCTTAACAGCAAAGCTCTCTAAAAATGTTGTATGAATCGAATCAATTTCATCATTTGTAATTTCGATTGTCTCAAGCTCTTGCTCAATTTCATCTACAAGTGGTACGATTTCATCCTCAATCACCGTGCTCATCTCCCTGAGAGAATTTCTGAGAGAAGCACTATCACCGTTAATGCTGCTGCCATTTAACAATGAATAATCAAATGATTCAAGCAATGTATTGAGTTGATCATTCTTAGTCGCTATTTCCGACATGTCTCGTTGATAATCTTCAATCGCTTCACCAAGCGAATTTGAACATGCCGTTAATAACAATAATAAAATGTTTAATAACATTATTCTTTTCATTTCATCACATTCCTAGAAAACTATTATATAATAGAATATAGCACAACATATTTCCGAAAGTATGTTCATATTAACAATTCAATGATATTATAGCTATTATTTTATCATTCGGAGGTTTAACCTAATGATGGATACACAAAAAATTGCAGCTGATTTAGCTGATCGATTAACACATTCAAACATAAAAATAAATGAGCCTTTAAAACATTACACATATACTAAAACAGGCGGAAACGCAGATGTTTATCTTACTGTAAAAACACTAGAAGATACAGCTGAAGCAATTAAATACTGTAAAGAGAATAACGTGCCAGTCACCTTTTTAGGCAATGGCTCGAATGTCATTATTCGCGATGGCGGCATTCGTGGCGTTGTATTTAATCTATTAGACATTCGCTACTGTCACGTAAACGATAAAGAGCTCGTCGTCGGGAGCGGTTACCCAATTATTCAAGCGAGTCGTGATGCGCTCGAAAATGAACTCAGAGGACTCGAATTTGCATGTGGGATTCCAGGTTCTGTTGGTGGCGCAATATACATGAATGCTGGTGCTTACATCGGTGAAGTGAAAGATTGTATTAAAGAGGTCAAAGCGATTGATCAAGATGGCAATATCCTTACTCTCAATCGTGATGAATTAGAACTTGACTACCGTACATCTATATTTCAAAGAAATGATTCAATCATAATGGAAGCAACATTCCAACTTGAATACGGAGACAAGCAAGAAATTAAAGCAATAATGGATGATTTAACTGAGAAACGTGAATCAAAGCAACCGTTGGAATATCCTTCTTGTGGCAGTGTTTTTCAAAGACCACCTGGGAATTTTGCCGGGAAATTAATCCAAGATGCAGGACTACAGGGCTATCGTATTGGTGGCGTAGAAGTTTCTAAGAAACATGCTGGATTCATGGTGAATGTTGATGGTGGGACAGCGAGTGATTACGAAGATTTGATCAAGTATGTCCAAGAGGAAGTTGCACAGCAATTCGGCGTTGAGTTAAATCGAGAAGTAAGAATAATTGGAGAAAAATTATAATATATTCTTTCTATAGGATCAGAATAACCCGTCTGATCCTATTTTGTGCATAAAAAAAGACGCACGACTAATGTGCGTCTGTTATTTATATTATTCTGCTACAGCTGCTTCAATCTCGTCTAACTGAGTCATTAAAGTACCATATCCACCTGCATTTAAGTACCAAGGTACTGGTGATAGTTCGTAGATGTTTTCGTTTTGAACGGCTGCGACACTACTCGTCACATCGTTCACTAGAACATCAATGTTCGTTGCTTCACCTGTAGATGTTGCTGCACCACGGTCCATGACGAAGATTAATTCTGGGTTTGATTCTGCAATAAATTCAAATGACACTTGGTTACCATGGTTTTCTGTCTCAGTGTCTGTGAGTTCCCCTGCAATTTCAAAGTTTAACTCTTCAAATAGGAATCCGTAACGTCCACCAACACCGTGGAATGCTAGATCTCCACCATTTGTTTGGATGAATAGCATTGAATTGTCTCCAGCATCAATCATTTCATTTAATTCTTCGATTCTTGTGTCTAGTTCTTCAACTAACGTTTCTGCTTCTTCTTCAACTTCAAATAATTCACCAAGAATTAATGTTGAAGCTTTAATATCTTCAATGTAGTTTACGTTATTTGCTGTGATATTAACGATTTCTGCATTTGGTGCCGCAGCTTCAAGTTCTGCAATGATATCCGTTGATGACTGACGTCCACTTAACAAGATTAACTCCGGTTGGATCTGTGCAATCAATTCGTAGTTTGGTTCGAATAATCCACCTAAATTTTCAAATTGTTCATCTTCAAACACTGCTAAGTCTTCAGATAAACTTGCATTGTTCTCACCTTTAGGTAAACCAGCGATTGCATCTTCAATCCCTAATTCAACAAATGTTGTCGCTAGACCTAAGTCGAAAATTACAACATTCTCAGGATTTTTAGCAATTTCTACTGTTTCGTTGTGCTCTTCTGAATCACCTTCTGTACCTCTTGGTGGACTGATCGTAAAGTTATTTTCAATTGTTACAGTTTCTTCATCTTGTGCTAAAACGACTTCATCATTACTTGCGAAAACAGAAACTGCAACGACTGAAGCTAAAGTAATTCCTAAAGATTTATATAGAGTTTTCATTTAATATGCACTTCTTCCTTTTGAATATATATTTATTGAGCTACTTTTACCTTTTGCAGTGCACTCAGCTCATTCGCAGTTGTACATTTCTCATCAAAGTAGACACAGATCTGTTGTCCGCCAATCACTTCGATATTCATGTCCATTTCATAAATTTCTTCTAAGACTTCTTTTTTGATGACTTGATCTTTTGTTCCACTAATGGCTACCTTACCATGTTTTAGTGCAACGATATCATCCGAGTAACAAGAGGCAAAGTTAATATCGTGAATGACGATAATGATTGTTTTATCTCGTTCTCTGACAAGTCTTCTGAGAATTTGCATGATTTGCACTGAATGTTTCATATCTAAATTGTTTAAAGGTTCATCTAAGAATATATATTCAGTATCCTGTGCGATTGTCATACCGATATAAGCTCGTTGACGCTGACCGCCCGATAATTCATTTATGTAACTGTGTTCATATTCCTCGAGTTCCATATATTGAATTGTTTCGTCGATCACACGCTCATCCTCTTCAGTCAACCGTCCTTTTGAGTATGGGTAACGTCCGAAAGCAATCAGCTGTCTAACAGTAATTTTTAATTGTAAATGGTTCGATTGTTTCAGGATTGAAATTTTCTTCGCAAGTGCATCACTTGGTTGTGTTAAAATATTCTCTCCCTCAACAAGCACTTCTCCAGAGTCATTGCTAAGAAGTCTTGTTACCATTGACAACACTGTTGATTTCCCAGCACCGTTCGGCCCAATTATCGATGTGATACGCCCTTTACCTATGGAAATTGAAACATCGTCTACGACAGGCTTCTTACCGAAATATTTTGTGATCCCTTTTACATTTATCATTTTTGACTCCTTTTTAAAACTAAGTATATAAAGTACAGTCCACCGACTAAGTTAATTATTATGCTTAACTCGATATTGTTATTGAATACAAATTGCACAACCATCTGACCAAGTAACAATGCAATAATACTAAATAGCATCGTTCCTATAATCATATATCTATGCCTAAATGTTTCAAATATCTCATGTGCAATATTAACAACAAGTAACCCTAAGAACATTATAGGACCAACTAAAGCTGTTGATATAGATACTAGGATAGCAATTATAATCAGTAATTGCGACACTTTGCGATCATAATTCACACCTAAGTTGACTGCATGTTCTCTCCCTAAGGCTAACACATCTAGCGATCCGAAATCTTTAAATACGATTATCAAAAGAATAATAATGATAATTGAAGTGAATAACAGCAATTGTTCATTTACTGAAGAAAACGAACCAAACATTCGGCTTTGTAACACCATAAAGTCCTGTGGATCGATCAACAATTGCATAAAGGATGCTAAATTCCCAAAAAATGTACCGAGTATAATTCCGATGAGTAATAATAGAAAAACATTATTACCAGTAAACTTAAATAGATACTTAAACACGAGCACTGTAAAAATTACAAGTAGTATTACGCTGACAAAGTAATTGATACGATTATCTAGAAGCAATGTAGATGTTGCGCCAGCAAAAAATATAATAGACGTTTGTATAAACATGTATACTGAGTCAAGCCCCATGATTGAAGGCGTTAATATACGATTGTTCACAATAGTCTGGAATATTACTGTTGAAACTGCAATCGCTACTGCAACGATGACAATTGCGACAACACGCTTTGTTCTAGAAGGTAATTGATAGAATAGAATATCTGGATTTAATTGATACAACATGTAAAATGCGATGAGTCCTATGGCTGCAACAGTAAGGATTATGAGTAGGCGATTTCTTCTCTTATCTGTCATGTTTAGCCCTCTTGAATATTAAGATTAGGAAAATTCCGCTACCAACCGTTGCAATAACCAGTCCAACTGAAACCTCATAAGGATATATAATAATTCGCCCAATAATATCACATATCATTACAAAGATTGCACCGACTAAAGCTGTTATGAGAATTGTGTTTTTAAGATGATCTCCTCTAAATATCGAGACGATATTTGGGACAATCAAACCTAAAAACGGAAGTAATCCAACTGAAACTACAATAACAGCGGTTAATGCTGCAGTTAAGAACAGACCGGTGTTTAAAACAAATTTGTAGTTAAGACCTAGGTTTTTAGAAAACTCCTCACCCATCCCAGCAACTGTAAAACGACTGGCAAATAACATGACGATGATGAACATCGGAATTGTTATATACATGATTTCATATCGTCCTGTCGTCATCATGGCAAAGTTACCATGCATCCATCCGGATATTGCTTGTAATGCATTTTCACGAATCGCTATGAATGTCGTCACACTCGCGACCACGCTACCGAGCATTAGACCGATTAATGGTACAAATATTACGTCTTTAAACTTTATGCTTGTGATAATTCTCATGAAAAGTAACGTACCCAGTACAGCAAGAACAGTTGCAAATCCTAGTCGACCAAAGATCGATATTGCAGGGAAGAAAATCATTCCGAGCAGTATACCGAGCTGCGCCCACTCTGTCGTACCTGCAGTCGTTGGTGAAACAAACTTATTTCGCGTCAACTGCTGCATCACTAAACCACAGACAGCAAGCGCTGCACCAGCAATGATGATTGCCATTGTTCGTGGAAATCGACTGGAGAACAGAATATTTTGTTGGTACTCACTCAGTGAGAATATATCTGTGATACTAATTGCCGATACACCAACAAACATCGATGCAATCGATAAAACAATCAGCAAAACAAACAGTACATCAAGACGAAACAAATGCTTTACCATTCAAATAACCTACCTAACAACACCAAGTGTATAATCTTATTTAGAATCATTCTAATTGAGAACGATTCTCAATATCAATTACGATTTTAATCTTAGTATATCATAATTATGTAGTCAAGATATTTTACAATTAGAATACGCTTTTCCTTTTAAAGGATGAACTTCAGACACAAATTAAACATAAAAAGTGAATGGTCTATATTGCGAGAACCATTCACTTTCTCAATTACTCATTTGCAGTATTATCAAGGTTAAGAAGTAGTACCTCTTTTAATGAAGCATCATCTACTTCTATATACTTGATATTTAAATTGGATTCTTTTAACTCTTTCGCCATCATCGTTAACATTGCATCAAGTGCACGTTTAATCATCGCATTGTACATTGAAAAATCGTCTTCTTTCATTGTTTCCACAAGATGTAAGAGTGAACCAGAGCTCTCTGTGTGTAGCAACGGCACGATATGTTTTGCACCGACATATGTGCCCCAGAGATGTGCATCCATCTTAGCAGAAAACATTTCATAATCCATTTCAAATAATTCAGGATCAGTTGATTCATACTCATGTACATGGATAATACCTGCCAGTTGATTATCCAATCGCTCAAGTATTTCAATAAGATTTTTCCAATCTATTTCTTTACTTGGTTCTAACAGTGCGACAGAAACATGATTAAACCCATCTTGATCCAGCTGTTTCTGCAACGCCTTAAGTGCTGAATAATCTGGTCCAGCCAGTATGATTTGATAATTCTCATCTAACAAAGTATATGCAACACTTTTTCCGATATCTGTGTTTGGATTACATATAATATAGACACGCTGACCTTCTGCCATATTATCCCTCCATTGCTATTTCAAACAATTATAACAAATTTAAGCACAATCTAATCAATTAATCTTCTACAGTGATTGTTTGATTCGGCATTGTGTGTAATGAATGTGCATCTGTATGTGCAATGACCTCATACTCACCCGTATCTTCAAATGTGTATTCAATAACGTAATTTCCGTCTTCTGTATGTTCGGCCACAATTGAATCGAGAGATTCATCGTCTAATTTAATTTCAAACTCTACTTGATCCGCTTCAGTTTCATCTTCACCATCGTATGTCACATGTGCGCCGATTTCGATACTCTCGCCCGCAGTTGCTGTATCAGGCATATCGATCTCTACTTCTAACATCGCAACTTCAGATGAATCATGATCTTGATCATGGCCTTGGTGTTCATCGCTTTCTTCTGTTTCTTCATCACCGTTACATGCTGCAAGCAACAGCACAGACCCTAGTAGAAGTGCTAAATTTCTTTTCTTAAAC
>DYYI01000099.1:0-8190 GCA_020741755.1 Aliicoccus persicus | reverse complement strand
GATTGATTTGCGTTCCAATGAGAGTTGCTCACTGACTCGCAGATTGATTTGCGTCCCAATGAGAGTTGCTCACTGACTCGCAGATTGATTTGCGTTCCAATGAAACTTGCTCACTGACATGCAAATGGATTTACGCGTCAATGAGAGTTGCTCACTGACTCGCAGATTGATTTGCGTTCCAATGAACCTTGCTCACGGACACGCAGATTTATTGCTCAACATTTTCTTCATAATCAACATATTCATCAGGTATATTCACATTGCCATCTTCATCGACGAGGTTGAGATAATGCTCCAAAGTTTCGCCACTTTCATAGACTGCTGTCGCATGCTCAACACCGATGTAGCGTAAATGCCATGGCTCATAAGACATTCCTGTCACATCTTCATAGCCTTCTGGATAGCGTATGATAAACCCATAATTGTGTGCATTTTCTGCAACCCATTCAGACTCTGGTGTAAAGCCGAATGGCATTTCTTGCAGCTCCCAACTTTCATATGAACCGACATCGATTGCAAGTCCCGATTGGTGTTCAGAGAATCCAGGTTGGTTGACCCAGTTATTCGTCTCTTCCACCGTGCCATACACGGCTAACATATCATTATAGATCTCTTCTTGACCGGTATAAGAACGGTAGTCACTCGTTATGACAAAGTTTAAATCGAACTCGAGCGCGTCCGTACGCATTTCTTCATATGCCGCTTCTACTTCTGGACTAAGTCCTGGGTCAAATGTTTCCGGTAATCCAACAACCTCACTGACATACAATATATCATTGATAAACGTCACGCCATCGATTTCTTGGAAGCGTGGAAGAAATTGAATGGCCACATCTTCAATCGTGACATATTCAATCTCATATGCCTCAAATTCTATTTCAGGTAATGGTTCTGGCTCATCCATAATACCGATGTTCACGAGCAGGTCCGTGATAAATGATAACCCGATTACTGACACTAACACTTTCATAATTTTACACCCTTTATGTTTATGAAATTAACCCAGCCCGTTTGAAAATGATATCGATGCGCTTTAAGTCTTGCGTTTTATCAAAACATGCCTCAAGTTCATCGTCACTGAGAATTTCTGTAATGCGTGAATCTTGTTCTAATAGTTGTTTAAACGGTCGATGCGACTCCCAAGATTCCATCGCTTTTGGCTGAACTAAGTCGTATGCTGCTTCACGTGATAATCCTTTATTGATCAATGTGAGCATGACTTTTTGAGAATAGACGAGACCAAATGTCTTATCGATATTCTCTTTCATATTATCAGCGAAAACGGATAGGTTTTCAATGATGTTCGCAAATCGGTGCAACATGTAATCCAGTGCAATTGTCACATCTGGCAACATGACTCGTTCAGCAGACGAGTGTGAAATATCACGCTCATGCCAAAGCGGCACATTTTCATACGCTGTTGTCATATAGCCACGAATGACTCGTGAGAGTCCAGTAATATTTTCTGAACCGATCGGATTACGTTTGTGCGGCATCGCACTTGAACCCTTTTGACCTTTGCCAAATGATTCTTCTACTTCACGCAGTTCCGTGCGCTGCAAGTGTCTGATTTCTACCGCAAACTTTTCCAGTGATGTCGCAATGAGGGCGAGTGTCGCTATGTAATGTGCATGACGATCTCGCTGCAATGTTTGCGTTGAAACTTCCGCATACCCGATGCCTAGCTTTTCACACACATATTCTTCAATGTCATTTGGAATGTTTGCAAACGTTCCGACCGCACCGCTCATCTTTCCGACTTCAACGTCAGCACGCGCCGCTTCAAAGCGCTTGATGTTTCGTTCCCATTCCTTATACCATAGCGCCATCTTGACACCGAACGTCGTCGGTTCAGCGTGTACACCATGTGTGCGTCCCATCATGATTGTGTCTTTATGTTCCAACGCCTTTGCCTTTAAGACTTCCCGCATGCGCAACAGCCCATTATATAAAAGGTCGTTCGCTTGTTTTAATACGAAGCTCTGCGCCGTATCGACAACATCTGTTGATGTGAGCCCATAGTGCACCCACTTCTTCTCATCGCCTAGCGTCTCTGAAACTTGACGAGTAAACGCAACGACATCGTGACGCGTTTCTTGTTCAATTTCGTGAATTCGCTCGGCATCAACACTCGCATTTTTTCGAATCTTTTGGACATCCTCTTTCGGGATAAAACCGAGTTCTGCCCATGCTTCGGCCGCTAAAATTTCAACTTCCAACCATGCCACATAGCGGTTTTGTTCGCTCCAAACATCGCCCATTTCACGTCTTGTATACCTTGCAATCACACGAAACCTCTCCTTTTATAGCTTCTTACCTTCAAATACAATCTCTTGATGCGACACGACTGTTTCACCGTTCTCTTCTTTAAACACAGGCTTTTCCATACGCCTTACTGGTGTATAACCTTCTTCTTTCATACGTGCCAAGCAATCTTCTAATGATTCATTGTCTTCAACTTTAAATTTCTTTTTTGCCATCTTCGTCTCCATCTTTCGCCGTTTCTGAATACGCTTGTTCAAGGTCTAACACGTCTTCAACGTGTTCCGGTTCATAATCCTCTAGCTTGCTGCGTCTCACTTGTTTCGTCCAGAAACCACCAGAAATATTTTTCGGTTCGTATGACACAATAAATGCACGATCATCGATTTCCTGAATGGTTTCGATGAGTTTCTTCTCATATTTTCTTGGTGTTAAAATTTGCATCGATGTGCGTTCTCCATCTCGACCATAGCTTGTCGCATGTGTCACACCGTATCCGAGCGTTCTAAAATGATTGGGTAGGTCTTTATCTTTTTCAGCGGTTGTCACATTGACAACAACATAGCCAAGGGCAATCTTTTGCTCAATAATTAGACCGACCATAATACCCGATGCGTACCCGAGCGCATAGACGATAATATTGATGATGTTATCTAAATTATCAAGCACAAGCCCGAGTCCGACGATATAAATAAATGCTTCGACAATACTGATGCCGGCCGCGATGAATTTGTACCCTTTTAACACCATCACTGTACGAATTGTAAACAAGCTGACGTAGACGATTTGGATGATAAAAATCGTGAGCAGCACTGTATAGATAGATGAATTGATAATTTCTAACATATGAATTCTCCTGTCTATTCGGGATTTGTATATCTGTTATACGGTAGATCACGTTTGTGTTGTGTACGTTCGTACCATCCAACAATCGTTTCATAATCACTATCTGAAACTTCTTTACCTTCTAAAAAGTCGTCGATTGCGTCATACGTGACACCAAGTGCTTCTTCATCAGACAACAGTGGTCGATCGGACTCTAAATCTGCTGTCGGGATTTTCGTAATCAAGTGCTCCGGTGCACCGAGTGCGCTAAGCATCGCACGGCCTTGTCGTTTATTCAATCCAAATAAAGGCATTAAATCACTCGCCCCGTCACCGAACTTCGTATAAAATCCTGTCACCGCTTCAGCAGCGTGGTCTGTTCCGAGTACCACGCCTGACGTGTTTGCGGCGATAGCAAACTGTACTTTCATTCGCACGCGCGCCTTATCGTTACCTTTTTGAAATTCAGTCAAGTTAAAACCGGCTTCTTTTAGTGCAGCAACACCATGATCTACAGATTCTTTAATGTTCACTGTCACCGGATGTGTCGGTGCAATAAACTCAATTGCGTCACGTGCATCCATATCATCATGTTGCGTACCATATGGCAGACGCACGGCATAAAACTTATAGTCAACATTCGTTTCCGCTCGCAGTTCTTCAACCGCCATCTGTGCAAGTTTGCCGAGCAATGTAGAGTCTTGGCCACCCGATATACCGAGGACTAAACTCTTTATGAATGGATGTTGTTTTACGTAGTCTTTCATAAAATCAATGATTTCTCTTATTTCATCTTGCGCATCAATCGATGGTTTTACATGTAGCGTTTGGATAATTTCACGTTGTTTATCCGTCATATTCCTCATCCATTTCATCATTCACTTTATTGATTAAATCTTGGCGTATATTCCAAAGTTTCGTCGATAAATCAACTGGATATTTTTCTGGGTTTAAGAAACGTTTATATTCTTCCCAAAGTAAATCAAGACCGCGGTTCATGCGCGCTGTCATCTCTTCGATTGACTCGTGCTCATATACACATTGACCATCCTTATAGACATCATGTAACAGCTCTACTTTTTCAAAGTTACGAACTCTTTTACGCTTCATCGTATAGACTGGGTGGAACATGAGCAGCGGTTCGTTTTCATCGATCGTCTCCTCGAATGCTGTAATGTAATCCCCTTCACTCATGCCCGTCGATTTATTAATAATACGATAGATATTTTTCTTTGCAGGTGTCGTAAGTTTTTCTGGGTCACCGGATATTTTAATACGGTTCTCGAGCACGCCTTCCTCATTTTCAATCGCACTTAATTTATACACGGCACCAAGTGCTGGTTGATCGTAGGCTGTAATTAACTTCGTCCCGATACCCCAGCTATCCACTTTCGCACCTTGTTGGAGCAACGACATGATCGTCACTTCATCAAGATCGTTTGAAACGATAATTTGTGCATCTTCGAATCCTGCTGCATCTAACATTTTGCGCGCTTGTTTAGACAGATATGCAATATCCCCTGAGTCTAAGCGAATACCAATAAAATTAATCTTGTCGCCCATCTCTTTTGCGACTTTAATGGCATTCGGTACACCTGACTTCAACGAATCAAAGGTGTCGACTAAGAATACACAATTTTTGTGTGTCTCCGCATACGCTTTAAATGCAGTGTAATCATCACCATACGCTTGAATCATCGAATGCGCATGTGTACCTGATGCTGGGACATTAAATAGTTTGCTCGCACGCACGTTACTCGTGCCGTCAAATCCGCCGATAATCGATGCACGCGCCCCCCAAATCGCTGCGTCCATCTCATGCGCTCGGCGCGTGCCGAACTCCATCAGCGTGTCATTTGGTACAATTTGGCGAATACGATTTGCTTTCGTTGCAATTAGCGTCTGATAGTTCACGATGTTTAACAATGCAGTTTCAATCAATTGTGCTTGAATAATCGGTGCTTCTATTTGAAGTAACGGCATATTGTTAAAGACGATTTCTCCCTCTTTAACACTGCGTACATTGCCGGAAAACTTGAGATTTTTTAAATAATTTAAATACGCATCATCATAGCCTTGATCTTTTAAATACGCTAAATCACTTTCTGTGAATTTAAAATTCTCCAAGTATTCTACGATGCGCTCTAGACCTGCAAATACCGCATAGCCATTTCGAAACGGCATGTTTCTAAAATATAAATCAAATACTGCTTTGCGATTTTCTAACCCTTGCTCAAAATAAACTTTTCCCATGTTAATCTGATATAAATCCGTGTGTAACATAAGACTGTCATCATTTTTCTGGAACATTCATTTACGCCTCTTTCGTTTCATCTTTTGCATGATATAATCAATTCGTTACTATAAAATATACCACACTGTATATCTCGGAGGAATGGATTATGTTAGATAGCTTTCGTGCCAAGTTTATCATTTTATCTATCATTGTTGCGATTTCTGGATTTTCTCAGGGCATGTTGCTACCACTCATCGCATACGTATTTGAACATCGGGGAATCGACGCATCAATAAGTGGTATCCACGCATCCGGGCTCTACATCGGAGTTTTTCTTTCAGCACTCTTCATAGAAGTACCACTCAGAAAATATGGCTATCGAAAATTAATTGTCTCCGGCGGGCTCATCGTCTCACTTGCACTCTTGGCATTTCCAATATTAGATGGCATCATCTTTTGGTTTATATTACGCCTGATCGTCGGTGTGGCCGACAATGCACTACATTTTTCCACACAGACATGGCTGACCGATACGACTCCGAGACACAAGCTCGGACGTGTCATCGCCTTTTACGGGTTGTTCTTCAGCGCAGGTTTTATGATTGGACCGAAAGTCAGCGAGCTTGTTGAAATTGCAGAACCACTGCCGTTTATTGTCAGCGGTGCTTTAACGATGCTCGCCTGGCCACTCATCTTCTTACTAAAAGGTGCAAAAGATGAGAAACCATCGGACAACGGTGTACCGATTAGTTTCATTTCAACACTGGTCAATTTTAAAAACGTTTTGAAATCAAGTTGGGTCGTATTTTTATTTCCGTTAATGTTTGGTGTTTTAGAAGGTTCATTGCATACGAACTTCCCTGTCTATGGACTGAGAGAAGGTCTCGAGTATGCAGACATCACGTGGATTTTACCTGCATTTAGTTTCGGAGCCATTCTATTCCAAATACCAATCGGGGCACTCGGAGATAAAATCGGCAGACCGATATTAGTCAGTATCTTGCTGCTGCTCGGTGGTTCCGTGTTTATACTACTGGAATTTGTAGAATCATCGTTACCAATGTACATGGTGTTGTTCGCACTCGCCGGTGCATTTTTAGGTTCGATGTATTCACTTGGTATCACGTACATGACAGACATTACGCCGCGCTTTAATCTTCCTGCCGGCAACTTGATGGCTGGGATATTTTTTAGTGTCGGGAGCATCTCCGGACCAGTGCTCGGTGGCGCTTTGATAGACGCATCAAATGGAACGTCGTACTTTATCTTTTTCAGCGTAATAGTGGTCATTCTCTTCATATGTAATGTATTATTTATATGGAGAAGGAAAATATTATCAGAGGAATTTAAAGAAAGGATGGATCGTGAACATGAATCAAGCACTCATAATTATTGATTACTCTTACGATTTCGTAGCAGATGACGGAAAGTTAACTGCAGGAAAGCCAGCACAAGATGTCGAGGAAAACATGGTGAATGCGATCAATGAATTCGTCGATAAAAAAGCACCGATATTCTTCATGATGGACATCCATAAGGAGAATGATCCGCATCATCCAGAAACAAAGCTGTTCCCACCACATAATATCGAAGGGTCAGCGGGCCGTGATTTATATGGAAAAGTCGGCGAGCGTTTTGAAGAGATTAAATCACTCGATAATGTGTTCTTTATCGACAAGACAAGATATTCATCATTTGCAGGAACAAATCTCGATTTACTGCTTAGAGAGAGAAATATTGATACAGTAGTACTAGGTGGCGTTGTTACTGATATTTGTGTACTGCACACTGCAATTGGCGCGTATAACTTAGGTTATCATATCCAAGTGTTAGAAAATTGTGTGGCATCATTTAATCCGGATGGACACACGGTTGCGCTCGACCACATGAAAAATAGTCTAGCTGCTGAAATTATTTAACTTAATCAAAGGAGTATTAACTATGTCAATTAAAATTTTTGGACACCAAAACCCAGATACAGACACAGTCACATCTGCACTCGTGCTTGAACATATCGAAAAAGCACGTGGCAATGACGATGTGGAAGCAGTCATGCTTGGTGAAATTGGTGAAGAAACTGCATTTGCTTTAAATTATTTTGGTGTAGATGCACCGAAAATTATCGATAGCGTCATCGATGGCGAACGCGTGATGCTCGTCGATCATAACGAATTCCAGCAATCGGCTAAAAATATCGAGAATGCTGAAATTTTAAAAGTATATGATCATCACCGTATTTCTAACTTTGAGACAGAAAGCCCACTCTACTTTAGAGCAGAACCTGTCGGCTGTACGGCAACAATCCTTTATAAAGTGTTTAAAGAAGAAGGATTGGACATTCCTAAAGACATGGCAGGCTTGATGTTGTCTGCGGTTATTTCAGACACGCTATTGTTCAAATCACCAACAACGACTAAAGAAGACGAAGAGACAGGCCGCGCACTTGCAGATCTTGCTGGTGTGGATGTTGATACGTACGGACTTGAAATGCTGAAAGCTGGCGCATCAACAAAAGATAAAACTGCAGCCGAACTGATCGGACAAGATGCGAAAACATTCGCAATTAATGAAAAGAACGTGCGCATCGCACAGATTAACGTCGTTGACGTTGATGAAGTGTTTGAACGACGTCAAGAATTAGAAACAGCAATCAATGCAGAAGTAGATAGAGAAGAATACGACTTATTCATACTTGTTGTCACGAATATTTTAGTTTCCGATTCTAAAGTACTCGCTTTGGGTAAAGACCATAAAGCCGTTGAAGCAGCATTTGACGTTACTTTAGATGACAACACTGCGATATTAGAAGGTGTTGTCTCACGTAAGAAGCAAGTCGTACCGAACATTACGAAAGCATTGTCGTAATT
>DYYI01000098.1:0-17547 GCA_020741755.1 Aliicoccus persicus | reverse complement strand
TCAAAGTGTATACCCGAGTCTTTGACTTTTTGGAGCGCCACAAAGGCTAGTTTTGGTTGAGGTTGGATTAATAATGAAACCCCGAGCGGCGGACATTTTGAGTGTCGTCAGCTCGGGGTTTTTAGGGTTTTGAAGGTGAATCGGGCTTTATTGAGGGTGATTGCGCCAATGAGAGTGGCTCATAGTCCATTAAACTGATTTGCGCGCCAATGAGAGTCGCTCATAGTCCGTCAAACAGATTTGCGCGCCAATGAGAGTAGCACATAGTCCGTCAAACTGATTAACACGCCAGCAAGCGCCTCTCATAGGCAGTCCAAACTCCCATAAACCCTAAACTATCGGTCCGCCACCTGTTACACCGTATACTTCGCCGGTAATAAAGCTTGCTTCTTCGGATGCGAGTAAAACATACACGGCCGCGAGTTCGGCGGGTTGGCCAGCGCGTCCGAGTGGGCTCGATTCTCCGAAGTTCGCCACTTTTTCTTGTGGTTGACCGCCACTGATCTGCAGTGCTGTCCAGACTGGTCCGGGTGCAACGCCGTTGATTCGAATGCCTTTTTGTATGAATGGCGTCATGAGTGACTTGATCAATGATACTTGTGCACTTTTCGTCATGGCGTAATCCATTAAAATATTTGCCGGACTAAAGGCTTGAATTGAAGTCGTTAAAATGATGCTGCCACCTGGTTTCATATGTTTTTCAGCTTCTTGCATCATAAATACTTGAGAGAATACATTGATCGTAAATGTGTCTGTCATATGCTCTAATGTATAGTCTTGTAAATCTGGTTGCCACTGTTGGTAGCCGGCATTTAACACGAGCATATCAAGTCCGCCAAGTTTCTCAACGCTCTCACCAACAACATCTCTCGCAAACTGTTCATCACGTAAGTCACCGGGAATTAATACCGCTTTTTGTCCTGCTTCTTCAATATATCGTTTAACTTCTTGTGCATCTTGTTCCTCATCATCCAAATAGGTGATCGCCACATCTGCACCTTCTCGTGCATATGCAATTGCAGCTGCACGGCCGATACCAGAATCGCCTCCGGAAATCAGTGCTTTTAACCCTTTTAGTTTTCCGCTTCCTACGTAAGATTCTTCACCACAATCGGGTACGAAATCCATTTCACCCTGCAACCCAGGATATGCTTGCTTCTGTTTGTTAAATCCATCTTGATGATATTTCGTTCTTGGGTCTTTGTTTGCCATAAATTATCATCCTTAAAACTTGATACTAGAGTATAGCCCGTTACAACACTTATAAACATTTCTAATGTTGATAAAAAACCTAATCGTTACAAGAAGTTAACAATATCTTAACGCGCAGTCGTTAAAATTTATAAATAAGCGTCTCACAGTGAAAAGAGGAACATTCATGGCAGATAATAATCAGAATGAACAATTACATAGTGAACAGACTTCAAATTCTGGCAAATTATTAGAAATTTTCATGACTGCGTTAAAGCTTGGTTTAACATCGTTCGGTGGTCCAGTGGCGCACTTGGGTTACTTCAAAGATGAGTATGTTGATCGAAAGAAATGGTTAGATGACAAGTTGTACGCAGACATCATTGCACTGTGTCAGTTTTTACCTGGACCGGCAAGTTCTCAAGTTGGTATATCCATTGGGATGATGCGCGGTGGTATTCTCGGTGGTGTTCTGTCATGGCTCGGTTTTACGATGCCGTCTGTTATCGTACTCGTCGTATTTGCAATGCTCTATTTACAGATGGATATAAGTGATCAAGCATTTATCAGCAGCTTAAAAGTTGTTGCGGTCGCAGTCGTCCTGCATGCAATTATGGGGATGGCGAAAAACTTAACGCCGGACAAACCGAGAATTATTATTGCAATCATTGCATCTGGGGTCATGCTCTTATATCCAAATGTTTGGGTGCAGATTTTAACAATTCTAGGTGGGGCACTCATCGGATTTGTGCTATTGCAAAAGCGCGAGCGTACGAAAATTGAAATTTTCAATATCAACATACCGAAAAAAGTGAGCTATTATTCACTCGCTGCACTCGGTGGGTTACTCGTGTTAATGCCGTTATTAGCAAACTGGATAAACAACATCTATATCACACTGTTCGATGTATTTTTCAGAGTCGGTGCAATCGTCTTCGGTGGGGGTCACGTTGTGTTACCGATGATCGAACGTGAAATTGTGCCAGCTGGATTAATTAGTCCAGATGCATTTTTAGCAGGTTATGGTATGGCACAAGCAGTGCCTGGGCCGTTATTTACATTTGCGAGTTATCTCGGTGCAATCATCGCCGATGTGCCGGGTGCGATTGTTGCAACGATTGCAGTTTTCTTACCGTCGTTTTTACTAATTATTGCGGCACTTCCGTTTTTAGCACAGCTGCGTGAAAATCATTATTTCCAAAGTGCATTAATGGGTGTAAACGCGACAGTTGTCGGAATACTTGTCGCAGCATTTTATGATCCTGTACTGACAAGTGGTATCGTTTCAGGTGCAGACTTCTTCTTAGGTCTCGTGCTCTTTATGCTGTTAATTATTTGGAAGTTGCCAGCATGGAGCATCGTGGTCATCGGTGTAGGTCTCGGATATCTCTTACATTTTCTATAGTATAATGAGTGGCACAGTTCTTGACGGAACTGTGCTATTTTTAATAAAAGGGATGGATTGTCATGAATCAATTGCTGGATGCACGTGTGCCTCAAATTGAAATAGGAGATATTTCGTATTTCTTGTATTTGCTATCATTTATTGGACTGCTCGTGATTGTCATCCTGTTTAAAAATTCATTTCAGTCCCCTTTAAAATGGGTATATATTTCATTCTTCTTTTTAGGCATTTTTCAGCGCAGTCTTATCGTTTTTTGGTACATATATAATGACATTTACACATTAACGAGTGCGTTACCATTACAAATATGCCGCGTGGTTGTCTGGTTAATCATTATTCAATGCATCGTCAAGAAACCAATATTAAATCACATCATCTTTTACTTCGGATTGTTTGCAGCTGCAGCATTTGTATATCCAATCGGCATTTGGCCGTACTACAATATCGCTGGGATTGCGTTCTTCATCATGCATGCGATGAACGTCATATTTCCGTTGATCATGTTATTGAGTGGAGATTTTAAACCAAGTATTAAAGGTGCACTCATTGCCAGTGGTGCTTTCACAGCCTATTACATCAGCATATTATTAATAAACGAATGGCTGGATGCCAATTATTTCTTCATACATAGTCGTCCGTTTTTACACGAACTGTCATTGTTCCAGTATTCGCTCGTGAATATACTCGGAACGACGGCGTCCTTTATCGTAATTGGAGTGCTATTAAAATGGGTTTCAAAATATCTCAGAGTCGTTGAATAATCATATTCTGTTTAGTAGACTTAATTTAATTAACATAAAGGATGAGGTGAAGTGAATGTATGATGTAGCAATTGTTGGTGCAGGCACGATGGGGATGGCAGCTGGTTTTTATCTGGCGAAAGATGGTAAGAAAGTGGCTTTAATAGATAAAAATGATCCACCACATAAAAATGGTGCACACCATGGGGAATCACGTTTGATGCGACGCGCGCATTTGGATTCTGATACATACACGCCGCTCGCGACGCGTGCCCATGTACTGTTCAAGGAACTTGAAGCATTTTCTAATGAAAATATATATATTACAAATGGCATGCTGTGCTTTGGTCCTAACGGCAGTGAGTACGTTCACGCACTTGCTAATGCAGCCGATAAAAACCATGTGCTTTATGATTTTTTGAATGGCGATGAAATCAACGCGCGCTGGCCAGGTTTTGATCTGCCGAGTGATTATGAGGGTTACTTAGAGTTAGACACTGGAATTTTGTTGAACGAGAAAGTAGTCGGTACGTACCGAAGACTGGCTGAGGAATCTGGTGCGGACATGTATATGAACGAGACGGTTAGAAGTATCGAACGAGAAGAAGATGCTGTGTTTATAGACTTAGGTGACCATACAATTGAGGCAAGAAAAGTAATCATCACTGGTGGTAAGATGGTGAATGAAATTTTAGAGCACATGGATATGGAACTTCCGATTACTGTATTGCGCAAGACTTTCTCTTGGTTTGATGGCAATAAAGATCTATATAAACCGGATATCTTCCCATCATGGACATACGTCGATGATGAAGGGAAAATTTATTATGGATTCCCTAATATTGAAGAGGATGGAATTAAAGTTGGGCGTCATGATGGCGGTCGAGAAATCGATCCGGCGGCAGAGATGGAACCTTTCGGATATTTCAACGATGATGCAGAGCTGGGCGTAACAAAATTTATTGAGACACACTTTGCGGATAGTACATTGAACACGAAGTCAGGTGATGTATGTACCTATGCAACAACACCGGATATGGATTTTGTTATAGACTATACAGATGAGAGCAAGCAGATTATTCTTGCTTGTGGATTTAGTGGTCACGCTTTTAAATTCTCTAGTGCCATCGGAGAAATATTAAAAATGATGGCAAATGATGAAGTGGATGATATTGAAATTAATATGAGTAAGTTTAAATTATCACGCTTCAATAAATAGGAGAGTTGTATGTCACGAAAATTTGTGTTTTTTGATATCGATGGAACATTGTATGATACATCTGTGAATATTCCAGAATCAACACGGGAATCAATTTTGCAATTACAAGAAAATGGACACGTGCCATTGATTGCGACAGGTCGTGCACCAATGATGTTTAAAGACTTAAGAGAAACATTGAACATTCATTCGTATGTATCGATGAATGGCCAATATGTCGTACATAATGATCAAGTGGTATTTAAAAACCCGTTGGATAAGGATAAACTTCGAGAACTCGTTATGACAATCGAAGAAAAAGAAGGACCTTTTATCTTTTTGGACCATGAAAATATGGTGTCACGATTAAAAGAACATCCGCGTTATGATGTGGCTTTAAATACGCTCGGCTTACCATTTGGTTATCGACACGATCCAGAATACTTCAAAGAACGCGATGTGTTGCAAGGATTGTTATTTGCGAATAAGTCCGAGTATAATGATATTTTAGACCATTATACTGATGATTTTCATTTTATTCAGTGGCATGATGTATGTATGGATATTTTGCCTAAGGGCGGATCTAAGGCGTTGGGCATAAGACATCTCATTAAAACACTAGGTGTAGATATCAAGGATACAATCGCATTTGGAGATGGCTCAAACGATCATGAAATGATACGCGAAGTTGGCATCGGTGTTGCGATGGGTAACAGTAGTGATGCATTGAAAGGTGACGCAGATTTTGTGACTGCGCATGTGGATGACCACGGAATACAAAAAGGATTAGAGCAACTAGGATTAATTTGATTGAGTGCAGTTGGTGAGTGTGCGTCAAGTTCTAAAAATCGGAGCTGCCGCACAGCAGAAGAGGTGAAGTGTGCGTCAAGTCCTAAAAATCGGTGCTGCCGCACAGTTGGCGTGGTAAAGTGTGCGTCAAGTCCTAAAAATCGGTGCTGAGGAACACTTTGGTCTATAAACTGTTCCACACGAGGAAGTAATCGGTACTGAGGAACACTCAAGCCATCTAGACCCCACCTCAACCCTCAATAAAAAGATTACTATGAACGAAGGAGATAATTGATTTGGAAAATGGAAAAACAGAAAAGAATACTTCGTTGAAGTTGTTTATCGTGTTGCATCTGGCATTTAAGTCCATCGATCAAGTTGCACATCAACACATAAAAGCAAAAGATATGAGCATTACTGAGTTTGGTGTATTAGAACTGCTCTACCATAAGGGTAAGCAAACGATAAACAACTTGCGTCAACGTGTGCTAGTTGCATCGAGTTCTATTTCATATGTTGTCAACGAGTTAGAGCAAGATGGTTACATTGAGAAACAAAAATGTACGGAAGATAAGCGTGTTACTTATATCCACTTAACGGATGCTGGACGTAAAATGATGGACAGCGTATTTCCAGAGCATCAGAAAGTCATTGAAGAGATCATGAGTGATCTTAGTGACGAAGAGAAATATGAGCTCACGGAGATGTTAAAAGTCATCGGTAAAAAAGCGGCGAATATGTAAAAAATTACATAAAAACAATCGAAATTCATATAAAACATTTAAGGTGACATTAATGTATGGAAACGCTACCTTAAATGTTTTTTTATGTCTTAAAAATGGTATAATTACGGATATAAAATTAGAGTGGAGGCATCATATGAATAAACGTGCAAGTGGAATCTTAATGCACATTTCTTCTCTTCCTTCGCAGCATGGAATTGGAGATTTTGGTAAGTCGGCATACCAGTTTGTAGATTTCCTTA
Source organism: Aliicoccus persicus (assembly GCA_020741755.1). Lineage (GTDB taxonomy): Bacteria > Bacillota > Bacilli > Staphylococcales > Salinicoccaceae > Aliicoccus > Aliicoccus persicus_A. The sequence goes on along the minus strand of DYYI01000098.1, from coordinate 11,239 downwards.
AAGAGACACAAACGAAATACTGGCAAGTACTGCCGATGGGGATAACAAGTTACGGTGATTCTCCGTATCAATCTTTCTCAGCATTTGCTGGGAATCCTTATTTCATTGATTTAGACGAATTTATCGACAAGGGATGGCTCGCTCAAGATGAAGTGGACAATACCAATCTAGGTGATAATCCCGTTGCAGTTGATTATGCGGCCCTATATTACAACAAGTACCCACTGCTTCGTAAAGCATTTGAAAATGCGTTGCCTGAAGTGGAATCGAAGCTCAATCAGTTTTTAAAGGATGAGGATTGGCTGCATGACTTTGCACTCTTCATGGCGCTTAAAGATTATCATGACGGGCGTTCATGGCAAGAGTGGTCGGATGATTTTAAACGACGCGATAAACATGCATTAGAATCTTTTGAATCATCTCATCAAGAAGACATTCTGTTCTGGGTATTTACACAATACTTCTTCATGACACAGTGGGATGCACTCAAGCAGTATGCGAATAATGCAGGTATTTACATCATCGGTGACATTCCGATCTATGTTGCGGTGGATAGCTCGGATGTTTGGGCAGATCCAAAATATTATAAACTCGATGAAAACCTGGCACCGACGGTTGTCGCGGGCGTGCCACCAGATTTAATGAGTGACTACGGTCAGCTTTGGGGAAATCCGATTTATGATTGGGACGTCCATGAAGCAGATGGCTTTAAATGGTGGATCAAGCGTATGGAAGAGAGTTTTAAATTGTACGATTCAGTACGTATCGATCATTTCAGAGGATTTGAAGCGTATTGGCAAATTCCATTTGGCAACGAAACAGCAGTTGAAGGTGAATGGGTAAAGGGACCGGCAAATCGTCTGTTCCACGCAATTAACAACGCGATCGGTGAAAAAGATATCTTAGCTGAAGACTTAGGATATATTACGACTGAAGTACATAAGATGATTGAAGAAACGGGTTATCCAGGCATGAACGTCATGCAGTTTGGTTTCGGTGGTGATGATGCAGAATTTGCACCACATAATCATCAGTACAATTCCATTGCATATACATCAAATCATGATACCATGACTATGGAAGGTTGGTTGCTCCAAGCGAATACAGATGAATTACGTCGTGCAAAGGACTACTTAAACTTGACGCTGAACGAAGGTTATACGAATGGTTTTATCCGTGGGACATATGCCTCACATTCATATTTAGCGATCATTCCGATGCAAGATTGGATGAATTTAAATGATGAAGCACGCATGAACGAACCATCGACGGTCGGTGGAAACTGGATGTGGCGTGTAGAGTCAGATTACATTACGGATGAAATGACAGAAAAAATTAAAAACATGAACCAAATATTCGGGAGGATATTATGACAGATTTAAAGACACGTATTGAGAGAAAAGCTTACCAGAGTCATGGTCAATCATTTTACGAACTCAATTCGAAAGAGCAGTTTATCGTTTTAGGAAAAGCATTGATGGAAGATCTCGTTCCAAAGTGGATTGACTCTAGAAATAAATTCAAAGGGAAAAAACAGGCATACTATTTCTCAGCTGAATTTTTAATGGGTCGCGCGCTATCAAACAATATTATCAACTCGGGTATCGATAGCAATATTAAACAGACGCTTGAGGAAATGGGCGTTAATTATAACGAACTAGAGGAAGCGGAAGATGATGCAGGACTTGGGAACGGTGGTCTCGGACGCCTGGCAGCTTGTTTCTTAGATTCAGGAGCAACGCTCAACTTGCCGTTATCCGGTTACGGGATTCTTTACGAATATGGTATTTTTAAACAGTATTTCATCGACGGATTCCAAGTGGAACGCCGTGATCCTTGGCTAGAAAATGACTCACCGTGGTTGATTAAAAATGCGAATGAATCTGTTATTGTCGAATACAGCGAATCTGAAAAAGTACGCGCTGTCCCACATGACATGCCGATCATCGGTTATGGTGGAGATACGATTAACACACTTCGCTTATGGAAAGCTGAAGCGGTTGAACAATTCGACTTTAAGGCATTTGATGAAGGGCGTTATATCGAGTCTGTAAGAGAACAAAATGAAGCAGAAACAATTTCGCGTATTTTGTATCCGAACGATTCGACATATGAAGGTAAGCAGTTGCGTTTAAGACAACAATACTTCTTCACTTCGGCTTCACTTCAAGATTTAATTCGTAAGTTTAAAGCAGAAGGTTATGAAGATTTTGAAGCATTCCACAAACTACATGCGATTCAATTAAACGATACGCACCCAGCACTGGCAATTCCAGAAATGGTACGCTTGCTTGAAAAAGAAGGACTTGAGTTTGAGCGCGCGTTCAATATCGTGCAAAAAACTTTCGCCTATACAAACCATACGTTACTTGCAGAAGCGCTTGAAGTATGGGATAAGAAGTTATTCTTATCAGTATTACCTAACTTATATGAATTTATCGAAAGAATTAATAACCGTTTGATCGATAACCTAAAGGTATGGGGAATCGATAAAGACCGATGGAACAAATATTTAATTTTACAAAATGATCAAATCCATATGGCATTTATGTCAATTTATGCGACGAAAATGACGAATGGTGTAGCAGCACTTCATACGGATTTACTCCGTGAAACGGTCATTCAAGATTGGCATAAAGTGTATCCTGAACGCATCAACAACAAGACGAACGGTGTGACACAGCGCCGCTGGTTGCTTCACTCAAACCCACAGTTAAGTGGATTGATTACAGATACACTTGGCAATGATGAATGGGTGACGGACTTATCTCAACTTAAAAATCTTGAGCAACACTTAAACGAAGAGACGCTCGCGCGTTTTATCGATGTGAAAAAGGCAAAAAAGCAGGAGCTAGCAGACTATATTCAAAAGCATGAATACGAGTCGGTCGATCCGGCTTCAATTTTTGACATTCATATCAAACGTTTGCATGAATACAAACGCCAGTTAATGTTGGCTTTATATATTCAAGATTTGTACAACAGAATTAAAGAAAATCCGGATGGTGACTGGACGAAACGTACGTTTATCTTCGGTGCTAAATCAGCGCCGGGTTACTATATGGCAAAAGCAATTATTAAGTTCATCAATGAGATTGCGAACAAAGTCAACACGGATGGAGATGTGAATTCATTCATTAAAGTCATCTTCGTGACAAACTATGGCGTCTCTTATGCAGAACGATTATTCCCTGCTGCAGATGTGTCAGAACAAATTTCTATGGCGGGTAAAGAAGCGTCAGGTACAGGTAACATGAAGTTCATGATCAACGGTGCAGTGACTGTCGGTACGATGGACGGCGCGAACGTTGAAATAGTTGAAGAAGCAGGAAAAGAAAACAACTATATCTTCGGTTTAGATGCAGCAGAAGCAATCGAGAAGAAGAAGGACTACAATCCGGCTGTACCGTTAGAAAACACTGAGGGCTTGAAACGTGCAGTGGATTCATTAGTCGACGGCACGTATCATGACAATAATACGGGTATGTTCAAAGACATCCATGACAGTTTAATGAATGTTGACGAGTACTTAGTATTAGAAGACTTCGAGTCATACCGTCAAGCGCAAGATCAAATTGCACAGGACTTTAAAGACGAAAAAGAATTTTACAAGAAAGGTTTCATAAACACTGTTAACTCTGGTAAGTTCTCATCTGATAGAACGATTAAAGAGTACGCAGCTGAAATCTGGAATGTGACACCTGTGAAATAATTCAATATCAATCCGATGAACTAATGCCGCGAGGCATTAGTTCATCGGATTTTTTTATCGTGTAACTCGTTAATTACAACACAATTATATTCATGTACAATAATACATATACGAAAAAATAATAATCGAGGTGGCACGACATTGAGACATTTTCTAGAACATGCGCGAAGTTTGGATGCACAAGATAAACTGCGCGAATTTAAATCAGAGTTTTACATTAAACCAGGTCAGATTTATATGGATGGAAACTCTCTTGGACTTGCAAGTAAACGAGCGGAACGTGCATTGCAAAACGCGTTTAATGATTGGAAAGAATATGGGATTGATGGTTGGACGAATGGTAAGAATCCATGGTTTTACATGAGCGAATCACTCGGCGCGTCGATGGCCAGTTTAGTTGGGGCTGATCATTCAGAAGTGCTGGCGACAAATTCAACAACAACGAACATTCATCAAGCGGTACGCACGCTATATAAACCGACGGAAAACCGTTACAAAATTTTAGCAGATGATTTAAATTTCCCGTCTGATATATATGCACTACAAGCAATTCTTGATGATCATGGCTATTCGGATGGACTGAAAAAGGTCGCGTCACAAGACGGTCATACGCTAACGACTGACGATATCATCGCAGCGATGGATGACGATGTAGCACTGATACTGTTGCCATCTGTACTTTATCGGAGTGGGCAAGTGCTGGATATTAAGACCATTACAAAAGCAGCACACGATAAAAATATCATCATCGGATTTGATCTATGTCATTCGATCGGGAGTGTGCCGCACAAGTTATCTGAGCACAATGTGGACTTCGCAGTATGGTGTACATATAAGCATTTAAATGGTGGGCCAGGATCTGTCGCTGGTATTTACATGGCACAGCGTCACCACCATCTTCCTGTCAGCTTGAAGGGGTGGTTCGGTAACAATAAAGCAACTCAATTTGATATGTCACATGAATTTGACCAAGCATCAGACGCCAGTCAACTTCAAGTTGGTACGCCTCACGTTTTCTCTATGGCACCACTCATCGGTAGCTTGGAGATATTTAACGAAGCAGGCATTGACAATGTCAGAGAGAAATCACTCAAACTCACGCGATTTATGAGCGAGATGATTGAAGAAGTATTAGCGGATCACAACATTGAAGTGGTGACACCGAAAGAAGACGATGCACGCGGCGGTCATATTTTGATTCATCACGAACAAGCAGCGGGAATTAACAGCGCACTCAAATCGCGCAATGTCATACCAGATTTTCGTGCGCCAAGCTATGTGCGCATTGCGCCGGTTGCTCTCTATAACTCGTTTGAAGATGTTTATCGTGCAGTAGAGATTTTAAAAGAAATATTAGACGATAAAATCTACCTTGATTTCGATAACACACGTGGAGTGATTGCATGAGTTGGATAGATATTACAGTTGAACTATCAGAAAATGTTGCAGAGTGGCCAGGAGATACACCATTTTCGTTTGAGACACCTGTGACAAAAGAGATGTCAGGGTCCGTGAACATCGGAAAAATAACGACGAGTACGCACATCGGCACACACGTTGATGCACCGTTTCATTTCGACAATGACGGAGCGACAATTGAAGCGCTCGATATAAATCGTTATATCGGAAATGCAACAATTATAGAAGTCGTTGGTAAAGAAGAAATAAGCAAGTCTGATCTTGAAGCACACAACATAGAAGGCACTATCTTGCTCATTAAAACGCATGCAGCAACGGATAAATCAGTATTCCCAAATGAAGTACCAACACTCACTCTTGACGCTGTTACCTATCTCGCTGAACAAGGTATCAAACTTTTCGGTATTGATGTGCCATCGGTTGACCTTGTAAATTCTAAAACGCTCGATGTCCATCATGCGCTTCATGCGCACGACATCATGATTATAGAAAACATTGTACTCGATCGAGTAGATTCGGGCGTGTATGATTTTATCGCGTTGCCGTTAAAAATTAAAGGTGCTGATGGTTCTCCAGTCAGAGCTGTCATTCGCAAAAAGGAGGAAGATCATGAATCATGATGATGTGAAATTAACCGGTGAAACGGTGAAAACTGATTTTGAAAAATCGATGACATATAGCGATTACTTAAGTCTAGATAAAATACTAAACGCGCAAGATGGAAAATCAGACCAACACGATGAACAGCTGTTCATCATCATTCATCAAGTAAAAGAATTATGGATGAAACTGATGTTGCACGAGATCAATTCTGCAGCGACAGATATTTCAGAAGACAAATTCAGAGAAGCATTTAAAAAACTTGCACGTGTGTCATCAATTCAGCGTCAGTTGATCAGTGCATGGGATGTGCTGACAACGATGACGCCAGCGGATTACTTAAAGTTTCGTGAATCACTCGGTCATGCATCTGGCTTTCAGAGCTACCAAAATAGATTGGTGGAGTACAGCTTAGGTTATAAATCAACGCATGCATTAAAAATCTATCAACACAATATAGAAATATATCACCTACTCGAAGACCAACTGAACACAGTCAGTTTATATGACCAAGCGATTCGTGCAATCAGTCGTGCTGGATTTAAAATCGATGAGGATATATTAAATAGAGACATTACGAAATCATATGAACCGAATGAATCGGTTAAAGCTGCATTCAAAGAAATTTATATGAATACAGACGAACACTTCGAACTGTATGAAATGTTAGAGAAGCTCGTTGATATTGAAGAGCAATATTCACGATGGCGCTTTAGACATATGAAGACTGTTGAGAGAATCATTGGATTTAAAACAGGTACTGGTGGAAGCTCAGGTGTGAATTACTTAAGGAAAGTTGTCGATCATTATTTCTTTAAAGAGTTATGGGAATTAAGAACAGAATTATAAAAAAGGAGATAGAAAGATGAATTTACATGGACAAATCGATCTGTTTGATGATGTCATTAAAGAAGGAGAAACATTTGTCATCGTCGTTCAAGAAGTGCTTGAAAATAACGGAATATTACAGAAAAAGTTATTGAGAGAATATCAAAGTTTGACAGCAGAAATGATGAAGAATTTGTATGAGCATTTAAGAGATATCTATTTAAATGAGAAACTCTCAGATAATGGTCAGTATTTTACAATTACGGTATATACGAATGAAGACTATGCTGGTGAAAATATTTTTGCGCATGTAAAACGCTATAAAAATAGTAAAGAATGGACTGCAACTGCAAAATAAAACGATATTTACAATAAAATTAATTAAGCAATTATTAAAAAATTATGAAACCGTCTTCATTTAGTAATTGTTATGTGATACAATCGAGATGTAAAATTAATCACAAAGGAGAGAGATTATGCGTAAATATTTATTGATGTTTATGTTGCTCATGTTTGGTGCAGTTTTAGTTGCTGCAGACGATAACGACGACAGTGAAGTTCCGGTATTTGATGGAGAAGTGGGTACTGAGCCACTTGATGGCGTTACCATCCTTACAGGTGGTACGGCTGGTGTTTACTATCCACTAGGAATTGCGCTTGCTGACGTAATCGACACGAACACTGATGCAAATGCATCAGGTGTTGCTTCAGGTGCATCAGTAACAAACGTTGATGAACTTGCAATGGGCGATGCACAATTAGCACTTGTTCAAAACGATATTGCGTACTATGGTTTTGAAGGAATGAACATGTTTGACCAAGAACTACAAGAATTCAGTGGATTATTCACAATCTACCCAGAAACAATCCAAGTGGTTGTAATGGCGGACAGTGGAATCGATACGATTGCTGACTTAGAGGGTATGCGTGTTGCAGTTGGTGATGCTGGATCAGGTACTGAAGCAAATGCAATTCAAATTTTAGAAGTGCATGGTTTAACACTGGAGGACATCTCTCCACAGTACTTATCATTCGCTGATGCTTCAACAAACTTACAAGATGGTAATATCGACGCTGCATTTATTACGGCAGGTACACCAACTGGTGCTGTTCAAGAATTAAGTGCACAACACGATATTAAAATCTTAAGCTTTGAAGAAGATGCATTAGCTGATTTATTAGATGAGTATTCTTACTACACAGAAGTTCAATTAGATGAAGACACTTATGAGAACTTTGATGCAACAGCGACAACAGTTGCCGTTCAAGCAATGGTAATCGCATCTAACGAATTATCAGAAGACCAAGTCTATGACATTATGGATGCAATCTTCAATAACTTAGATGTTGTTGCGAACTCTCACATCCGTGGTGAAGAATTAAATCTTGAAACAGCATTAGATGGTATGTCAGTACCACTTCACCCAGGTGCAGCTAAATTCTACGAGGACAACCCTGTAGAAGATAGCGAAGACGATGCGGACGATGAAGAAGATACTGAAGAAGACGAAGATGCTGAGGCTGAAGACGAAGAAGTTGAAGAAGATACTGAAGAAGACGAAGAAGACTCAGAGTAAACTTTAGTCTTATGAAAATGACAGAAATTTTAAGTAATAGAAAGGCATTGCTGATTAGCAGTGCCTTTTTATCCATTATCAGCATTTTACTCGTCCTACATATTTTAAAGCCAGAAGCACAATTGCTATTAGTCGATGATTCGACAGATGAAATGATTCAATCGGTTGAACTCGATGACGGGAACTTTTTTTCATTGACATATACACACTCGGTAGAGAAGAGTGAAGTAAAAGAAGTATTCGAAGTCAGAGGTCAAGACATTTATGTGATGGAAAGCTACACAGAATCATTTGGTGCGGGCCTACCATACGAAGGCACCGTGCTAGAGTCAGACGATGGTAAATATGCAATTAAAGATATTAACCAAAAATTAGATAATTTAATCGTCAGGCCATCTAAACTATATCCGCATTATTTAACGTATAATGATGAGGAAATACTAATTTCGGACTATCCATTTCAAAACAAAAATATTAGAATAGTTGTAAATGAACGGGGTGAGAATTTTGAGCGATAAAGATAAAAACATCGATCGTCAGGAAGATGAAAAAGATTTGAATCAAGAACCAGAGGATAAGGAAGAGACGTTAAAGAACGAAGAAAATGAACCATCTGTTGAAGGTGATGTCCCTTACAAAGGTGTCGAATTTATCGACCAAGATGAACAACAACGCATTGTGAATGAGTTAGAGGGTAGTGACAGAAATCCGACGAAAGTCTATGCAATTATGATTACTGTAGTTGCTTCATTTTTATCATTATTTCATTTATACGTCGCCGGATTTGGTTTACCAAATATCGGTTCAAGAACATTCTTAATCATTCATTTAACAATCGGTTTGATGTTAGCATTTATGATTTTCCCGATAAAAAAAGGACTCAACCAAAAATCCATACCGTGGTATGACTTGATTATTACCGCTGTGGTATTATTCATCGGATGGTATTTAATCGATCGACAATTAGCACCTGAAGTGCTGGCAGGAAGAATTACACAGATGGATTTAATCGTCGGTACTGCATTCATCATACTCGTCATTGAAGCAACACGACGTGTCGTTGGCTTACCACTCGTAATTATTACGACGATTGCAGTCGCTTACTTCTTCCTAGGAGAATACTTACCAGGTGATTTCTACCACAACCGCGGGGATTTCACGCGATTCGTTAATGAGATGACGTGGAGAAGTACCGGTATATTTGGAACGCCGATTTATGCATCAGCCCAGTTTGTATTTATCTTTATATTATTTGGTTCAATTTTAGAATCAACAGGTGCAGGTAAAATGTTCATCGACCTTGCGATACGTCTTGTTGGTCAGATGAAAGGTGGACCTGCAAAAGCAGCGGTAGTCGCTTCTGGTATGATGGGTAGTATTTCAGGTAGTTCTACAGCGAACGCTGTAACGACAGGTACCTTTACAATTCCTTTGATGAAGCGCGTTGGTTTCAGACCACATACAGCTGGTGGTATTGAGGTTGCGTCTTCATCCGGTGGACAATTCTTACCACCTGTCATGGGTGCCGCAGCATTCATCATGGTTGAGATGACGGGTATACCGTATTACGAAATTATTCAGGCAGCAGCGATTCCTGCCTTACTTACGTACTTTGGTATTTTGTTCATGGTACACTTTGAAGCGTTGAAATATGGAATCGATGGTATTCCAAAAAGTGAAACGATACCAGCAAGAAAACTTTTGATTCGACAAGGTTTCTTAATATTCCCGATACTCGTTCTTTTATATTTCCTCGTTGTAGAACGTGCATCAGTAAACGCATCCGGGTTCTATTCGATCACCGTGATGATCGTTATTGCATTCCTGACGTACAGATTTAGAAAGAATTTTGCACGAACTGCGATTTGGGGTGCAATCTTACTTGCACTCGCATACTCAATGCAATATATTGTCGTCTATATTAACCAAGGATTAATTGCGCTAAATGATGTATTTGGTGCAAGGATTTTCGTTGGTGAAATCGTGCGTTGGAGAGATCCCATTCTAACTATGGTTATCGGTGGTGTGCTCGTTTCTGCCATATTCGCAATATTCATGATTGTGACGAAACAAAAAGCGCCAGAAGAAGATTTTACGATGAAAGACTTGATCAATGGTTTTGAAACTGCAGCACGTAACAGTTTAAGCATTATCACAGCCTGTGCGACCGCGGGAATCATAATCGGTGTGATTACAACAACTGGTTTAGGTACGCGCTTCTCGAGAATCATCTTTAACTTCTCAGGAACAGTTGAAGAAGCCTTACCACAATTCCTTGTGTTTGAATCGACACAATTATACATTGCTTTAATCTTAGCTTTATTTGCATGTTTACTACTCGGTTTAGGTTTACCGACGACTGCGACATATGTCGTACTCGCTTCTGTTATTGCACCAGCATTAACAGATTTAGGTGTACCAGTTATCGTTGCACACCTATTCGTCCTTTACTATGGTGTACTTGCGGATGACACACCGCCGGTTAACTTGCCAGCATATGCGACCGCAGGTATTGCACGAAGTGGACCGATACGAACCGGTATACAAGGGTTTAAATATGATTCAGCAGCATTGCTCTTACCATTCATGTTCTCTGTGAACCCAGCGATGTTATTAATCGTAGAAGATGCAACGACTTTTGATATTGTGACCGCAATATTATCTGCCATGGCTGGGATGTTTATGTTTGCTGGATTTATCCAGAACTACATGTTTGAACGATTCGGCTGGATCGAGAGAATTCTTGCACCAGTTGCAGCAATATTGTTCATTCATAGTTCGTTTGCCACAGATATCACGGCACTTGCGCTATTCTTCGTTGTAATCTTCATTCAGATTATGAAACGTAGAAAGAAGAATAGAGAAAAGAAATTAGAAAGTAATTCAGCAACACCCCAAAATGCTTAAATAGTTTAACCCAAGAATGGTATGAACTGCTCCCTGTCAAGTAGACAGGTAAAAAAACAAAATAGTTGGAATTGTCAAGAAAAACTAGACACAAGGTTAAGAGAATTTTGTTAGCTAATCCTTATCATTTAGAGACTCAAACTCTTTAGGGGACAGGAACCCAAGAGCAGAGTGTAGTCTTTTAGTATTGTAGTAT
>DYYI01000097.1:0-11500 GCA_020741755.1 Aliicoccus persicus | reverse complement strand
TAATTTTCTTTTCATAGCAAATTTTAATAATTCCGTGTGTGATGAGAATATTTAAATGGTAATGGATTTTCGAGCGCGGTAGTTGCATTTCATCTGCAAGCATCTGACCTGTTTTTGGTTCTATGAATAGTCGACGGATTAGATCGAGTCTGAATGGATTACTTACACTTTTTAATACATCTATGTCATTGATGATTAAGCATTTTTTCATATCATCACTCCAATCAGTTAAAATATATACAGTAATAGAATTAAAGTCAATTAAATGTTAAATTAGAGTTAACAAAATTGTTCATTCAATTTATGTTTGATAAAATTGGAATGTATTATTTAGTTGGAGGTTACATATGATTGGGCAGCGCATTAAAGAAATTCGTCACAATAATAACTTAACACAAGAAGAGTTGGCCCAAGGTATTATATCACGGACGTATTTGAGCTTAATTGAGAAGGGAAATGTTCAGCCTTCAACAAATGTTCTTATTAAATTGAGTGAAAGATTAAATTGTACGGTCGATGATTTTTTAAATGATATTTCAAATTTTGAACATCATGATGTTGAAATCTTAAAAGAACTTTCTTATCAAGAGTATCAATTAAAAGAAGGAAACTATAAGGTTGTTGGACATTTTATAGAAAAAAATGTTTTATCTGTGCAACATTTGCCGCCAGAAGATTGCGGACGTATCCATGCAATATACGGACATTATTTCAATGCTATCGGAAAAAAAGTGGATGCAATGAAGCATTTAACCGAAGCAATCGGGCTATTGTCAACTGTACCAATACATCAAAACTATATTGATGTTACTTTGCTGAAAATTGAACTGGACATTATAGAAGAAAACTTTGAAGCAGCATTGGATACACTTGATTCGATATTTAAAGAATTAATTAAATTTGATTGGAATACAGCTGATCTCATTCGTGTATATTTTAACTATAGTCTGACATATTTTAATTTGAACCAACATTTCACTGCGTATAGATATTATACTAAGTTTGAATCATTGCAGCAGCAACTTGACTTTACGTATAAACAAGATGAATCAAGGACACTCGTGTACAAAATTTTATACAAACTGAATGATACGGAAATGTTACGCCAACGAAGTCAACACGATGAGCGAACGACCGGTCGTTTGTTCACAGCATATTATTACTTTGCTCGAGGTAATATCCGTCGTTCAAAAGAACTTTTTGAAGGATTGCCAAAAGAAGATGAAGATATTTATTCAGATAAACTGATGAAGGAAATTTTTGACTTCCTAAATGAGCGATTATTGATGATCTGATAGAAAGTAGGCGCACTCATGCAAGAAACTTTTTTCGACAATTTAACAACAGGAACAATTATTACAAGCATTATTGATATTGCAATTGTTTGGTATGTGTTCTATTTAATGTTTGCTGTGATGCGCGGAACGAAAGCAATTCAGCTGATCAAAGGGATATTTTTAATTCTAATCGGCCGACTTGTCAGTAACTTCTTTGATTTAACTGCGACGACAGCTATTTTTGACACGGTCTTAGAATGGGGTTTCCTTGCAATCATCGTTATCTTCCAACCAGAACTAAGACGTGCGTTAGAACAACTTGGACGCGGTAGCTTGTTCAAAGGATCAAGCAGTGCGACGAAAGTGACGACAGAAAAATTACACAAAGATGTACTTCGAGCCGTACAATATATGGCAAAGCGTCGAATTGGGGCCTTGATTGTATTTGAAAAAGAGACAGGGTTGCAAGATTATATAGAAACAGGTACACGCGTCGATGCAAACATTTCTTCTGAGTTACTTATTAATATATTCATGCCCAATGCACCGCTACATGATGGTGCAATGATCATCCAAACAGATAAAGTAACAACAGCAGCGAGTTACTTACCACTTTCAGACAGCAATGTCATCGCAAAAAATCTCGGCACAAGACACCGGGCAGCGGTCGGTATATCAGAAGTTACGGATGCATTTACAATCGTTATTTCTGAAGAGACGGGTCATGTATCTGTGACACATGGTGGAAAACTATATCAAGCACTTTCTCCAGAAGAACTCGAAGAATCACTGATCAAAAACTGGACGTCCATTCAAGATATTAAGGAAGGGGGCGGCTTATTTGCTAGAAAGTAAATTAGGAATTAGTATTGTTACTCTAATTTTGGCCATCTTTTTATTTCTAAGTGTCAATGATATATTTGATGCACTATTTTCTGAAGATGAAGAGATGTACAGTGAAGTCGTTGAAAATGTCCCCGTGAATGTTAAGTATGACCAAGAAAATTATTACGTGATGGGGGCCCCGGAACATGTCAGCGTTGAGTTGTTTGGTAGCTTGGCAAATGTAACACGTGTTCAGACATTGGGTGAGTTCAATGTTGTTCTGGATTTACGCAACCGTGACGCAGGAGATTATGAAGAATTTTTTAGAGTTGAAAATCTTCCATCAAATGTCACGGCAGAAATATTGCCGCAAACCGTCAGCATCAGTAAACAAGAGCTCGTTTCTAGGACGTATGAAATACATGCAGAAGTCAGTGAGTCACGCATTCCACTATCTCACTCACTTGATGCCGTTACGACAGAACCGCAAACTGTTGTAGTACGTGGTGGTGAGAGTGAAATGAATCGTATACAATATGTACGAGCAACGATTTCTGATACGTCGAGAATAACAAGTTCTCAAGTAGAAGAAGCAGAGGTCAATGTGTTTGATTATCAGTTTAACCGGCTAGATGTTTCAGTCGAACCATCAACGGTAAATGTACAAATAGATGTGAGTGAACGTAGTAAAGAAGTACCGATTGAATATACGGTAACTGGTGAAGTACCAGATGGTTATACGTTAGAAAACATAGAACTGGATACTGAAGCGTTAACAATTTTTGGCAGCGAAAACTCTCTCAACATGCATTCGAATTATGTTGTAGAGATCGACGTGACTGGCCTAACTGAATCGACGACGAGAGAAATAGAGATTACATTGCCTGAGGAATTAATAAAAACAGAACCTACAACTATTATGGCAACGATAGAGATAGAAGAAACTAATGAATAGGATGGATTTTAAACATGGGTAAGTATTTTGGAACTGATGGTGTTAGAGGTATAGCAAATAAAGAATTAACACCGGAGATAGCATTTAAGCTTGGAAGAATAGGTGGCTATGTATTATCGCAGAACCATTCTGGTACGAAGACTGTTTTAGTCGGTAAAGATACGCGTATTTCTGGATATCTGCTAGAAAATGCATTGATTTCAGGTCTTTTATCTTCAGGCGTAGAAGTGATGCGTTTAGGTGTCATTACGACACCAGGCGTTGCATTTTTAACACGTGAAATGAAAGCGACAGCAGGGGTGATGATCTCTGCGTCACATAATTCATTTGAAGATAACGGTATTAAGTTTTTTGCTTCAAACGGTTTTAAATTGACAGATGAACAGCAAGATAAAATCGAAAGCTTAATAGATAGCGAAGATGAACTACCGCGACCAGTCGGGGATGAACTTGGCCGAGATTCAGACTACTTTGAAGGTGGACAAAAATATTTGAGCTACTTGAAGTCAACAATTAACAATGACTTTGAAGGGTTGAAGATCGCTCTGGATAATGCACACGGTGCAACATATTCATTGGCTCCATACTTGTTTGGTGATTTAGAAGCGGATACCGTAACGATAGGTTCTTCACCGGATGGCTTAAATATTAACCAAAATGTTGGCTCGACTCATCCAGAACGCTTGGCAGAAACAGTTAAAAATGAAGCATGTGATTTTGGGCTTGCATTCGATGGAGATGGTGACAGAATCATTGCAGTAGATGAAACAGGTGAAATTGTCGACGGTGATAAGATTATGTTCATCATAGGGAAATCGATGAAAGAAAAAGGTATGCTCAAACACGATACAATCGTCTCAACAGTGATGAGTAACATCGGATTCTATAAAGCGATTGAAGAAGTTGGACTAAAGAGCACGAAAACGAAAGTTGGAGATCGCTATGTGGTTGAAGAATTAAGAAAGAATGACTTTAATCTTGGTGGTGAGCAGTCGGGTCATATTATTATGATGGACTATAACACAACGGGTGATGGCTTACTTACAGGGATTCATTTAGCGAGTATCATAAAAGAAACAGGTAAGAAATTAAGTGAGCTTGCTAAAGAAGTTGAAACATTCCCACAAGTACTCGTCAATGTAAAAGTGACGGACAAGCATAATGTGACGAGTAATGCGTCTGTCAGTGAAGCCATTGAAGCTGTTGAGAAAGAAATGGATGGCAATGGTCGTGTACTTGTTCGACCATCAGGTACTGAACCACTCGTGCGTGTGATGGTTGAAGCGGAAACAACAGAAAAAGCAGAGGCGTATACAGAAAAAATAGCAGAAGTTGTCAAACGAGAAATGGGACTATAAACCTTAAAACTATATAAAACCTCCAGATTATGTAAAATACAATCTGGAGGTTTTTATCGTGTATATGAACATCATCAGAAAACCGATGAATACTTGATTTCATATGGGTTAAATCATATAATAGTAATATTGCACAAGGAGGGTAGATTGAAATAAAAATCGGAATAGCGCCTGGGCATTTATATGCTGACGAGGAGGACAGTTATCGACAATCGGCGGATGCTGTCCCGGATACTAAAGTATTCGTTATATTATCTGTAAAACTAAAGAGTAATCTTTAGGACAAAAGGATAATCAATTACTAAACATCAGAAGAAGCGAGGTCGCATTTATTATGTGTGGAATTGTTGGTTATATCGGTAACGATAATGTTACGCCGATTTTATTAAAAGGATTAGAAAAGTTAGAATACCGTGGTTATGATTCAGCAGGAATCGCGGTAAAAACGGATGAATCATTAGAAGTTGTCCGTGAAAAAGGAAGAATCGCAGACTTGACAGAAAAGGTTGGCGAAAACTTAGCAGGACATACTGGGATTGGGCATACACGTTGGGCAACACATGGTGAGCCAAGTGTTAAAAATGCACACCCACAGCAGAGTAACGATGGTCAGTTCACATTAGTACACAATGGTGTAATTGAGAACTACCGCCAGTTAAAAGAAGAGTATTTATCAGACGTTGAGTTTACATCGGATACAGACACAGAAGTGATAGTAGAACTTATCAATTACTTCAGCAAACAAGGTCAAGATACAGAAAATGCATTCAATTCGACATTACGTCTATTAGAAGGTTCGTATGCACTTGGTCTAATGGATAAAGACATCGACGGTACGATTTTCGTGGCGAAAAACAAATCACCATTACTTGTTGGACTTGGTGATACATTCAACGTCATTACTTCAGATGCAATGGCAATGTTAGGATTGACGAATGAATTCGTAGAGTTAATGGATGGCGAAATCGTTATTTTAAAACAAGATAGCGTGAGCATCATTGATCCAGATGGAAACGAAGTAGAAAGAGACTCTTACACAGCAGAAATCGATGCGAGTGATGCAGAAAAAGGCACTTATGATCATTACATGATTAAAGAAATTAATGATCAGCCAGGTGCGATGAGAAAGATTATCTCGCAGTACCAAGATGAAAATGAACAGCTTGTTATCGATGATGCAATTATCGAACAGTTAAAAGAAGCGGACCGTATTTATATCGTCGCTGCAGGTACGAGTTACCATGCAGGACTAATCGGTAAAGAATACTTCGAGAAATGGGCGAAGATCCCAACAGAAGTTCATGTTGCTTCTGAGTTCGTTTATAACACACCAATGCTTTCAGAAAAGCCATTGTTCGTGTTCATTTCACAGTCAGGTGAAACAGCAGACAGCCGTGCAGTATTAGTAGAAGTTAAAAAGTTAGGCTACCCAACGTTAACAATTACTAACGTTGCAGGTTCTACACTGTCACGTGAAGCAGATGAGACATTATTACTTTATGCTGGACCAGAAATTGCGGTTGCTTCAACAAAAGCATATACAGCTCAAATTGCTGTATTATCAATTACAGCACAAGTTGCAGCACGTGAGCTTGGCCAAGAAATTGATATCGATTTAATGCAAGAGCTTGCCGTTGTAACGAATGCAATCAACGCAGTGATTAATGATGCGTCTATTATTGAAAATATTGTGCGTGAGTATTTAGAAACGACACGCAATGCGTTCTTTATTGGACGTACGCTAGACTACTATGTTGGTTTAGAAGGCGCGCTGAAACTTAAAGAAATCTCTTACATTCAAGCAGAAGGATTTGCTGGCGGAGAATTGAAGCACGGTACGATTGCTTTAATAGAAGAAGGTACACCAGTATTCTCGTTAATCACTCAAGATAAAGTCAACTTAAACACGCGTGGAAACGCACAAGAAGTTGAAGCACGAGGTGCGAATGTATGTACAATTTCAATGGCAGGATTAGATGAAGCAGGCGATGACTATGTTATCCCTAAAGTACATCCGATGTTGTCACCACTTGTTTCAGTGATTGTTTATCAGTTTGTTGCATATTACGCAGCATTACACCGTGGCAACGATGTAGATAAACCAAGAAACTTAGCGAAATCAGTAACGGTGGAATAGAATAAGATGACAAATCCCCTGAAAGCAGATATGCTTTTGGGGGATTTATTTTGATATTCAAATTTGTTAATTTAAATAGTAGTAATTCTTTATGGAAGGTTTGATTTATTGGAAACAAATTTATATTTTGTTAGACATGCGCATTCTAAATACACACCAGACGAGTTAGGAAGACCCTTGTCTGCTGATGGATTTAATGATGCTAAAATTGTAACGGAGTTGCTTAATAGAGAAGCTATTGATTATGTTTATTCAAGCCCATACAAGCGAGCAATTCAAACTGTTGAGGGTGTTGCTAAATACATAGACAAAGAAATTGAGTTAGTAGAAGATTTTAAAGAGCGTATACTTGCGGGAAATCCTGTAGAAGATTTTACTGCAGCCATTGAAAAAGTATGGGAAGACTATGATTACTCATGGAAAGATGGAGAATCAAATAATGTAGCACAAGAAAGAGGAGCCAATGCTACATTACAAGTTCTAGAAAGAAACTTAGGTAAGAATATTGTAATTGGTACTCATGGTAACATAATGGTGTTGATTATGAACTATTTTGATAATAAATATGGATATGACTTTTGGAAGGATCTCGAGATGCCAGATATTTATAAGTTATCATTTAACAAAATGAAACTCATAGATGTTCAAAGAATATGGAAAATTTCTAATCACCTTTGGTGATTCTCATGTAGTGTGTTTAATTATCCAATTAAACACGAAGAAGTATTCATATATAATTTTAAGAAAAGCTGATAAAGTTACTTAATGAGATTAGATAACAGGAGGTAAAAAAGATTGTTCGCAACAGGACTAGGTATTGCTATTGGTGTTGGGTTTGCTATGCAGACAGCAATCAACTCACAACTAAGAAAATTTGTTTTATCTCCTTTTAAAGCATCGATGATTTCATTCATTGTTGGTGTACTTATTCTGACTGTCGTTATGTTGGTCAGTGGTTCTTCACTCGGTATTCCACACGAAACTTTTACGAATCAGCCGTTTTGGATATGGCTTGGTGGTTTGTTTGGGGTCATCGGTTTAACGACTAACATTTTGCTATTTCCAAGAATAGGAAGTGTACAAGCTGCTGTTATGCCTATATTTGGGATGATTGTCATGGGGATGTTGATTGACAATTTCGGTTGGTTCAACTCGATTGTTCAACCGTTTACGACAAATCGAATTGTCGGTGTTTTACTCCTTTTAATTGGTATATTTCTTACAGTTGTACTGACAGAGTTAGTCAAAAAGCGTCGAAATATCGCAAATGAACAAGATGATTCGAACAGCTCACTAGAACTATGGATCTGGCGAATAATCGGAATTGGTGCGGGGATGTTAATGTCAGCACAAGCTGCAATCAACGGACAGCTCGGTAGTGTGCTCGGTTCGCCTGTTCATGCCGCGTTCGTTTCATTTTTTGTGGGTGCTGCCATATTGATTATTGTTGTCATTGTAAAAGAACGGTCATTTAAAGATGTGATCAATCCAATTACGAAAAAAGCACCGTGGTGGGTGTGGCTCGGTGGATTATTTGGTGCGACTTACGTTCTAGTGAATGTTTATCTTGTAAGTGAAATCGGAACAGGGCCAACCGTTATACTCGCATTGTTTGGTCAACTGACAGGTAGTTTACTCGTTGAGCGATTTGGGTTACTCGGGTCACACCCAGGTGATATCAATAAAATTCACGTTATTGGTTTATTGATTATGTTAGTCGGTGTGATAATGATTCAGTCATTCTAAACGATTAAGATTAATATGAGAAATCAGCTGTTTGAGGTGGCGATTTGTGTGGTAATGAGATGTGCTCATAGTCAGTCAAATCCGTTTGCACGCCAGTGAGATTATCTCATGGTCCGTTAAATGGATTTGCGTGTCAATGAGAGTTGCTCATAGTCCATTAAATGGATTTGCATGCCAATGAGAGTTGCTCATAGTCCGTTAAATGGATTTGCGTGTCACTGAGATTAGCTCATAGTCCGTTAAATGGATTTACGCGCCAATGAGATTAGCTCATAGTCTGTTAAACGGATTTACGCGCCACTGATATTAGCTCATAGTCCGTTAAATTGATTTGCGCGTCAATGAAAGTTGCTCATAGTCCGTTAAATGGATTTACGCGCCACTGAGATTAGCTCATAGTCCGTTAAACGGATTTACACGCCAATGAGATTAGCTCATAGTCACACAAACGGATCTAATCACCATATAAATTACTTCTCATCAATAATTTTGTCCTGAAGTAGCGAAATAAACAGTGGTATAATAGATAGGAATTTCAAATAGTTTTATTACGTGAAGAGATGGGATTTTTTATGAAAAGTACAACGATAAGTCGCTTCATCTTAATGATATTAGGAAACATTTTTATTGGATTTGCCGTCACATTATTTAGAATTGCTGACATCGGCGCAGATCCATTTACGACGTTTATTTTTGGTGGGCAGTTCGTTACAAACCTTTCTTACGGTGTGACAACAATTGTCATCAATTTAATTATAATTATTCCTCTGATCCTATTTGGTAGAGACTTAGTCAGTTGGGGTACATTTGTGAACATGTTTGGTATCGGTTTGATATCAGATGGGTTTATATCGATTTATCATTTGATGGGGATTGATTCATTAAGTTTCCTTACACAGCTGATTGTTGCAAGTATCGGTGTCATCGTCATTGCGTTTGGGGCATCGATGTATATCACGGCAAATCTCGGGGTATCACCTTATGATGGTATGGGGATTATCGTAGAACGGTTGAGTGAGAAGAGAGTGAAGTATGCACGTGCACGCATCATTCAAGATGTAATTGCAGTTGTAGCCGGTGTCATACTCGGTGCAACGTTCGGTGTTGCGACATTAATTTCAGCATTTCTAACGGGGCCATTAATTACCTTTTTCAATACGCGTGTATCTGAGAGATTGTTTGCACGACTAGAAAAAGTATTTTAGATTTCAAGTTAGCCTTGAAATCTAAAATTATATAATCAGTTTTGGTTCCAATCTTCGACACTGCTTAGGCGAAGTGTGAAAAACATATAAAGAAAAGCTGTGAGTGCTGCAAGTGAGAAGATAAGTAAAAAGACGTTAACTGACATTTCAACAGTAAATAATAAAATTGGTACAATCAGTAGAATTAATATAGGAACAACGATACGTTTCCAATCTTTTTTTATGTACTGCTTTTCATCACAATGCGGGCAGTCCATTGCAGCTTTCATCATAAACAATCTTTGTAGTACTTTGAAGAAGGACCAAGGTTGATTACACGCATCACATTTAGTCATTTACGATGTACCTCCTGTTCATATACGTATGTTATATTATAACATGACATAAAAGTACGACATAATATTTTTAAGAGGGGACTTCATTATGGATCAAATGCCTTCTCTAATGAGCCGAATGATATCACGTGGCGTGGATACATTAATTATTTTCACCGTAGTCATACTCCTAGCACAAATCATTAGTTTCGATACACAATCATTAATTGTACAAATTTCAGAAGCTATTTTTTGGCTTTGGTACTTTATCTTCATACCTTACATTTGGATAGGATTAACTGTAGGTAAGCGATTGAACCAAACACAGCTCGTCATGGCAGACGGCAGTGATGTAAAATTGCGTGCACTCATAATAAGAGAGTTTTTTATCCTGTTTGCATATGTACTCTCTTTGGGTATTCTTTGGATTGTAACACTGGTAATGATTCATCGAAGAGCAGATAACCGTGCATTACATGACCTTGTAGCGGGTACTCAAGTAATTAAGACAGATTATTTATAGGTGATTAGATGAATATAATTGATGGAAATATGTTTAGAAAATTGACCGTGCGATTAGAACTATTATTTATTCGACTCATGCTGCTCATTACATTTAACAAATGGGGGTATATGAGAGAGATGCTCGAATTAACAGAGCGTGAACTCGAAGGGATTAAAGAAGAAGAGGAATACCAGAAAGAACAAGATAAAAAAGACAAGTAACAATAATGCCGTACATCTAATTCATTCGATGCACGGCATTTTTATATTATTTAGATTGATTAGATGGACTGTTGCTAGAAATCGTAAACGTAATCTTCGTGTGCGGTGCTTTTTCTTGAACACGTTTAAACGCATTCTCCATCGCTAAAAAGATGTTGTTTACCTTGCCATCAAGACGTGTTGTAAAATGATCTGGTGTAACTTCGACTTCCTCTTCAGCCAGTTTCACTTCACTGGCAATGATTTCACCATACTTTTCAATACCTACAGCGTAGATTGCAAACTTACAACCCGCATCGATGTCGAACTCATAACTTCTTGCTTCATTTAATCGAACATCATCTTCGTTTAAATAAGGTTCCGCGTCGTTATCCTTGTTACAACCAATACCAAATGTTCCGCTCATTGTTACATGTTTACCTGTATGTGCAGCGTGTGAGTAGATTGCTTTAACGACATCAAACACATGACTATAACGACCGCGAACAACAGTCGAAACATAATCCGTCTGACTCCAAACCTTCGTTTGATCCACTTCCTTTAAAGCACCTAATATCACATCGACAAAATCATCACTCATTACGCCGAGCGTAAAGTTACACCCAGCAACTCTGTTAATATCCATATTTTACATACCTCCTAAATCTAAGATAACGGAAATGAGTACATTATACAAAGAGAAGGTAGGAGGCTGTGGTTGAAATTTGTTTGAGATTGGTGTGGCGTGCTCACTCGGGCTAGAAAATAGTTGTGAGTATGCACGGATTTTGGTTTCGTGCTTACTCGAGTCCAAATTTCGTCATGAGTAAGCACGGTTTGAGTTTTCGTGCTTACTCGAGTCCAAATTTCGTCATGAGTAAGCACGGTTTGAGTTTTCATGCTTACTCAAGTCCGAAAATCATCGTGAGTAAGCACGGTTTGAGTTTTCATGCTTACTCAAGTCCGAAAATCATCGTG
>DYYI01000096.1:0-33036 GCA_020741755.1 Aliicoccus persicus | reverse complement strand
ATGACTTCACCGTGTTCTTCAAGCTGCTCCGCGATTTTCTCTACTTCATTTGAAGGAATTGCAAAGCCCATCCCTTCAACGTTCGGAATGCTGATTTTCATCGAGTTAATTCCGATGAGTTCTCCATTTTCATTGATGAGTGCGCCACCTGAGTTACCTGGGTTAATTGCAGCGTCTGTTTGAATGACGTTCGCTTCCCAGTCTGGTGTGCCGTAGCCTGATAAGTTCACAGGTACCGTACGGTCTAACCCTGAAACTATCCCTTTAGCAACTGAACCTGAGAATACTTCACCAAGTGGTGAACCGATTGCAATTGCTGTTTCACCAACGACAAGATCGTCACTGTTGGCAAACTCGATATAACCATCGAAATTACCTGCTTCAACGCGCAATACTGCTAAGTCTGTCCAAATGTCTGAACCTAATACTTCTGCATCATACGTGTCTCCAGCTTCAGATGTCACAGTCACTTCTTGTGCACCTTCAATGACGTGATGGTTCGTTACGATATACGCGTAATCATTTTCTAATTTGTAGACGACACCACTACCTGTTCCGGCTGGTACTGGGTCGCTCGGTTCCATTTGATTTTGTGCAAATATGTTTTGCTGTGCTTGTTGTAAGTTAACAACTGATACGACATATGGCTTCGCGGATGCAATTGCTTCCATCGTCGGATTCATTTCTGTTGTTTGTGCTTGTGCTGTATCATTCGTCACAGTTGCCGATAAAAGTCCAAGTATCATGACGACAGACATTATGACATTTAGCATCATTGTTCTAAAATTTAATTCCATAATTTTCACCTTCCATTAAGTATAGGATAGTGTCATTTTATAAAGTTACTAAAATTATTACTAACAATTTACATTAAAAAACGAAAATTATTGCTCAACTTGTGACAACTTTTTGTTCTGTTTCGTGAAAATACCCCAAAGGACAACGATTACCATGACTGACCAGAATATGACTTTCCACTCAGTTGAGTGTGGGAATTCGTGTGGAATCCATCCGATATCTTCGTGTGCCATCGTTAATACGAGTAGTTTTACCCCGACCCATGCGACGATTATAAATGCTGCCATCTCAAGACCTGGTTTCTTATTCAGTACTTCGACAAAGAAACGTGCAAAGAATCTCATAATAATTACACCGATTAAACCACCGATAAACATCACCGTATACTGACCTGCGTTGACGCCGAAGAAGTCTCCACCCACTTCAGGTAATGTTAACGCGATTGCTGCTGCTGCTAAAATTGAGTCAATCGCAAATGCAATGTCTGCGATCTCTACTTTTAACACCGTCATCCAGAAACCAGATTGCTTTTTCGGTTTGACATCCTTGCCATTGTTCTTTCGCATCTGCACGAAGTGGTTGACCGAGATATAGATTAAGTATAGTCCACCAATCGCCTGTACATACCACCATTGAACGAGCCAAACGAGTAAGAATATTGCAATGAGTCTAAATACAAATGCACCGAGTAGTCCGTAGAACAATGCTTTCGCACGCTCTTTCTTGTCTAAGTGCTTAACGAGTACTGCGAGTACGACTGCATTATCTGCGGCAAGCAAACCTTCTAATGCAATTAAAACAACGAGTACCCATAGGTATTCCATTAAAATAGCTGTATCCATTGTAATCCTCCAATTCAATTGTTTGAGACAATATAAAAGAGACCCTCGCCAAATAGATCAAGATCTATAGGCGAAGGTCTCACGATACAATGTTAGTTGCTAAAATACACCGGGAATTAAAATTCCGTCATGACGATGTATTTAATAGGCGTCGCCTACTCGTTACTCCCCTTCTTGAGAGCTCTATTAAATTATCAACAAATTCATACTACATGGTTATTAGTAACTTGTAAAGTAATTTTTCTTAATTCGCCTACAATAAATTGTACAACTTGATTTCCGGATATTTCTCACTGAACCATCGCGTTGCAAACTCATTCTCAAATAAGAACACTTTATTATCATATCGATCGAGCACTAAATTCGAGCGACTCGTACTCATCGCATCTTTAATATCATCTTGATTCTC
Organism: Aliicoccus persicus; assembly: GCA_020741755.1. GTDB lineage: Bacteria > Bacillota > Bacilli > Staphylococcales > Salinicoccaceae > Aliicoccus > Aliicoccus persicus_A. The sequence goes on along the minus strand of DYYI01000096.1, from coordinate 30,987 downwards.
GACCCAACGTGCAATCTTCTTACCTATCGGTTCCATAATAATATCCGTATTATATTCATGCTTCATACGATGCTCAAATACTTCAAACTGCAACTGACCGACAGCACCTAAAATCGGCTGATTCGTATGCACAGTCTTGTAGTATTGAATAGCACCTTCTTGTACGAGCTGCTCAATGCCTTTATAGAAATGCTTTTGTTTCATGACGTTTTTTGCACTGACTTTCATAAACAACTCAGGTGTAAATTGTGGCAGTGCCTCGAAAGTCACTTTACCATTTTGCCCATATAGCGTATCACCGATTTGGAAGTTACCAGTATCGTACAACCCGATAATATCACCTGCATATGCCTCGTTTACGGTCTCTTTATCGTCTGCCATGAACATCGTAGCACGTGTAATTTTATGTTTTTTCGATGTGCGTGCAAGCGTCGTGTCCATGCCCCGCTCAAATTTTCCACTGACGACACGTAAAAATGCAATGCGGTCTCTATGCCTTGGATCCATATTCGCTTGGATTTTGAAAATAAAACCACGAAACGCCTCATCGGTTGGAGCGACTTTACTCTCCTCCGTTGTATTTCGCGGCATCGGTGATGGTGCAAAATCGACATACGTGTCTAAAAATTCTTCGATACCAAATGTTGAGAGCGCAGAGCCGAAAAATACTGGTGTTAAATCGCCAGTTGCAATTTTATCTGCGTCAAATTCATCACCCGCTTCTTCAACAAGCATGAATTCCTCAAGTGCATTTTGAAATGCTGAATCCGCTTCGATTGGATGCGGGGACTCAAGACTATAGTCGTCATTTAACTGAAGCAGCGCATCCTCTTTAAATGGATTGATCGTTTTATCTTTGCGATTGATAATGCCGAAGAACGACGGTCCCATACCAATCGGCCATGTCATCGGATATGTTTCAATATCAAGCGTTTCCTCAATCTCTTCTAATAATTCAAACGGTTCTTTACCAACGCGGTCGAGTTTATTGATGAAAGTGAAAATAGGAATACCACGCATACGACATACTTTAAACAACTTCAGCGTCTGAGGTTCAATACCTTTCGCTGCATCGATGACCATGACAGCAGAGTCTACCGCCATCAATGTACGATACGTATCTTCAGAGAAATCTTCGTGTCCCGGTGTGTCTAATATATTGATTTTAAATCCATCAAAATCAAACTGCATCACCGAACTCGTTACGGAGATACCACGCTCTTGCTCTACTTTCATCCAGTCAGAGGTCGCAAATTTACCTGTCTTTTTCCCTTTTACTGTACCGGCAGAGCGAATCGCACCACCGAACAATAATAATTTTTCAGTTAATGTTGTTTTACCTGCATCAGGGTGAGAAATAATCCCAAATGTTCTGCGGTTGTTTACTTCTTGTTCAATACTCATGCTTTATTTGTCCAATCTATTCAAAAATTTACATTCGTGATTATATCAGTTAAGCTTCGGTTTTACCATACTTATCATATGCTGCTTCGAGTGCAATCAAGTCATCCCTATGTGGTGCCTTAACGTAGTTTTCCATAATTTGGTACGGCTCTCGTCCTTTACACGCGAGTACAATCGTATCGCCCGGTTTAGAGAGCTCTATTGCTTTTCTAATACCTTCTGCACGGTCAATAAAACCGTAGTAGTTATCGTGTGTCGCACCTTCTACCAGCAAGTCCACGAGCATTTGTGGATCATCGTTTGCTGGATTGTCCGGCGTGTAAATCGCGACATCCGCACGAGAAGTAATCTCTCCCATCTCACGGCCCTTCGAATAGTCACGCTCACCCGTCATGCCGACCAAGAATATGAGCTTGCCTTTGACAAAGGGTTCAACCGTATCAAATATTTTAGACAGTGCATCCGGTGTGTGTGCAAAATCGATGATGATATCTACCGGTAATCTAGGATCCAGCACTTCTAGTCTGCCCTCAACCGGTGACATTTTAGGAATGGCTTGAACGATGTTTTCTAATGAGAACCCTTGTAGCCATTCGCTGATAATTGCACACATTAAGTTTTGTATATTAAATTCTCCAATGTAAGGTGACTCTACTTCAAACGCACCTTCCGGCGTATTCAATGTAAATGAAAATCCAGCAAGTGAACCGTTAATATTTGTCGGATAAAAATCTGCACGGTCAGTCATGCCATACGTCACCACTTCATGCGCCGTCATATTTTCATATATATTACTCCAAGGGTCATCATCGTTTAATATCGCATATTTCTCTTTCTTAACATCCTGTCCCATTTGAGAGAACAGCAATCCTTTTGAAAACCCGTACGCATCCATCGTCTTATGAAAATCTAAGTGATCTTGCGTCAAGTTTGTGAAGATCGTAATGTCGTATTCGATACCTAACGAACGACCAATCTGTAAGGCATGGGAAGAAACCTCCATCGTGAATACATCGCTATTTGTCTCTCGAGCGTCTACTAAACGTTTATGAAGGCGCGTTGTCTCTGGTGTCGTATTCAAACTCTCCTGCCGAGTCTCATTGATTAAAAACCCGTTCGTGCCAAGGTATGCACTATTTTTACCGAGCGCACGGCTCAAGTGATGAATCATCGTCGAGACCGTCGTCTTACCGTTCGTACCAGTTACCCCAATCATGTAATAATTTTTATGTGGAAAATCATAAATATATTCCGAGAACTTTGCAGCTGCTTTTTCACTGTTACGGACGACGATTAATCCCACATGTTCTGGCGTTTCTACAAACTTGCTCGCTACGATCATGCGACATCCTGCCTCAATTGCACTGTCTATAAAATCATGACCATCGACACGTAAACCTTTTACAGCAACAAAGACAGAGTGTTCATCTACTTCACGTGAATCTTGCGTAATGTTATGCACGTTTTCTGGAAATGTACCATATGTTTCTTTGATTTTTATTAGGTTTAATAGTTCACTTACTTTCAAAATTTTCCACCTCTACATCTATTATGAAATAAAGTGGCCGCACCTAGAACTCAAGGTGGGCCAAACGATTATTCATTATATTCTGCTAATTTTTCTTTCATAAACGATAAAATTTCATCGCGCATTTCATCTGAGCGAAGTGCGAAGTCGATATTTGCTTTTACAAAACCACGTTTATGACCAACATCGAAGCGATCGCCTTTAAAATCGTAAGCATAGACTTTATTGCCATCCTTTTTCATTGCAAGTATCGCATCTGTCAGCTGGATTTCTCCACCTGCACCGATGATACCTTTATCGAGTTCATCAAAAATTTCCGGTGTTAGCACATAGCGTCCCATGATTGCCAGTCGAGAATCCGTCTCCGTTGGATCTGGTTTTTCGAACATGTTTGATACCGTGTATAGGTCGTCCTTTTTCTCATCGTACTCCACGATACCGTAGCGATGCACATCTTGCTCTGCAACGGTTTGCACACCGATGACGCTGCTCCCCGTCTTTTCGTATTGTTCGATGATTTGACCAATACATGATGTGCCATCTTTACCTTCGAGAATATCATCACCGAGTAAAATCGCACACGGATCATCACCAATAAACTGCTTGGCAGCTGAAACGGCATGGCCTAATCCTTTTGGTGCCTTCTGTCTCACGTAAAAAATATTGGCTAAATTCGTTGAGTGTTCCACTGCTGTCAACTCATCGTACTTGCCTTTCATCTTTAAATTTTCTTCCAGTTCACGCTGATGATCAAAATGATCTTCAATAGCGCGCTTATGCTTACCAGTCACAATGATGATGTCTGTGATACCTGCCTGTACCGCTTCTTCAACAATATACTGAATCGTCGGTTTGTCTAACACAGGTAACATTTCTTTCGGCATCGCTTTTGTTGCCGGTAAAAATCGCGTCCCTAGCCCTGCTGCTGGGATGATTGCTTTTGTCACTTTCTTCATCGGTGCGCCTCCTATAATTCCCAATCCCTATTTCCTTTGGTCTTACTCAGTTTTTCTTAAGAATGATTGCGTAAAGTCTGTGCGGTATCTCCAAATGTTAATGACAATCACTTTGATGATTGCATATGTTGGAATTGCGATTAACATGCCGATAAAACCACCGATATTTCCGGCAGCAAGCACGACTGTAATGACTGTCAATGGATGTAATTGCAACGATTGCCCCATAACGTTCGGTGTGATTAAGTTACTTTCAGCTTGCTGAGCAATTAATGTAATAATCGACACCCAGACCAACATCCAAGGATCTTGTATCAATGCTAAAATAGCGGCTGGTATAAACGCCATCCACGGACCTATAAACGGAATGATATTCAGTACTAATGCGAGCATTGCCAAGAGTAGTGCATATTCTAATCCAATGATTGAGTAACCGATAAACAGCAATATGGCTAAAATCGTACTGACAAGTAATTGTCCTTGTATAAAGGCACGCAGTGTTTTATCGATATCATGCAATAATTCGCTCAAAAACTGTTTGAATGTACCGCCAAACGGTGACAACAATGCGGGTACTAAACGCTCGTGATCCTTCATCATAAAGAAATAGAAAAATGGGATTAACACGATTGTGAGTAACACACTGACAGTACCTGAAAGAATAGAGAATATATTCCCTGCAAGACCACTGAACAATGATGTCACTTGCTCAATGCCTTGGTCGATCATCTGTGAAGGATCGAACGGTAAGTCATCTTGGTAAAGTAAAACAACATCCAATAATTCTAAGAAATCACGCTGTAATCTCGGCCACATTTCGACCAACGTTCGAATCTGATCTGAAATAACCGGTACGAGCAATGTCATGAAGATTGCCACGACAACAAAAATGATAATAATTACAGTAAGTATGCTGATGATTCGATTCAATCCCCGTCGCTCAAAGAAGCGTTTAATCGGTTCGGTAATATAGAAAAATAGCCCGCCGATTAATATGGGAATAAATACAGTCGTAATGACTGTACCGATTGGTTGGAAAATCACGCCGACTTGCATGATGAGCCAAATGATGATCAATGTCAGAATGACAGCGACCCCAGTTTGAAACCACACTCTATGTGCCATATAATCCCTCTCTCGTTCTAAAAAAACAATATATCATTATTATATTATCACTTAACACGACTTGCTACACACAATATTATATTATACCTATGAAAAATGTTTGAAATTCCCTAAATATGGTTAAAATACATGTATTACAGTATATTGGGAGAGATTAGTATAATGAATGAATATCGAAAGGAAGATATTCTTAAGATTGCGAAAGAAGAAGAGGTTTCATTTTTGCGCCTACAATTCACGGATGTACTCGGTTCAATCAAAAGTTTAGAATTACCGATTGAACAGTTAGAGAAAGCATTGGACGGTGAAATTATGTTTGATGGTTCTTCAATCGAAGGGTTTGTTGAAGTTGAAGAATCAGACATGTTCTTAAAGCCAGACTTTGCCACGTGGAAAATTTTGCCTTGGTTCGAAGGCGAAGATAAAATGGCGCGTTTAATATGTGATATTTACACGACGGACGGTGAGCCATTTGAAGGTGACCCGCGTTCAAATTTAAAACGTGTACTTATAGAGATGGAAGAGATGGGCTATGACCAGTTCAGTCTAGGACCAGAACCAGAATTCTTCCTGTTAAAACTTGACGCAAACAACGATGCAACATTAAACGTGAATGATTCAAGTGGTTACTTCGATTTAGATGCTGCCGATACGAGCAGCGCTTGTCGACGAGAAATCGCCAAGACGCTCGCTGAGATGGGCTTTGAAATTGAAATGTTCCACCATGAAGTTGGCCCGTCACAACATGAGATCAGCTTTAAATACCAAGATGCCGTAACAGCAAGTGACTATATACAAACGTTCAAACACGTCGCACGTGTCGTTGCTAAAAAATATGGATTGCACGTGACGTTTATGCCGAAACCATTGCACAAAAAACCAGGTAGCGGCATGCACTACAACATTTCCCTTTTCAAAGATGGCGTGAATGTATTCCATAATCCAGATGATGAAGAAGGCTTGAGTGATGAGATGCGCCACTTTATGGCAGGTATTTTAGAACATGCACGTGGTTTTACTGCTGTATGTAACCCACTCGTTAACTCGTATAAACGACTTCAATCAGGTTTCGAAGCCCCGAGGTTTATCGCTTGGAGTGGCATGAACCGTACACCGCTGCTAAGAATCCCGGCAACGCGTGGTGCAGGTACACGTGCTGAAGTGCGTTCACTTGACCCGTCAGCGAATCCTTATTTAGCAACAGCTGTTATTTTGAAAGCTGGTCTTGACGGCATTAAAAATAAACTCGATTTAATGTCACCGGTAAATGAAAATTTATATGAGATGAGTCAGTCACATTTAAAATCTCGTGATATTGAAGATTTACCAACGACATTGTACACGGCGATTAAAGCACTTGATGATGACTCTGTGATGCAAGATGCGCTCGGTGAGCACATCTACGAGCAATTTAGAAAGAATAAGATTGCCGAGTGGAATAGCTATAGTGCACAAATTACACCGTGGGAAATTGAAAATTATTTAAAACACTACTAAAATAGAATGAACAATATATGTACGATGCGTCAATCTGATTTTAGGTTGACGCATTGGTGCGTTTAAATTGATGTTTAAGGAGCTTAACATATGATCGATAAAACACCAGGTAAAATTCACGATGCATCCGTCACTTCAACTGTTTCAGGATTAGATGAAACATTCGACGTCCAGTACTACTTACCGAAAAATTACTCAGACTTATATAAACATAAAGTAATCATTACTTTTGATTCACAAGATTTCTTTAAATATGGGCAGATCGAACGTCAATATGAAAAATTATATGAGTCAGGCGAAATCGAACGCTGCATTATCGTCGGCATTCCATACCCGAGCGTGGAGTGGCGCAATCACTACTTCTCGCCTAACGGAGACAAGCATAAACAATTCGTACAATTTGTGGCGACGGACTTTATCAATTGGGTGGATAATAGTTTTGCGACATTTCGCACAGGAAATGCGCGGTTATTGTTTGGTGAGTCGTTGGCGGGATCTATGGCGTATAGTGTTGCGCTGCAATATCCGACAACATTCTCACAAGCAGCAGCATTCAGCCCGTTTGTAGATGAAGCGTTTATAGAAAAGTTTAAATCACAGGTGATGTTAGTGAATTTAAATTTATATCATACGATCGGACTCGAGGAAGAAGACTTCACGACAATCATGGGCAATCAAGCCGATTTCCTAACGCCAAATCGCGCACTTAACGACTACTTGTCCGGCGAAGGTTGTGAATATGAATATGTTGAGATGGATGGCGGTCACATATGGAAAACATGGAAGCCAGAAATATCGACAATATTGCAGTATTACTTTGAATAATGATTGAACTTTATCGTGTGAAAATTTTTACAGCTACCAAAGAGTGTTTAGATTTGCTATAATTGTATTGATTATTCACAACATAGGGGGAATACTGATGAATTTAGGGATTGTTTTATTTCCATCAAAGGAACTACAAGATAAAGTAAACGAGTACCGTATGAGATATGATGCGCATTTCGCATTGATCCCACCGCACATTACTATTAAAGATGAATTCGAGATCGATCCAGCAGATAAAGACAAAGTAATCGACTATGTAAAGAATGTTGCAAAAAATCATTCACCAGTTGAAGTGGCAATAAAAAAAGTATCAAGCTTTGAACCAACAAGCCACGTCATCTATTTCAAAGTGAATAAAAACGATGAAATTGTCGCATTGTATGAAGCACTTAACGATGGCGATTTCTATGGTGTCAACAAGCACCCATTCGTACCACACTTTACAATCGGACAAAAATTCTCATCTGTACAAGAACACGATGACGTATATTCCACTTTGAACATGGTTGGAATCGAACATACAGAAGTGATTGACGAGATCACACTTTGCCAACGCGAAGACGATGGCGAGTGGAAAGTATTAGAGTCATTTAAATTAGAGAAATAATTTTATTTGAGTTTCGATTTTCGAATTCGATTTCGAGCGGGACCCCTACTTTTGTTAGGGGTTCTTTTTGTTTGGTTTGTTTTTAGATTATTTTCAGGTTGGATTTTGGTGGGTTCGATACTTCACCGGGATTTTTTATCTTGAAGTAGCGATGAATATTAACGGCTGCCGATTCATCCTGATTTTTTTGTTTGAATTGGCAGTAAATCTCAATAGCTGCCAATTCAACGGACTTTTCTCTCCTGAATTGGCAGGAAACTTCAAAAGATGCCAATTCAGAGCATTTTTCTCTCTCGAATTGGCAAGCGTACTTAATTCCCCTACCCGAAATTTCTAATAAAGTTATGGGTTGCTACTTCACCGGCAATTTTCCGTCTGAAGTAGCAGGTTACAGAAAAAGCTGCTACTTCACACCAATTTTTTCATCTGAAGTAGTAGGCAAAGATCTCACCATGCTCACTCACGATGATTTTTAAGCCCGAGTGAGCACGAAATCTCGAACTGTGCTTACTCACGATGATTTTTAAGCCCGAGTGAGCACGAAATCTTGATCCGTGCTTACTCACGATGATATTTAAGTCCGAGTAAGCACGAAGCACAATTAATTCTATAATGTAGTACTCTATCGGGACTATGAGAGAGCTTCACTGACACGCAAATGGATTTGCATTCCAATGAGAGTAGCTCACGGACACGCAGATTGATTTGCATTCCAATGAGAGTTGCTCACGGACACGCAGATTGATTTGCGTTCCAATGAAACTTGCTCACTGACACGCAGATTGATTTGCGTTCCAATGAGGCTTGCTCACTGACACGCAGATTGATTTGCGTTCCAATGAAAATTGCTCACTGACACGCAGATGGGTTTGCGTTCCAATGAAACTTGCTCACTGACACGCAAATGGGTTTGCGTTCCAATGAAAATTGCTCACTGACACCCAGATGGGTTTAACCCATCAAACCACAGCAAAATCGCATTAACCAACCAAAAAACAGCGACCGCCCCGCGGTCGCTGTCCCACAAACCCAAATTAATTTATAAAATATGATACCCTGAGTCTACATGCAATACTTCACCTGTAATACCGCTCGCTAAATCAGACAGTAGGAATGCAACTGCATTACCGACTTCTAGCTGATCGACGTTGCGGCGTAACGGTGCGCGCTCTGCGATTACTTTTAGGATTGATTTGAACTCACCAACCGCTGACGAAGAAAGCGTACGGATTGGCCCTGCTGATACTGCATTGACACGGAATCCTTTTGGACCGAGGTCTGATGCTAAGTATTGAACACTCGAGTCTAGTGCAGCTTTCGCAACACCCATCACGTTATAGTTTGGCACTGCGCGCTCTCCACCTAGATATGTCATCGTGACGATTGATGCACCTTCGTTGAAGATTTCTTTCGCTTGGTTCGCAACTGCTGTTAATGAATATGCTGAAATATCTAATGCTGTTTGGAATCCTTGACGGCTTGTTTCAACGTACTCACCAATCAAATCTTCTCGTGGTGCGAATGCAATGGCATGCATCACGCCGTCGATTTTCCCAACTTTTTCTCCGATTTCTTTAAACGCGCTCTCGATTGCTGCGTCATCTTGTACGTCACACTCAACAACAACGTCGTGATCGCCTTCCAGTTCTACGAGTAGTTTATCGAGTTCTTTACGGAAGCGTTCATTTAAAATTGTGAAGACGAGTTTCGCACCCATCTTATCTAATGCTTGTGCAGCGCCCCATGCAATACTACGCTTGTTGGCAACACCCATAATTACATACGTTTTACCTTCTAAATTCATGGTCGAGCTCCTTTTAAAATCATATTTTGTATTTAGTACCTAGTGCTAATTTACTATTAAATCACACAAAAATCAACTATTTTAAAGCAGCGTATGGATAAACATATTCGCCAAACTGAAATAGACGAGCAAGCTGATGATGTCATTCCCCGTTGTTATAAAAGGACCGCTGGCAATCGCTGGGTCGATGCCGATCTTATTCATAAACATCGGCACGAGTGTCCCTGTCAAAGTTGCAAACGTCATCGCAATAATTAAACTGACGCTCACGATTACGCCGAGCATTACTTCTTGGTACATCAGCGTAATGATAACGAGTAGAATCGCCCCACAAACGATTCCTGTAATAAAACCTGAACCCATCTCACGCATCGCAATTCGTGTCTTACTTGCATCCTTGATTTCACCACTCGAAATACCGCGTACAGCGACCGCGAGCGATTGTGTGCCTGTATTACCTGCCATACCACCAATAATGGGGATAAAGGCCCCGAGCACCGCGACTTGTTGCAACGTATCTTCAAACGTCGTCAACATCGTTGCAGTAATCATTCCCATGAACGTTAAGCCGACCAACCATGGGAGTCGTTTCTTTGCTGTAGAGAACGCGTTCTCATTTGTGTTCTCATCGTCTGTTAAACCGGCAAGTCGTGCATAGTCTTCGCTCGCCTCTTCGTCGATAACGTCGATGATGTCATCGTGCGTGATGATACCGAGTAGGTGCCCTTGATAATCGGTTACCGGAATGGCTAGGAAGTCGTAGTCTCGCATTAATTGCGCAACTTCTTCCTGGTCGACGCCTGTGTTGACACTGACGACACGCTCAATCATGACGTCTCCGATATATTCATCGTCATCAGAGATGATCAACTCTCTTAAACTGATAATTCCGACGAGTTTTTCTTGATCGACGACGAACACATAGTAGATTGTCTCAGAGTCTGGTGCAGCTTCTTTTAAGTAACGCATTGCTTCTCTGACGGTCATCGTTGATTCGATGCTTACGTACTCGGTCGTCATAATACCGCCGGCAGTATCGGCTTCATAGTTGATTAAACTGCTGATTTCAGCACGAGACTCCGGTTGCATTAAAGCGAGCAGTGAAGTCATCTTTTCTCTTGATAGTTCATTTAAAATATCTACGGCATTATCAAATTGCATGCTTTCCAACATTTTTGCTGCATAGCGAGAGTCCATCGTTTCAAATAAATAGTCGTGATCCACGTCATCGATATCGATAGAATCATAGAACTCTGCGACTTCTTCAGGTGATAACACAGCGTATAGACGTGCCTTTTCTTCGTCGTCCATCGCGATGTAAAGCTCACTCTGTTCATATTCGTGCAAGTCTAAAAATGTTTCTTTAAAAGTCGCGCGATCATCACTACGAAGTTGTTCAATTAATTGTAGCTGTTCTTCATTTAGTTCAGTGTTCTCTTGTTCTGTCATAGCGACCTCCTGCGACTAAAGTTTATCGGCAATAAATGAGTTGTGTACACGTTGCCAAAATGGCAATGAGCGCAAGCGTGCGAAGCGCACAGATTCTTTTGCCACACGACATTCAATGCGTTCGAGTCTGTCATATAGAAAATGATTCGTGTCCACAGTCACTTTATAATGTCCAGCATTCACGAGTGACATTTTAATGTAATGATGCGCTGGTAAAATTAGTGGCGCCCCTACAGTTCTAAATACCCTGTTATTAATCGATGCAATCTCTGTCATTTGCATCGCACGGAAAGATGGGTGGACGAGTGCCCCACCGAGTGATTTGTTGTACGCAGTAGAACCACTCGGTGTTGAAATACATAAGCCATCGCCACGAAATCTCTCAAAGTGATTTTCTTTTATAGAGACGTCTGAAACGAGTGTGGACCCATCATGGGTTCTTAACGTCGCTTCATTGAGTGCGAGCTTAGAATCTTTTGAGCCGTCATGGAAAAACAAGTCCACTTCTAACAATGGGTAATCGATGACATCAATACGATTTGATGCGAGTCGGTCGACTAATATATCCAGTTCATGTGGCCTAAAATCTGCATAGAAGCCAAGGTGTCCGGTATGCACACCGATAAAAGCCACTTTTTCCAACATGGATTTATACTTAGAGAATGCATGAAGCAACGTGCCGTCCCCTCCAATTGAAATCACAATCTCTGGTGCGTCATCATCTCTTTTAAAATTAATCTTCTCTAATTTTTCGTGTAACAATTCTGAAATTGCTGCAGATTCTGAATCGGTTTTCACAACGACTGAATAACGCATAGAACGACACCTCATCATCATTATTTTCGTTTCTTTGAAAAATACTTCTGTGCTTCCATAATCTCTTCACGGATCTCTGACATTTCTCGGTCCAACAGTTGTGCTGCTTGTGCCGCATTTTGTAGGCGACGTTGAATTTCTGGTGGATACTCACCTTGATATTTATAGTTGAGCGAGTGCTCAATCGTTGCCCAAAAATTCATGGCGAGCGTACGGATTTGTAACTCAGCTAAGATTATGATCGTACCGTCAATTGTCTCGACCGGATATTTTAAAATCATATGGTAAGAACGATACCCACTTGATTTGATCTCAGTTACATAGTCGCGTTCTTCAACGACAATCATATCCGTACGATTTCTAATTTGCTCACAAATCACTTCGATATCATCTTCAAATTGACACATGACGCGCACACCGGCGATATCGTACATTTCTTCACGCAAGCGATCATATGGAATGTTGCGCACATTCGCTTTTTCAATGATGCTTTTTATCGGTTTGACGCGTGCGGTTACAAATTCTACCGGTGAGGTCTGTTGATTCACTTGATAGTCCTTACGGATGCCTTTTAACTTGATTTTTAACTCTTGAATGGCCTGTTCGTAAGGCGATAAAAAAATATCCCACTTATCCATATGCAATCATCCTTCAACATTATTGTCTCAGTACACTGACTACCGCTTCCTCAAATGCTTGCCCATAATTGTTGTTGCCTTCAATATTCTCAAGTAAATCATTGAGCTCATCCCAGAAGTCTGTGAGTACGATATCATCGTTCACAATCATTTGCTTCCCTTTATGATCTTCGAGCATTGACCACGTCTCTTGAACGAAGTGCAATCGTTTAAACATTTCTCCATCATCTAGCAAATATATAAAAGAAAAATTGTCAGAATCAACAATCATTCGATTGGCTAATGTCATGCCTGCTGTTGTTTTATCAGTAAATAATTTCATTTCATCGTTTTCAATTTTAATTTCAGTAACATATATATCCAATTTACTTCACCTCGCTCTATTATTTTAACATAGCAATCATCATAAAATCAGTTTGCTTTACATGAGTTTTATTATTAATCATAATATCTATTAAGGAGTTGACCACATGGCACATTTGGAAATTGAATTTAAGACGTTACTCGATAAAAAAACATTTGACCGTCTGAAAGACACCTACTTTGTTAATGCGTCTTTAATTTCACAAGAGAACATATACATCGATACTGATGACTTTGACTTGCGTCGAAATCGCATGATGTTGCGCGTTCGTGTCATTGGAAAAACACATATGATGACTTTGAAGAAGCCTGTTTCGGGCGGAATTTTAGAGTTTGATGGTACAATAGAAGAACCAATAAATAGCAATCTATTAAAACAGATGCCACAAAATATCGCTGACGAACTGAACGTGCATCATATTGATATATCTGCACTGAAAGTACAAGGCCGTTTACATACGGAACGACTTGAAACTGTGGTAGATGCTGGATTACTCGTTCTTGATAAGAGTACATACTTAAACACAGTTGACTATGAGCTTGAATTTGAAGCACAGGCATATGACAGCGGAGAGATTTACTTCAAACAATTTTTAGAGAGAAATCAAATTGAAGCACGCTCAGACTTACCGAAGAGCGAGCGGTTTTATCGTACATTGTATAAGGAGAAAGTAGAATGAGTACATTATTTGAAAAAGTTGGAGAAGAACGCCTTCACCGAATGATAGACACATTTTATGGCTATGTTTCACAAGATGAGATCTTACTAAAAATATTCCCACAAAACTGGGATGAAATCGCATATAAACAAAAATTATTTCAAACACAGTTTCTTGGCGGCCCGAATTTATATATACAAGAGTTTGGCCACCCGATGATGCGCGCACGACACATGCCGTTTCGTATTACTGACATAGAAAAAGAAGCATGGCTTAAAAATATGCGCCGTGCAATGCAAGATGTTGGTTTAGAAGAGGAACTACAAAAGGCGTTGATGGACCGCTATGAGCAAGTGGGTCAAATTATGGTGAACACGCCAGTAGATGAACATAATTGATAGGTGATATTCGATGAAATCAGAAAAACTACAAGACTTGTTTCCACTCGTGGAAACGACCGATAAATCCGTAGAGATTTTTTACTTTTTCGATCCCTTTTGTGAAGATTGTTTAAGAGTTGAACCAATCATTAACAAATTGATGATCGAATATCGTGACTATATTATTTTACGCAAAATTTTATCGCCGTCATTAAAAGTTTTAACGAAATGCCAAGCACAATCATCAGGCGACATGGATAACGTTGCTTTGGCTTATAAAGCCGCTGAATTGCAAGGTCAACTAAAAGCGAGAAATTTCTTGCGTTTCTTGTTAAATCGATTGGCACCAAACCGCTCGATTTGCACAGAAGACATCATACGCTCAAGTGCACGACTCGCTGGGCTTGATTTAGATGTATTCATTGAAGATATGCAGAACGATACGGTGCGCGCACTGCTCAAGCGCGACTTAAGTGTGTACCGAGAAATGGACATTGAAGAAAACCCTTCATTTGTGTTTTTTGGTGGTGATGTCCACGAAGCAGGCATTAAAATTGAAGGTACACATCCGTACTACATATTTACACATATCGTCAATGGACTCATCGACTTTAATATTAACAAGAGGCAGCTGCCGACAATTTTTGAATACATTGAAAAATTTGAGATCGTCAGCTTCGCTGAATTACAAGAAGTTTACGGTTGGCGACCGGGTCTATTGTTGAAAGAATTAAACAAAATGCAGATGCAACGATTGATTACATCGTTTGAAACAGATTATGGAAAATATTATAAAGTGCATTCGAATTGAGTGAAGTCCGGTCCCTCTTCTGGGGCCGGATTTTTTGTGGAAAAAGATGAGAGAAATACGCTGTGACTTATAAAAAAATCATACTTGACTCCTTGGGGAATAGCGTCCGCAGTGAGACTACAGGCTCACGCGACGCCACAGGGAATCTTGTATGATTTTTGTATTAATGATGAATAGAAATTAGACAAAAAGAAATACTCACAGCTTGTGCTGCGAGCATATTCATACAAAGGGGTTGTTTCTTGAATTCTAACAAACAAAGGGGTAAGTCTGTGTGAAGAATTCTCTACTTCAAATATACGCCTGTCCTCAGATGGTTTCAATTGATAGTCCTTATATAATTAAGAAAAATACGCGACCACCAAACAGTTGGCGATCGCGCAATCTTATTATTCTGCTTTATCGAGTAAAGCTTCTAATTCATTTAGCTGTCTTTCAAATACTTTCATTGCGTTCTCAATCGGTTCTGTCGTCGTCATATCAACACCGGCATTTTTAAGCACGTTGATCGGATAATCTGATGAACCTTTCTTCAAGAACTCGTTCATGTAGCGCTCTGCGACATCTTTTCCACCACGCAACACTTGGTCTGCTAAACTTTGAGCGGCTGCATATCCCGTTGAATACTGATAGACGTAGTAGTTCATATAGAAGTGTGGAATACGTGCCCATTCTGTTGCGATATTATCGTCATAGCTCACTGAATCACCGAAGTATTTTTTGTTCAACTCTCCGTATAACTTGTTCAGTGCACCAGCTGTTAACGGTGTACCTGATTCTTTCATCGTGTGAATTTCGTGTTCAAATTCAGCAAACATCGTTTGACGGAATACTGAACCACGGAATCCATCCAATTGCTCATTTAATAAGTACATTTTCTTTTTATCGTCGTCTAAGTTCTTCATCATGTAATCTGCAAGCAATGCTTCGTTAAAGTTACTCGCAACTTCTGCCACGAAGATTGAATAGCCCGCTTGATTAGAGTTTTGGTACTTGCGTGATAAGTAGCTGTGTACACTGTGGCCGAACTCGTGTGTCAATGTGAATAAGTTGTTTACAGAGTCTGTCCAGTTCATCAGGATGAATGGATTCGTGCCGTACGTACCGGAAGAGTATGCACCTGAGCGCTTCCCTTTGTTCTCATAAACATCTACCCAGCGGTTTTCTAAACCTTCTTTAACGATGTCCGTAAATTCCTCACCCATCGGTTCAAGAGATTTTAACATCCACTCTTTCGCATTCTCATATGTCATATCGAACTCAACATCTCTGACAAGCGGTGTGTACATATCATACATTTTTAACTCATCAAGACCTAAAATACGCTTGCGCAGTTCAGTATACTTGTGAAGTAAATGCAAGTTGTCATTTACTGTTTTAACTAAGTTGTCATAGACACTCTCAGGGATAAAGTTTTTCGATAGCGCTTGATGACGACTTGACTTATAACCACGTACACTTGCTTCAAATGCATGTGCTGAAACGACACCTTGAAGCGTTGATGAAATTGTATTTTCGAAACCTCTGTACGTTGCATATAAATTTTCATACGCACTTTGACGACGGACGCGGTCATCTGATTTCACATGATCAATAAAAGTCCCTTGTGATAATGGGTGCTTGTTCCCCTCTCCATCGACAACGTCAGGAAATTCTAAATCTGCATTGTTAAACATCATATACGTCTGTGTCGGGTTACCTGTCACTTCGCTTGACTGTGCTAAAATATTCTCTTCCTTATCAGATAACACATGTGCGCGCTTCGCATTTAATTTTTCTAAATCAAATTTGAACTCTTTTAAAGATTCGTCTTGTGCCCACTCATTTAGCGTTTCCTCATCGATATTCATGATCGTCGGTGTTAAGAAACTCCACGCTGTATTTACTTTTACCAATACGCTGCGCACGCGACCTTCCATCGCTGTGTACGTATCGTTCGATGTATCCTGGTCATGCTTTAAATGTGCATACACATATAATTTTGAAGCTTTCTCAGAAATCTCACGCTCTGTTTCCAGCGCTTCTAATAGCATCTCTTTTGAATCGATGCCATCTTTAAATTTTTCGCCTTTATCTAAGTATTTTTCAATATCTTTTAGTTCTCTTTCAAACGCATCATCCGATTCAAATATTGATGCTAAATCCCACGTGTCTTCAACACGCTGCTCTTCACGCTTCATAACTTTTGACATTTCTAAATCCCTCCAAATGTTGATAGTTACATTTTCACACTTTTAACTAGAAATTTCAAGTTCCGTAACATTTTGTGAAATATTTAACAAATAATAGTCTTGCATCAGTGAGCGCGTGATTTCTAGCTTGTTAGGCACATCATATAGCGGCCTTAGTCTGATAAAATTCATAAAATCATCTTGGTCAAACGACTGATTTTTTATGGTTTGATAGACATATAGCTTCCATTCTAGGGGAGAATTGAGAATCCAACGCTCATTCGGTGTCACCGTCATCATCCATTCCGGAATATCTTTTAACTGCCATTCTAACTGATACAACGCACCGAGCGTAACGTCTTGTACACTACCCTTTTGCTTGGCTTTTTTGATTAATTTTTTAATCACCAACTCAGATAATTTATGAAATTTATGTGGTTGCTTGGTGAAGGGGTGATCAAGCTGTGTTGCATCGACCTTCTCACGCGTGTAATGCCACTTGAAACCATCAAAATAAACCATTTGATACCGATACACTTCCTGTGCGTCTATATCATACGTAAATATATTGTGATCTTGCATCGTCGAGAGTTGAAACTGCGTCGGTTGTTCTGGATTTAACGCATGTTCATCCAGTAACCAGACGACATTCATGCCTAACGACCTATACCCGCGCGTACGCGCTAGCAACAAATCGATGGAAATTGTCGACAACTGGATTTCGATTGCTGTTTTATCCATTAAAAGATCTGGAATTTGCTCAATTTCACTCAAGTAAATTTCCATATCGACTTCTCTTGAGGCTTTAATGTGTAAATACAAATCATGCTTCGCTTGCAAGTGTTGAATAGATTCGGCTTTGTATAAATAGCGGATACATTGCTCAATACGGTAATGCGAAAAGTGTGGAATACGTACGGTGCCTGCTTTAAACGTCACTTTGGAATCGCAAACAGGACAAAAATATGCCCCGCCGCGCTTTGCTTGGTCGACCGATACTGGCTGCTTATTTTCATCAAGTGCTAAAAACATAAAAAAACCCCCTCATATAATATAAGGAGATTTTTTATAAGTTATTTTTTTTACTTGTGAAGTTCAAAATATTTTTTAACTTGTCGTCGAACGTTGTAACTCATAATCGCAGTTCCATATTCATAAACCATTTCATATGTTTCATCTGCTGCATTACCGAATTCCAAAGCTTTTGCTTCTAATCCTGAAATTGTACGATAAGACATGCCACGATTTATATACATTAGATAATAGTATTTGTTGTTGAAAGTGATGAGTAAGTCTTCAAACAATAGCTCATCCACATCCGCTTGATGACTGTATCTGATTAAATCATCAAAATCATCAAATTTAATCATGAGCGGCTCTTCCCATAATGATCCCGTGTTGTGGGAAACGTTTTGATTTTCGGCATTTGCTTCTTCAAGCAAGTCCATCAATTCACTTTCCTCGGGGTTTTCTTCTGAAATATCAACACTAAAGTCACGTTCATCACGTTTAGTTACGACGACTTCAACCCCTTTATCGAAGGCGTGGACTTGAATCCATAATGGCCCTTCAAAATTAAATGATTCTTTTTCTGCATGGTCAACTTCATCCATTAATGACCAGAAAAATTCCTCACCTTTTTTACGATTCGTCCAAAGGTCTTCTTTGTTAAATCCCCTTTTTTCGATATCTTGATACGTGATAAAGAGTTTGATTGTTGAATCATTCACACGTTCAATTCTCATCAGAAACACCTCCTAGATATGGTTAGTTTTTATTATACAATACTTCCATAGCATATTCCCAATAAGAGACCCTTAAAACTAAAAAAAGAACTCTGAATATATATTCAGAGTTCTTATATACTTAATTCATTATAGGTCTGCAAGCTTCATTGCTTCTTCTAAGTGAAATGTTCTAACTTGTCTCGGTAAGAAACGACGAATTTCATCTTCGTTGTAACCCACTTGAAGTCTTTTCTCATCAATGATGATCGGACGTCTTAAAATACCCGGGTTATCCATAATAATTTGATATAATTCTTTCATTGGTAAACTATCAATATCCAAATTTAATTTTTGGAATGTTTTAGAACGCGTTGAGATGATTTCTTCTGTTCCGTCTTCAGTCATTCTCAAAATCTCTTTAACTTCATCAAGTGTTAATTTATCTGAGAATATATTTCTTTCTTTAAACGATATATCATGTTCTTTCAACCATTGTTTCGCTTTACGACAAGATGTGCAACTTGGAGAAGTAAATAAAGTTACCATATAATCTCACACTCCAATGCTAAAATTTTGTCCAGAGACAATCCGTCTCTTTGCAACTTATTACTTACTGTGATTAAATTATAGATTATTAACATTAAAAAAAAATGAAAATGTTGTTATATTATGCATAAATTTTCAATATTTCAAGAATTTTAAATATTTAGACACAATATATTTTCGTGTATAATAACCTTATGTATACTATTTTATAGACTTATGAATGATTTGAAAAGGGGCTTAAGTATGAAAACATTATTTTCGGGTGTTCAACCCAGTGGCATACCAACCATCGGTAACTACATCGGTGCGTATCAACAATTTGCAGAGATGCAGGAATCGTATGACGCATACTTTTGTATCGTCGATCAGCATGCCATCACAGTACCGCAAGACCGATTAAAATTAAGAGATTATACGAAGAAGCTTGCTGCAATTTATCTGGCAAGTGGACTTGATCCAGAAAAGGTGACGCTATTTATCCAAAGCGAAGTCCCAGCACATGCACGTGCCGCTTGGTTAATGCAGTGCATCGGTTATATTGGAGAGCTTGAGCGCATGACCCAATACAAAGATAAAGCCCGCAAACAAGCGACGAAAGAGGGTATTTCTGTCGGTTTGCTAACATACCCAAGTTTAATGGCGGCTGATATTTTAATCTATGGTGCAGATGTCGTGCCAGTCGGTGATGATCAAAGTCAACACTTAGAGTTGACGCGCGATTTGGCGGAGCGATTTAACAATAAGTATAACGATATTTTGACAGTACCTGAGGCGAAATTGCCAGAGTTCGGTGGGCGCATTATGAGCCTGAATGATCCGACGAAAAAAATGAGTAAGAGTGATGACAATCCGAAATCTTATGTGAGTTTGTTGGATGATCCTAAAGTCGCTGCTAAGAAAATTCGCAGTGCTGTGACAGATTCAGGTACTGAAATTAATTATGACAAGGAAGAAAAGCCAGGTATTTCTAACTTGCTTGTCATTTATAGCAGTTTGAGCGGTATGTCTATTGGAGAGTTGGAAGAGAAATATAAAGATTCGAACTACGGTACATTCAAGAGTGACTTGGGCGAAGTTGTGGCCGACTTTTTGACAGGTTTCCAAGAACGCGTGAACTATTTCATCGACAGTGGTGAATTAGATAACATTTTGGACGCCGGTGCTGAGCGCGCGTCGATTAAGGCGAATCGAATGGTAGACAAGATGGAAAATGCCATCGGTCTTGGTCGGAGTAGAAGAAGGAAGTAGATTGTTGTTGTTTGACTCTTGGTTTGTGTGTGGGTTTGTGTGTCTATGAGCTAGGGTCATTGGAATGCAAATCCGTTTGCGTGTCTGTGAGCAACTCTCATTGGAACGCAAATCAATCTGCGCGTCAGTGAGAGTAGTTCATAGTCCGTCAAATCTTTCTGCGTGTCTGTGAGCAACGCTCATTGACACGCAGATCATTTTCTAATCGCTAAACATGCTTTTTCGTCGCCCGAGGTAGCTCCACATACGGGTTTATATCCTGTACGTATTCTAAAACGCCTTTGAATGTATCATCTTCATCAAAAACAGCAACGTAAGTCACATGGATAAACACTTCTCCCCTTTTAAACCACATTGCTACTTGCTCTTCCTCCCTAGACTTCAGAAGTCGGATAACTTTCATCATGTTCTTAAGACTTCTAGGCGGATGGCAGTTGGCAACATGCCGACCGATCGATAGCGGTGTTCGGATGAATAGCATATCCTGCGCTTCAACAATATGATTAAAGTACTTAAAAATGCCACGTTCATCTATAAAAGTTAACTCTAGAGGCAAACTGTTCAAAATCAAATTAACTTCTTTCATTGTTAAAAATCCATTTCCAAAGGGATGTTGAATTTTATCATCTAGATTTTGACTTGGATTAATAACCTCTTCGTTCTCCACGTAATCCAACATATCAAAATGAAAAGCTGTCGCCTCCCGTGCCACTTGCTGCCAATTTTCTTCTGTAAACAACGCATCACATAGCGGGTAGAGTATGTACTGCTCACTATCTTTTAAATAATTAAAAGTCGTTTGAATCTCCCGAAATGTCGAATGGATGTGTCTTGGATGAACCGATTCGAGCTTTTCCACACGTTTCTGCATCGCTTGCAACGACACACGCAAATAATCGTCCATCTCCCATATCCTGCGCGGCAACTGATATTGGCCATATCGTTCGAGCAATGGAAACAGCAACTTCTCCTTCACATTAAAATAATTATTTATATTTTTTAATGCATTCAGATAAAAAGATATGTCCTGTTGATTGTTAGCATAGTCTTCGAGTAATGATTCTATGACTTTAATGTGTTTCGAAAATCTTTGTTGGTGTTTTACCAGAATATTTATAGGATGATCTTTATTAGTTGGTGCTTTAGGTGAACCATTAAAAAATTCAATCAAGTATGGTTT
This sequence comes from Aliicoccus persicus, assembly GCA_020741755.1. Lineage (GTDB taxonomy): Bacteria > Bacillota > Bacilli > Staphylococcales > Salinicoccaceae > Aliicoccus > Aliicoccus persicus_A. The sequence goes on along the minus strand of DYYI01000096.1, from coordinate 9,250 downwards.
TACTTTTTCAAACTCTAAATCTGGGTGCGTATGAATGAGCAAAATCACATGAGTCAGGAATTGTTCTGTAGACATATTCCGAGTATCAATCGTCGAATTGTTCAAAATTGACTGCTTTAGTTCTTTTAACAAGTGTATACGCCTCCTTTGCTACATTCATTATAAGTTCTTTTGTTGATTTGGATTGTGACATCAATCACGTTAATCATTAATTCTGGGAGACATCTAAAACGCTCTTAAGGAAAAAATTCCTGAGTGAGTGGGATAAAAATCCGGAGTGATTATAGAGGATTGATCTTCTCGTGGTAACTCACAGAGATTTTTAGGCGTGAGTTACCATGAATTCGGAATCCGTGCTCACTCACCGAGATTTTTGGGCGCGAGTTACCATGAAACCGGAATCCGTGCTCATTCACCGGGATTTTCTGGTGTGAGTGAGCATAAGAGAGAAAGAAGACATCACTTGCTCTGAGAAGTATCTAGTAAAATCTTACCCTGCCAATTCAGAGCATTTTTCTCTCTTGAATTGGCAGTTATAATCAATTGCTGCCAATTCACAGTGGATTTTAGCTTTAAATTGGCAGGAAAAGCAAAATACTGCCAATTCGCAGTCGTTTTTCCATTTGAATTGGCAGGTCATACCAAATAGTCCCCACTCACGCAACCTGCCTCCTCTCAAACCAGCAACCCCACCAACAACCACAAAAAAAAGACTGGAGGATCAGCTCCTCCAGTCTCAATCAATCATCAATAATCAAATAATTATTCATCTTCCCATTTCTTCAATACGAGCGACGCGTTGTGTCCGCCGAATCCGAGTGAGTTTGTCATGGCATACTTCAGATCTGGTGCCTCGACAACGCCGTCTTTACACACGTTCAGTTTGATTTCTTCATCTTGCTCTCTCACGTTGATTGTTGGGTGTACTTTCCCTTCTTGTAAAGAGAATGCTGTCACAATCACTTCTACAGCACCTGTTCCGCCGAGCAAGTGTCCCATCATTGATTTCGTTGAGTTAACAAGCAATTTCTGTGTATGCTCACCGAACACATGATTAATCGCTACCGCTTCATATAGATCATTATATGGCGTACTTGTACCGTGTGCATTAATGTAACCGAGCTCTTCTTTTTCAATGCCCGCATCTTTCATCGACAATTTCATTGCGCGCTGTCCGCCCTCACCATTCTCTGCTGGTGCTGTGATGTGGTGCGCGTCTCCTGTCATACCGTAACCGACTAACTCTGCATAGATTTTTGCACCGCGTGCTTTTGCATGCTCGAGTTCTTCTAGAATAACAATACCTGCGCCTTCTCCCATCACGAAACCATCTCGATTTTTGTCGAATGGACGGCATGCTAAATCGCGATCACTTTCAAGACTTAATGCGCGGCTCGCTTGAAATCCTGCGATACCCATGTTCGTAATCGGTGCCTCTGTACCACCTGTAATCATCACGTCTGCATCACCGCGTTCGATAATTTTAAATGCATCACCAATTGAGTTTGTACCTGTCGCACATGCTGTAATTGTTGCACCGTTCGGTCCTTTTGCACCATGGCGAATTGAGACTTGACCACTCGCCATGTCTGGAATCATCATCGGTACGAAGAATGGGCTGACGCGACGTGGACCTTTGCGATCTAGTACTGTAAATCCATCTTCAAGCGCTTGAATTCCACCGATACCTGAACCGATCCATACGCCAACGCGCTCGTTGTTGCTCTCGTTAATTTCGAGGGCACTGTCTTTGATCGCCTCATCTGCAGCGACAATCGCGTATTGCGTGAATCGGTCCATCTTACGCGCTTCTTTTCTATCGATGTAATCCTCGACGTTGAAGTTCTTTAATTCACCTGCGAGTGATACATTGTATTTCTCAGTATCGATACGAGTTATCTTATCTATACCGTTCGTACCTTTTAAGGCATTTTCCCATGTATCTCTTGCCGTATTTCCTATCGGTGTTAAAGCACCAACGCCTGTGATTACTACTCTCTTCTTACTCATGGTTTTCCTCCTTTTTGTTTCCCCAAGTCATACAAATCGCACCCCATGTCAGTCCGCCTCCGAACCCGACTAAAACAAGGTTATCCCCATCTTTAATTAAGCCATTATTAATATCATGATGAATGCTCAAACCAATCGATGCAGCGGATGTATTTCCATACAGACCAATCGTGTTACTCATCTTCTCAACTGGTAAATTCATTCTTTTGCGCGCTGCTTCCATGATGCGGATATTCGCTTGGTGTGGAATGAGGCGATCAACTTCATCTGACTGAAGTCCTGCCTTTTCAACAACATTCACACTCGATTCGCCCATTTGTCGCACAGCAAATTTAAATACCTCACGACCATTCATTCTTATATACCCTTTTTCTTTATCTTCATACAAATGTTGGCCGCCTGAACCATTACTACCGAGTTCAAATGATTTGATCCCAAATCCTTCTGCAACTTCACCCATCACAACTGCCGCAGCACCATCACCAAATAGCATCGCACTCGAACGGTCACTAAAATCTGTCAACTTCGTTAACTTCTCAGCACCGACAACGAGCACTTTACTGGCAGCACCTGTCTGTATAAATTGTTGCGCCGTTACCATGCTATAGATAAAACCCGTGCATGCCGCGAGCTGATCCATCGCTGCTATATGCTGTAATCCGAGTCTTTCTTGGAGCATTGCGGCAACGGTCGGAAATCGATGGTCTCCCGAGCTTGTCGCAACGAGTAATAGATCGATGTCCTCACGTTTAACACCAGAGTTTTTAATCGCTTCTTCAGCTGCTAAGTATGCTAAATCACTCGTATCTACGTTGTCATCCGCATAACGTCGTTCATGAATACCTGTCATTTCTGTGATCCACTCATCACTCGTATCCATGATTTTTTCGAAGTCAAAATTTGTAAACACACGATCGGGTACATATGACCCGATTCCAAGTACACCTACATTTTTCATATTTTCACCTTTTTACACCTAATCTTATGACTTGGTACTAATTTAACATATTATTAACATAAATAAAATATAAACGTACTTTTAATCATCTTTAAGCAACTAATTTCAACAGAATATATTTCTCTTTAAATGAAAAACTACCCTCTATCCGATGGACAGAAGGCAGTTACAAATAATATCGTTTTTTATCGGCCTTATTCTTCTTCTTCAACTAAACCGATATTATATAATGCAGTTTCTTCATTAAACCCGTACTCAACTGTGAAGTTGACGACATCTGTCGAAACAGGATGCACACCTGATCCGTATAGAATCGGAATGACTGGCATTTCTTCACGCATCAACTCTTGCCACTCATAGAATAATTCCGTTCTATACTCGTTATCAAACGCTTCTGGCGAGTTGATCTTTTCTAACAATTCATCATTTGCTTCACTCGCATATCTCGGGTAGTTGTTACGTGCGCCACGCCCATAGAAGTGCGCAGGGTCAGCATCTGATCCATATGCCCAAGAACCTTGATAGATATCGATGCCTTCTGCATCTTCATCAACCATGTCATAGAATGCATTAAACTCCAACATACGATCATTATATAGACTCACATTTAAGCCGACATTTCTCCACGACTGAATATAGTAATTCGCAAGTGCTTCTGCAACATCAGAACCACCAATAAAGGCCATGCTGATTTCTAATTCTTCACCTTCAGGTGTCAGTCGATAATCACCATCGTATTTGTAACCAGCTTCATCTAAAATTTGTTCAGCAATTTCAGGGCTGTATTCTGGCGATTCGATTGTCTCATCGAAATATGATGCATAGTATGGTGGTAAGAGTGTTGTGCCTTCCCAACGTAAACCGTTATAGAATCGCTCTGCAACCGTTTTGTTATCGATCGCATGCCACATTGCACGGCGCAGCTCGATGTCACCCATCTTCATTTCTTCAGGTTTGTAATCCACTTCGCCTGCTTCATCATCCCACTCGCCCAGCTTAAATCCAACATAAGATAAAACTGAACTCATGTTCGCAAGCCATTCCACACCTTCGATGTCAGCGACATCAGGAAATTGGTTCACGGGGAATGCAATTGTGTAATGATAATCATTGTTTTGCATTGCTGTTGCCACTGTTGATGGTGACACAATTTCTAACACGATACCATCCATGGATGGTGTACCTCGCCAATAATCATCGAATCGCTCATACACGACAGATTCACCTGAAACAATATTCGAGACTTGATATGGTCCAATCCCAATTGGTGTTTGACGTGTCAAATCTGACTCAGCGATCTCACCGACATCTAAACCTTCATAGTGATGCGTTGGGAATAAGTATGCCCAAAACCCACCAGATAACAGTGATGGAATAATTTCTTCATATTGGAATACCGCCGTGTAGTCATCAATGATTTCGATTCCACTGATCTCATCTGCTTCACCATTACGGTATTCGTTAAATCCTTCTAGTAATGCGAACCCGAGCGTAGAGCCACGCACACCATCATAATCAGGGTGTCCGATCACTTCATATGATGCAATATAGTCATGGATTGTTGCTTCAACACCGTCATGCCATAACACACCTTCTCGTAAGGTGAAAGTTACTGTTCGTTCCGCTTCATCGATATCAAACTGCATGGCACCTTCTTGTGTGAACATTTGGTTTTCATCGATGGTAAATACACTTTCATCGAAGTAACCCATAATTCTTGAATCGACGACATTTGTATAGAATGCCCAGTTAAATGTACCTTCAAATGGTGCATCTGAACTGTACGCAATTCTAAACACACCTTCCCCTGAAGGTTCCGCATCATTCGACACTGTCTTCGGAAAATCTTCATAGTTAAAAATCGGATGATCGTCGTCTTGTGCCGCGACACCAGTTGCACTTAACAAACCGAGTGTTACACCTACACCCAGTACTGTTGAAACTAAACTTCTTTTAGAAACACGAGGTTTCTGCATTGTATTGCCTCCCAACATCTTTTTCACAGTGAATAGATTTCCATCACTATGGTTATACATACAGTGTAACAGTTTTGTAGACGCTTTCAATACATATACTTCAATTTCCGAAATAATTTTTGGTAATTAATGTCTAACGAATGTTCCTTTTAAATAACACTAGGAATGATAAAATTCCGTCCAACAAAAAAGCACCCAACTTATAAACAAGTCGAGTGCTTAAATAAACTTAATGAAATATGATCGTGTATTATTCTTGAGGTGCTAAACCTATGTTGTAAAGTGCAGTTTCATCGTTGAATCCAAATTCTACAGAGTAGTTTACAACGTCAGTAGAAACTGGCGTTACGAATGAACGGTAAAGTGTAGGAATTACTGGAATCTCTTCAACCATTAATTCTTGCCACTCGTGGAACGCTTCAGTACGGTAGTCAATATCTAAAGAATCTTGTGAGTTGATTTTAGCAATTAACTCATCATTTTCTTCAGATGCATAACGCGTGTAGTTAAACGCTGCTTGTCTTCCGTATAAACCAGAAGGATCCGCATCTGTACCTACACCCCAAGCACCTTGGTAGATGTCGATACTTTCGTCATCATTTTCAACCATATCGTAGAATGTGTTGAACTCGATTAGACGACCGTTTGTTAACTGAACGTTAAGTCCAATGTTTCTCCAAGATTGGATGTAATAGTTCGCTAATGGTTCAGCAGTATCTCCACCACTCATCGAAGCGAAGTTAATCACTAACTCTTCTCCGTCTGGCGTCGTTCTGAAGTCACCATCGTACTCGTAACCAGCTTCATCAAGGATTTGATTCGCTAAGTCTACATCGAACTCAGGTACTTCTAAATCATCTTTATGATATGTCGCGTGATATGGTGTTGTTAATGAAGTCGCTTTCCAACGTAAACCGTTGTAGAAACGCTCACCGACAGTGTCGTTATCAATCGCATGCCACATTGCTTTACGAAGGTTTACGTCACCCATCTTAGCGTTTTCTGGGTCATATACGACTTCACCAGCTTCATCATCCCAATGACCAAGTTTGAATCCGATATATGTGTATGCAGCGTCTAAGTTAGCTACCCACTCAACACCTTCCATATCTGCTACATCAGGGAACTGATCTGTAGGGAATCCGCTCGCAATATGGTAATCACCATTAGCCATTGCGTTCGCGATCGCCGCTGGAGAAACTGTTTGCATTACGATTGAATCTAATTGAGGTGTACCTCTCCAATAATCGTCGAAACGAGAGTAAACAATCGCTTCACCCGGTGTAATTGAATCTACTTTGTAAGGTCCAATACCGATTGGATTTTCACGCGTTTGTGGTGCTTCAGGCATTTCCGCAATTTCTACACCTTCATAGTGATGAGATGGGAATAAGTAGAACCAGAATCCACCTGATAATAATGATGGTGGTAATTCTTGATATTGGAATGTCGCAGTGTAGTCATCGATTACTTCGATACCACTGATTGAATCTGCTTCACCAGCACGGTACTCGTTATAACCTTCAATTAAAGTGAAACCTGGTGTTGAACCACGTACACCTGTGTAGTCAGGGTGACCGATAACTTCGTAAGAAGCAACATAGTCATTGATCGTTGCCGGCGTACCATCGTGCCATACGACATTTTCATCTAACGTGAACGTTACTGAGTTGTTATCGTAGTCAAGTTCAAAGTTTAATGCACCATCTTGTGTAAAGATTTGGTTGTCATCAATCGTTAATACTGACTCATCAAAATAACCAATAAATGTTGCATCTGGCGAACCACTGTAGAATGCATAGTTAAGCGTACCTTCGAATGGTGTATCTGATACATAAGCGACTCTTAACTCACCTTCACCTGTTGGCTCAGCATCGTTTGATACTGTTTTTGGAAAATCATCATAGTTGAACACTTCGTCTTGTGCACTTACATCTGCACCATTAACACCTAGTACTGCAAGTGCAACACCCGTACCGAGTACTGCTGACATTAACTTCTTCTTAGAAAACCTCATGAAAAAGCTCCTCCTCTTGTTATAAAAGATAAGTTAGTGTTTCGATGCATAAAATTGTATCTCCACCTGAACTTATACATGTAGTTTATCATATTTTATTATCGATGCAATCAAAAACTTTAATTATTTTCATCTTTTTTTAATTTGAAAGCGATTTTTTGTTTATCTTTACACAATATCTCTTAATTCGAAATAGTCAGAAAATACATATGAATGTATTGATATATATGTGTTTAGACGATAAAAAAGCCCCGAGCATTATGCTCAGGGCAGTTGAAATTTATTTCTTATTCTTATTCAGATAATCCTACATTGTAAAGTAATGTATCTTCGTTAAATCCGAATTCAAGTGAGTAGTTGACAACGTCTTCAGAAACTGGCATTACGATCGCACGGTAAAGTGTAGGAATTACTGGAATCTCTTCTACCATTAGTTCCTGCCACTCGTGGAATGCTTCTGTACGGTAGTCAATGTCTAAAGCTTCTTGAGAGTTGATGCGAGCCATTAACTCATCGTTTTCTTCAGATGCATATCTAGAGTAGTTAAATGCCGCTTCTCTTCCGTATAGACCAGAAGGATCCGCATCCGTACCTACACCCCAAGCACCTTGGTAAATGTCGATACTTTCATCGTCGTTTTCAACCATGTCATAGAATGAGTTGAACTCGATTAAACGGCCATTTGTTAATTGAACATCAAGACCGATGTTTCTCCAAGATTGGATGTAGTAATTTGCTAATGGTTCAGCAGTATCTCCACCACTCATTGAAGCGAAGTTAATTGTTAATGGTTCACCTTCAGGTGTCGTTCTGAAGTCACCATCATACTCGTAACCAGCTTCATCAAGAATTTGATTTGCTAAGTCTACATCAAATTCAGGTACTTCTAAGTCATCTTTATGGTAAGTGGCGTGGAATGGCGTCGTTAATGAAGTTGCTTTCCAACGTAAACCATTGTAGAAACGTTCACCGACAGAATCGTTATCGATCGCATGCCACATTGCTTTACGAAGATTTACATCACCCATCTTAGAGTTTTCAGGATCGTAAACAACCTCACCAGCTTCATTATCCCAATGACCGAGTTTGAATCCAATGTAAGTGTATGCTGGATCTAATTGAGCTAACCACTCAACGCCTTCCATATCCGCGACGTCAGGGAACTGATCTGTTGGGAATCCATCTGCGATGTGATAATCACCATTAGCCATTGCATTCGCAATTGCTGCTGGCGATACCGTTTGAACTACGATTGAATCAAGTTGTGGTGTACCTCTCCAGTAGTCATCGAAGCGCTCATAAACAATTGCTTCACCTGGTGTGATTGACTCAACTTGGTAAGGTCCAATACCGATTGGGTTTTCACGCGTCTGTGGCGCATCTGCCATATCAGCAACTTCTACACCCTCATAGTGATGAGATGGGAATAAGTAGAACCAGAACCCACCTGATAATAATGATGGTGGTAATTCTTGATACTGGAACACTGCTGTGTAATCATCGACAACTTCGATACCACTGATTGAATCAGCTTCACCAGCACGATATTCTTCATAACCTTCAATTAATGTGAAACCTGGTGTAGAACCACGTACACCTGAGTAATCAGGGTGACCGATTACTTCGTAAGAAGCAACGTAGTCATTTATTGTCGCTGGAGTACCATCATGCCATACAACATCTTCATTCAAAGTAAATGTAACCGTGTTGTCGTCATGGTTAAGTTCGAACTGTAGCGCACCATCTTGAGTAAAGATTTGGTTTTCATCAATTGTTAATACTGACTCATCAAAATATCCAAGGAATGCTGCATCTGGAGACCCTTGGTAGAAGTTCCAGTTTAAAGTCCCTTCGAAAGGTGTGTCAGAAACATATGCGACTCTTAACTCACCTTCACCTGTCGGATCAGCTTCGTTAGTAACCGTTTGTGGGAAATCAGCATAGTTATAGACATCTGCATCTTCCTGTGCATTTACATCAGAATTGTTAATACCTAAAACAGCTAAAGCAACACCAGTTCCTAAAACTGTTGACATTAATTTCTTGCTAGATAAAGAAATTTTCATTTTCAAAAACTCTCCTTATTTTTTGAAATTATGTAATGATCCATAATGTTCAATATATTTGAGTTACATATATAATTCTAACATAAATCTCATAATTCTAAAGTGATTACACTCGAATTCTCAGAATAATTTTATTCTTTTCACAATGATTGGAATATAAAGTAAATTTCTTTTTTGGTTAGTGTAAAATGAAATGTTTTATTCTTTTATGCGTGATTTATTG
>DYYI01000095.1:0-19933 GCA_020741755.1 Aliicoccus persicus | reverse complement strand
TCGAGCGTATAAAAAATTTTCTGCTTAAATTCACGAATTGCTGCTTCGCGCAGTGCAATCAACTTGAGTGTTGGCGTCTGAACCCGACCACAGTTTAAGCTTGCATTGTGCTTCGTTGTGAGTGCGCGCGTTGCATTTAAGCCAACATACCAATCCGCTTCACTGCGCGCCACTGCAGCGTAGTATAAATTCTCATACTGATTCGCCGGCTTTAATTTGCTAAAGCCAGCTTTGATTGCCTGATCTGTGACCGATGAAATCCATAAGCGTTTCATCGGCAGATTATGTTTAATATTGTCGAAAATCCAACGTGCAACGAGCTCACCTTCACGACCCGCATCTGTCGCGATGATAATCTCACCGACGTCATTGCGATTCACGAGCCGCTTCACGGTATTAAATTGTCGGCCGGTCTTTTTAATGACCATCGTATCTAATTGTTTCGGTAACATGGGTAAATCTTGTAGGTCCCATGATTTAAATTTTTGATCGTACATCTCAGGTTGCTTGAGCGTCACTAAATGACCAAGTGCCCATGTCACGATGTACTGATCACCTTCAATATATCCGTCACCTTTTTTTGCACACTTTAATACACGTGCAATATCACGGCCAACGGATGGTTTTTCTGCGAGTACGAGACTCTTCTTCATTATTTACTTCCTTTCTATGTGGTACTACATGTACCCGTTCGAAGACGTTACTGTCGCCTCAGTTGATCTTTATCATTTGTAATGGTGGTCGTCTCGATCATTGTTTCCCCTAGACCATAGAAATGCAAAAATAATTTCTAATACGATATAGATAGACGTTGCAACAATGAACAGCGTCCATGTGACTTGCTCTTCAAAAAATAAAAACATGATGAGCAAAAATGCTAAATATAATACTGGTAATATATACTGACGTAGTCGTTTGTTCATCTATCATCTAACCCCTTAATTTAAGTCAAAGCTAATTTCATCGTCTTCGCGATAGTCTCTAAAAACCAGGGTTTTATCTACATCAAAGTCCAAGTATTCGGATACGTGAAACGCCAACAAATATCGCGCTTCTGTACCGACTTCAAGCATTTGATTAAATTCCCCCGTACCAGATTCTCGATCATTCACTTCCCGAGATTCATCCGTATAGGCATATGCATTACCGTTTTCAGTTTCGATATGAAACGCTGTCGCTGACGGTGTGTAGTATTCGCGATCGATGCTTTCAATATTTACATCAACGATATATTGCTCTTCGTCATTTTCATTAAAGTATGCATCGTTAAGTGTAATACGAAGACCACCAATTTCCTGCGTCATCGAATCTCCATCACTTGTATCTGTCGTGTCCGACTCAGTGTCCGATTCAAAAATTCCAGTAATGTCATCCATAAAGCTAAAATCGAAATCAAAATCTCCGAATGAATTTTCATCCGAGAAAAGGTTTAGTGCAACGACGATTATCGCCGTGATCACTGCAGCAATTATTAATAGGATTATGAAAATAACACCGAGCATGCACCCTTTCGTTGCGGTACTCGCTTCACTCGGCACTAAATCGCCTGCATCTTGCTTATGTTCCTTTGGTTCACTCATTGTCTCACCCCGTGGTGTCTTTTGTATTCATTATAATATAGATACGTACATCGTTTACAATTTTAATCCGTACCTATTTCATGATTTGATTGAAATATCGATTCAAAATTTTCCAAAGTTTCATCTGGTACATCTGAAGTAAGTTTATGTGTGACATCACTTATTATCACTTGGCGATCATCTGGGTGCACCTGTTGACTGTCCTGTCGTGACAACGTCTCATCTTCAACATACAGTGTCGTCGTCACACCATCCTCGTCTACATGAATTTGCAAATTCGTCATCCCAAATTCAAAAGTTCCGGTAAACGTTTCTCCTAAATACTCTACTTGGGCTACACCATCCGCTTCAAAAGTGATATTCACTGGTTCACCATCTTCAACAAGATAAAATGTCTCCGTATGGCCTGTGAGATCCGTCATTACTTGTTTCATCAATTGAAATGGTTGATCGACAGTATATTCACGCTGTTCTTCGAAATCATCAGGTGTGTCACCATCAAACGATATAAATTCTAAATCAGTAATCGTACCTTCAATTGATTCATCTTCTATTTGATCATGGGTTAATGTAAATTTGACCAATCCATTCTCATAAAAATTCCCCATGTAAAATACTAAGTCGTCCGCTTCAAACGTGTATAAACCCGCTTGCATGAAATTGCTCTCTAATATAGTTCCTGTATCTAACCAAAGTCCATTTAACGTATCAAAAAAGATTGTATCGTCAAAACCGTCCGCACTCAAAATGAATGTTTCATTTTTCATTTCATCGATTCTTTCGTCTGGTTCCTTCAATAACAAATCTGTATGGCTTGGTACCTCATTCGTTAATGTGAGTGTGTAGTCATAACCTAATAAAGCATCTCTGTATGTCATGTAACTTTCTAATGTATATTCATATGGATATGAATGGTATATTAACGTTACATCTTCTATCGTGCCACTCACTTCATCCGCATCTAATAAATCATAACTCAAATGTAACTCAACATTATTCCCATCACTATCCGTGAGAGAGAGTGCGAGCAATCCATCTTCAAAATAGTAGTATCCTTGTTGACGGTAATCATCACCTTCAACTATGACTTGTTGATATTCGTTAAACAAGATTTCAGCTGTTTGCGGTTCTTGATCGTCTATGTCAAATTCCACTTGAAACGTCTTCTGGCCACCCACTTCAATGAAATCTGTGCCATCATCTTGAGCATTTACAGTTGGTGCAACGAATGTTCCCATTAGCAGTAGTGTCACGAAACGAAAACTATTTTTAATCATAGTCGCTCTCCTGTCAGATGTTTTATCTTAAGGCAAGAAGTTTTGTGTCATGGTGCCTGCATTGTTTGCGTAAGTGATGTGCGCCATTGCGCCATTTACGAACGTCATCTGCGGTGGGACGTGACCGCAATCGACATCATATATTACAGGTATACCCAAATCTTTTTGAATTTCACTGTAAACATCGAGAAATGTGTAACCATCTACATCCTCTGTGACAGCAGTTCGACCAAATAAAATACCGCTGCATTGCTCGAACCACCCTGCATATTTCATTTGAGTTAATACCCGCTTCAGATCCGTTGGTGAGTCCTCACAGTTTTCAAAGTACCAAATGATATTTTCTTTAATATTTTGGTTGTTGATAAACCCCTTCACATCTCCGTAAGGCGTGCCGACGAGATGATGAATGACATCCGTACAGCCACCGAGTAATCGACCGCTAATTTCTACTGGTTTCTCCGTTACTGATTTCCATTTGGTTGGTTCGGTTAGGTTAAAGATTTCGTCATTTGGACTATCAAATATCCATTCCAATTGATAAAGTTCTGAGGATTGTTGTTCGATTGATTCCCTGACTTTTGTTTGTAGGACGTCGAGCCATCGCACGGTTGTTGCATCCGATTTCGGCCCTCGAATATCGATGATGTTTGTACCATGTGCCGTTGCAATGCCTGTTTTTAGAGTGACCGCAAGTAGCAGTGCGCTAATGTCTGAGTAGCCAAGTATCCATTTTAGAGTCATTTTATCGAATTCAATGTACTCTAAAATTTCAATTAATAGCTCCCCACCCCATGGTGGAAAAATTAAATCAATCGAATCATCTTGTAACATTTTGTTTAGCTCTTTGGCACGCGTTATTTTATCGGCAGATTTTGATTTTTCTTGCGTCCACACTGTATCGCCAACTGTTGTTTTGAACCCCCGTTCGGCCATGCGTTCAATTGCTTGATACATGATCGGATGCCGTTCTTTACCGACACCAGAAGAGGGTGCGGTAATTCCAGCGTGAAGTTTGTTTAATTCTGGATAACGTATGATAAGACCACCCCTTGATTTAGTTGTAGTAATTTCATCTTACAGGAAAATGGATCGATTATGGAAAGATTATGTTGTGCGAGGATTGGGTGAAGTTGGAATGTGTGCGGCAGTTTGGAAATTCTTAAGCTGACGCACAGTTAGAGTTGTAAAGTGTGCGGCAATTCCGAAAATCCTGAGTTGACGCACAGTTAGAGTTGTAAAGTGTGCGGCAACTCCAAAAATCTTGAGTTGACGCACAGTTTATTGATTAAAGGATATTACTCCCAAGGTCAAAATCGGATCACGAGTAACACTAGATCAATTAGTGTTACTCCCGAGGTAGAAATCGGGGCACGAGTAACACTTTAGGTCAGTTACTGTTCCTCACAAGCTAAAATCAGCCGTTGTGGAACACTTTAGGTCGTTTACTGTTCCTCACGAGCAAAAATCAGCCGTTGTGGAACACTTTAGGTCAGTTACTGTTCCTCATGAGACAAAATCTGGCGCTGTGGAACACTTCAGGTCATTTACTGTTCCTCACAAGCTAAAATCAGCCGTTGTGGAACACTTCAGGTCATTTACTGTTCCTCACGAGACAAAATCAGGCGCTGTGGAACACTTCAGGTCGGTTACTGTTCCTCACGAAGCAAAATCAGGCGCTGTGGAACACTTCAGGTCATTTACTGTTCCTCACGAGATAAAATCAGGCGCTGTGGAACACTTTGAGTCGTGAACTGTTCCACAGAACGAAAAATTTGGCGCTGTGGAACACTTTGAGTCGCTGACTGTTCCTCACGTGGTGAAAACATGGCGCTGCGGAACACTGCAAGTCACTTACTGTTCCTCACAAACTAAAATCAGCCGCTGTGGAACACTTCAGGTCGGTTACTGTTCCTCACAAACTAAAATCAGCCGCTGTGGAACATTCAAAAAAATTCAACACTCATAATAACAAAAATCAGTGTATTTTTACTCATTATCTACAATTTAACTAAAATTGTACAGTGTAATTTGAAAATAGTCACTTGTAGCGAAAAATATCTAGAATTCGAGACATTATACTTCCGATTCGAGATATTTTGTGGTACGATGTTTTTGTAGTTGCAGCAGAGCACATAAACGTACACATTTTTTTATCTAAAAGGAGAAATTAAACATGTCAAAATTTACATTAGACACAGCACACAGTAATATCGAATTCGTCGTGAGACACATGATGGTATCAAAGGTTAAAGGTGAATTTAAGAAATTTGACGTTAACTTAACTGGTGACATTAACGACGTATCTTCATTACAATTTGATGTAACAATTTACCCAGAGTCAATCGACACGAACCAAGCAGATCGTGACAACCACTTAAGAACAAGTGATTTCTTTGAAATCGAAACATACCCAGAAATCAAATTCGTAAGTACTTCAGTGACTGATTCAACGATTACTGGTAACTTAACGATCAAAGATGTAACAATCGAAGAAACATTTGATTTCGAATTAACTGGTACAGCACAAGCACCAGGTGGCGGACTTGTTGCAGGTGGCGTTGTATCTGGTAAAATCGACCGTACAAAATACGGTATGAACTTCAACCAAGCCTTAGAAACTGGTGGGGTTTTAGTGAGTGACGAAGTTAAATTCGAAGCAAACGTAGAAATTGGTATTGAAGAATAATTTATTTTGAGTTTGAGAGTATAGAATGAATATTTAAACCTCCTAATTGGTGCGTAGATTGCGTATCGGTTTTGGAGGTTTTTATCTTGTAAAATTATTTTATTAAAGTGAGTGAAATTGGGTAAATATCATTCAAGGAGTGGTGATATGAAATTAAATCAAACAGACTTAATCGTTTCAAATGTTGAAGAAGCTACTGAAAAGATCAAACGACTATTGGATTTAGAGGCGGACTTCGCCGATGAGAATTTCGCACAGTTTACAGTCAGCGAGCATTCGCTGATGTTGAGTTTAGATGCGTTAGTCCCGATGGAAACGAGCCGTTCGGGTACAATATTGCACTTTGAAGTTGAAGATGTGGATGCCGTTGAAGCGCGGTTGAAAGAAGATGGCCAAAATATCTTGAAAGGTCCTATTAATACTGACTGGGGCACATATTCTTTGTTAGTTGAAGGACCAGATCAAGTCGTTTTCGACTTTTATAAGATGAATGATGATTTGATAAGATGATTTGGCGATGAAAGTATTGGTCAATGCCAAGTAAAACAATCTGCGCGTCAGTGAGCGAGTTTCATTGGAACGCAGATCCGTTTGCGAGTCAGTGAGCGAGTTTCATTGGAACGCAAACCAATCTTCGTGTCTGTGAGCGAGTTTCATTGGAACGCAAATCAATCTGCGTGTCTGTGAGCGAGTTTCATTGGAACGCAAATCAATCTGCGTGTCTGTGAGCGAGTTTCATTGGAACGCAAATCAATCTGCGTGTCTGTGAGCAAGTCTCATTGGAACTTAAATCAATCTTCGTGTCTGTGAGCTACTTTCATTGTCACGTAAACCATTCTGCGTGTCTATGAGCAACTTTCATTGGAGCGTAAATCAATCTGCGTGTCTGTGAGCAAGTCTCATTGGAACTTAAATCAATCTCCGTGTCAGTGAGCTTCTCTCAATGGCACGGTTTCGGATTTCATGCTTACTCGAGCTCGAAAATCTTCGTGAGTGAGCACGGTTCTGGATTTCATGCTTACTCGAGCTCAAAAATCCTTCTGAGTGAGCACGGTTTCGGATCTCATGCTTACTCGAGGCCGAAAATCCTCGTGAGTGAGCACGGGATAAATTTTCCCAAAGGCTTTTTGGTTCGTCTGCCAATTCAGAGAGAAAATATGGCGTGAATTGGCAGCAATTACTTTTTCCTGCCAATTCGAGCTCGGAAATTCCTTTGAATTGTCAGCATTTTGATTTTCCTGCCAATTCGAGCTCGGAAATTCCTTTGAATTGGCAGACGACCAAACTCGCCCAACTCATCCAACCTCAAAAACAAAAAAATCAGCATCCACCCGGATGCTGATTTTCAATATCTATTTCAATTACATTGAAGTGTAGCCACCATCTACATTGATAACTGCACCAGTTACATATGAAGATGCATCTGAAGCTAACCAAAGGTGAGTTTCTGCAACTTCTTCTGCTTGTGCGAATCTACCAAGCATACTTAATTGTTTCGCATAGCTTTCTGGTTCTAAACCGAATTGTTCAATCGCGCCACGTAACATCGGTGTATCAATTGCACCGGGTGCGACTGTGTTAATACGGATTCCTTTCGGTGAGAAGTCCATTGCAGCATTTTTAGTTAAACCAATTACAGCGTGTTTCGCTGCAATATATGCTGGCGTTGCTGGTTGTGGACGAATACCACTTACTGATGATGTATTGACGATTGATCCAGCTTTTCCTTCTTTTTCAAACTGACGTAATTCATATTTTAGAGATAATGCGACACCTTTAAGGTCTACTGCCATTAACTTATCCCAGTATTCGAAATCTGTTTCAGTTAAAGGCTTATCGTCTGGTGTAATTGCAGCGTTGTTGATTGCAACATCTAAAGTTCCATAGTGATCAACTGTCGCTTTTACCATGTTTTCAACAGATGCTTCATCAGATACATCCACTTGTACGAAGTATGCATCTCCGCCTGCTGATTTAATTTCTTCAGTCGTTTGGTTACCAACTTCTTCATTCCAGTCAGCGACGACAACTTTTGCGCCTTCTTTTGCAAATAACTCTGCTGTTGCTTTACCCATACCCATTGCAGCACCAGTAATTATTGCAACTTTACCATCTAATTTTCCCATGAATAAAAATCTCCTTTTTCTTTATCTTTTATACTATTATTATATCAGTAAATCAGAGCCTACTCTGGTATTTTGCTCGAAATCGAGATATTTTATTTCTTCAAAGGGTTCGAATCCCTCCCAGGACGTCATACCCCTCAATTCCTCTAAATTTTCAACTGCATAATCTGCTTCATCCCCAGTAAACCCATGCGTCTCAATTAATAATTCATGCAATTCTTCAGTCGAATAATCCGATTCATCCAGATATTCTTCTGCCCGCTCTAAAGCATTATCATTGTAATCAATTCTGGCATATTGAAGCGCCAGTTCTGCTGATTCTTCTGTAATTGCTTCACGCGATAATAGTTCTTCATGAAGCTCTTCTTCAGACAGTTTGAACCACCTGCTCCATGTTTCTGCTAAACGCACTGCAGTTTTTTCTTCATTGGTAATGGGAAGATCATCATAATATCCTGCTTCTAAATGCTGATCATTCATTTCTAAATTCTCAATTGCATAGTCCGCTTCATCCTCAGTAAAACCATCTGTATCAGTTAATAATTTGTGTAATTCCTCATCTGAATAATCGGACCCCAGCAAGTATGTTTTCGCTGACTCAAATGCATTCTCTTCATAATTAAAGTCTAAATAATCAAGAACCCCATTAGCATCGGCTTCTGAAATTTCCCAACCCGTCCTTGGAACGAGTAAATTTTCTAACATCTCTTCCCTCGACCAGTTAAATACATCTTCCCAATCGGTTGCCAATGTTATCGCGTTTTTCTCTTCTTGTGTGAATTGATCAAGCTCGTCTTGCTCACCATTATTCACATCTTCCGCCGCATTTTCATCCTGTCCAATATTAATCGCCAATATCACAATCATTGCAATAAGAAGTACTGCAATTGCACCTATTAAAAGTTTCTTCATATCGTTTTCTCCTTCGTCATGATATATGTGATATTCCCGTTTGCAGAATATTCAAAAAGCAGTAACTCCTTCAGATAAAATTCATAAAAATGATAAAAAGAGCCCGTCAGGACCCTCCTTACTAATCATCTAAATTCTCAATAGCATAATTCGCCTCTTCTTGAGTGAAGCCATGTGTCTCAATTAATAATTCATGCAATTCTTCAGTCGAATAATCCGACTCCTTTAAGTATTCCTCTGCCCGCTTCAACGCATTAAAATTATAATCAATTCTGGCATACTCAAGTCCCACTTCAATTTCTTCATCAGAATAATTTCTAAACTCACTTAAATCTTCAATTTCTACTTTAGACAAGTTGTTCAATCTACTATGTCTTTCAGCATCACGTGCAATATTTTTTTCATCAACAGTAATAGGAAGTTCGTCAAAATATTCCGGGTCAGAATTCCAATCTCTCTCGTCTAAATTATCAATTGCATATTCCGCTTCTTCTTCAGTAAAACCACGGTATTCTGTTAACAATAAGTGCATCGTTTCCTCTGAATAACCGAACCCCACTAAAGCTAATTTAGTAGTGATTAAAGCATTTTCTTTAAAATCAAAATCTAGATAATCAAGAAGTGCTTCACCATCTTCTTCTGAAATGTCCCAGTCATCTCGGGATTCTTTTGGCCAGTCAACGATGGTTTCTAAAATATGTTTTCTCGACCAATTGTATCTATCCCTATCACGTGCTAAATCTAACGCGCTTCTTTCATTGTCTGTAAAGTTTTCCAACTCATACTGCTCTATTTCTGCCAGCTCATCTTCCTCTTTGCTCTCATCTTGCCCAATATTTACAACCAATATCACAATCATTGCTACGAGAAGCAATGCAATCGCACCTATTAAAAGTTTCTTCATATTGTTTTCTCCTGTGGCTTGATACTTTGATATTCCCATTTGTAGATGATTCAAACGACAACTGTTCATATTGAATTCTTCACATAAATATTTTATAATATATAGCGTTGTACCAATACGGATAGATGGCCGAGTGGCTTAAGGCGCATGCTTGGAAAGCCTGTAAACGGTTCGCCCGTTTCGAGGGTTCGAATCCCTCTCTATCCGCTCTTAACCCCGAAACCACAATGGTTTCGGGGCTTTTTTAAACACATTCTATTCCTCTATGTTCTCAATCGCATAGTCGGCTTCCTCTTCCGTGAAGCCATGTTCTTCTGTTAACAATTCATATAATTCTTTCTCTGAATAATCTGCAACAATTAAGTATTCCTCTGCTAAAGCCAGTGCATTTTCCGCGTAATCTATATCCGCATGTCAACTGCGACTTCTGCAACTTCTTCAGTAATTTCTGGACCTTCCTCGTGAATCAATAAGTTTTCAAACATCTCTTCTTTCGACAAGTTAAAACCATAGTTCCAAGTCTCTACAAAGTTCATTGCATGCATTTCTTCTTGTGTAAATGAAATCTCTTCTTCTTCCCCACCCGTTTCATCATCCATGGCCGCCTCTAATTCTTCCACGCGTTCTTGTAATTCGATCACCATTTGGATCAACTCATCAATCTTTTCTTCGTCACTCATATCTTCAAATACTGTTTCGTCTGCTTTAACCAACGTAGGAACAAGTAACATGGCTGCAATAATCATCAATAGTTTTTTCATAGTATTTTCTCCTACTTCTTGATAACTTTGATATCCCCTTTCACAACCGGTTAAAACGATTGAAACGATTGAAATAAAAATCATAACAAATAACCTGTATACTAAAACTATACATATGCGAGGAGGATTCTAATGGGACTTGATCAACAACACAGTTCGATGCGAACTTTATCGACTGGGAAAAATAATTTAATTACAGATGTAGATGGTATTAAGGTGGGTCACGTGACGCTGAGTGACGGTGATATTCAAACGGGTGTGACGGCGATTCTCCCACATAGCGGCAACATGTTCACAGATAAAATGCTAGCCGCTTCGACTGTCATTAACGGGTTTGGTAAAAGTATCGGGCTCATTCAAATCGACGAAATGGGGACGATTGAAACGCCGATTATTCTAACGAATACACTCAGTGTCGGGACGGCATCAACTGCGCTCGTCAAACATATGCTGAATCAAAACACGGATATTGGTGTAAAAACGGGTACGGTGAACCCGATCGTGCTCGAGTGTAATGATATGCAACTGAATGATATTCGTGGGATGCATGTGCGTGAAGCCCATGTCGCTGAAGCGATTCAAAATGCGGACACTGTTTTTTCTGAAGGTGCCGTTGGGGCAGGTCGTGGCATGATGTGTCATGAGTTAAAAGGTGGTATCGGATCCGCTTCTCGATTGGTAAATATCAATGAGGTTGAATACACTGTAGGTGTGCTTGTCATGAGTAACCATGGTTCATTTGAAGACCTGACGATTGATGATAAAAAACTATCCAATGACTATACGTTACCAAATGAAAAGACTGAAGAAAAAGGATCAATCATCGTCGTGATTGCCACAGATGTGCCGTTGTCTGAACGCCAGTTAAAACGTGTATCGAATCGTGCGGTGGTTGGATTAAGTCGAACAGGTGCATATATTGGTAATGGCAGTGGTGAGATTGCACTTGCTTTTTCTACGGCAACAAAGGTTCCGCACAAATCACCAAAAGAACCATTATCCATGAACTTTCTCCATGATGACGATATCAATCCACTCTTTAAAGCAACGGCTGAAGCTGTGCACGAATCGGTCGTCAGTTCAATGACACACGCAGAAAGTGTCTCTGGCGTGAGTAACAAAACAGTTGTTTCTCTAAATGATCTAACGAACAAAATGCTCTAAGAACATAAAAAAACAGCCATACAATATGGCTGTTTCATAGATGGTCCCAGGTGGTTTCGAACCACCGACCTCTTGCATGTCAAGCAAGCACTCTCCCACTGAGCTATGGGACCTCAGTAATATATATAATACCACAAACGACGGATGAATGTATCTTTATCTACTTAAAATTTTCCATGAAAAACGCCTACATCATTGTAGGCGTTCATTTATAATTCATCCAAATCTTTTAATTCTGCTTTTTCATTTCTGCTTGTGATTTCTTCTACGCCAACAGTATTGACCCAGTATTCATACATCAACTGGCCAACAGTCTCTGCATTATAGCCTTTTGCCGTTTTCGTTGTAACTAGAACATCCGCATACCCCAGTCCTTTGTTTGCTTTTGCGAACATATTTCCCATTTTTGAACGGGCATTTTTAGCGATTTCTGGATTTTTTAATGTCAGCGCAACGAAAATCTCAGAAGTGACTTGAACCAGTTCAACACGGGTCACTTGATCCCATGGTATTAACGTATCATTCGTCGATAAAGCACTCGAATAGTCATAAAATCCGTCTTCATTTAATATGAGAACATACTTTTTTGAGACTAAACTTTTTACCAATAGAATAAGCGCTAAGCCAAAAAACAATGTCCCGATTACACCAATGATAATCATGAAGATATTATCATCATTCATTCCGATAAATATAACAAATACACTGGCAAGCGTCATAATGATGCTCAGTATTACAATGAACAACTGTCCGCCCTTACTCTGTTTGATCTTTACTTCTTCTAATTGATTCATCACGGATTCTCCTAAAACCTTTACTTTCTATGATGAATAATATATTGCCGTTTTCATCTCATATCAAACATTAAAAAAGTGTATGACCAAGACTCGGCCATACACTCATTGAACAAATTCTGATTTGATTATTTAAAACGCTCGATGTGGGCAACAAATGCGTCAACAACTGATTGTAAGAAGTTTTTCGTATCTTCGTTGTTTAATTTACCATTGTCATCGAATAGATCCCAAGATCCACCGATATATGCTTCTGGTTGTTGCATTGGGTAAACATTTAAGAATACAAGACCTTGACGGATGTCATGGTTTGCACCAAATCCAGCTAATCCTGATGGTGATTGACTCATGATTGCAGCTGGTTTGCCATCCCAAATACTTTGACCGTAAGGACGTGAACCTACGTCTAATGCATTTTTAATTCCTGCTGGCATCGTACGGTTATATTCTGGTGTTACGAATAAAATTGCGTCGACTTCTTTCATTGTATTTCTAAATTTAGTATATTCTTCATGTGTATTTTCTTCTGTATCTAAGTCTTCGTTGTATAAAGGAATATTTCCGATTTCTACAAACTCAGTTTCTACACCTTCAGGGAACATTGGTGCAACGTTCTCCGCTAAAAGTCTAGTTACAGATTCTTTTCTTAAACTACCTACGATAATTCCTACTTTAGTCATCATTCATTTCTCCATTTCAAAAAGTTTTCTTTTACATTACCTATTATATCTCGAATTGGAGATAATTCCAACCATATGCTCACAAATTTTAAATTTTTTTCTGATAAAAAAGAAGAGCAACCATCAAGGCTTGCTCCTCTCAAAAATCTTCTATTTTACGTCTTTGCCTAAGAAAGATTTCAACATCCAGTTGTTCTTTTCAAGCTCTGTATTCATCGTAATAAACATATCTGCAGTGCGATCATCGCCCGCTTCTTCTGCAACATCTTTACCCTTATCGAGTTCTTTAGAAATTAAATCAAAGTCTTTGTTTAGCTGTTTTACCATTTGGTCTGCTGTTAAATCATATTCCGCATCTTCAATGCTTGCTTCTTTTAACGCTTCATCTAGACGCGCTACTGGCTCTCCGCCAACCGCAAGCAATCGCTCTGCGATTTCATCTACGTACTCCCCAGAAGTGTTATATAGCTCTTCGAATTTCTCATGCAGTGAGAAGAAGTTGTGACCTTTTACATACCAATGATAGTTGTGTAACTTCGTCCAAAGTACTGTGAAGTTCGCAACCTGATGATTCAGTACTTCTTTTAATGCTTGATTATCTTCTGATC
This sequence comes from Aliicoccus persicus, assembly GCA_020741755.1. GTDB lineage: Bacteria > Bacillota > Bacilli > Staphylococcales > Salinicoccaceae > Aliicoccus > Aliicoccus persicus_A. The sequence continues at coordinate 6,438 of DYYI01000095.1, read as the reverse complement.
TCGCCATTATAAAAGCCTCCTAATTCGTAAGTATTATATATATTCCCGTTTAATCTGATGTTAATCAAAAGAAAGTTACATTATTTTGTCAGCTTTGTGAATCATCTTCGATGATAATCATGTCTTGATCATCGAAATCAAAAGCTGCTTTAGCAACCTCCCAATAATAACCGTTCGGGTCTTTAAAATAACCAGAATAACCACCCCAAAAGACACGCTCTGGCATCTTCACGATTTCAACATCATTGGCAATCAAGTGCTTAAATATTTCATCGACTTCTTCATCCGACTTTGCATTATATGCAAGGGTGATTCCATTGAATCCATCTGTGTTAATTTCGGGTGGATTGTCTGCATTGATATCTTTTGCGAGTTCTTCAATCGGGAACAGTTCAAGCTTTGTCCCACGATTGTTAAAGAACACAATCGGTGCATTCGGGTTTTCCTCGAATGTTTCAAATCCGAGCACATCTTTGTAAAATCTATACGACGCTTCCATGTCTTTAACGCCAAGTGCAATAAGATTAATTCTGTTCATTTAAACTGCTCCTTTTCTCTTTTGCATAACTATAATTACCGATATACTCGCTCAAACTGCCGGACTCCAACCAAAATGTTTTGTGGAAGAATTTATCGAGAAAATATCTGTCGTGTGAAACGGCTACAATCGTACCGTTAAATGCTTCAAGTGCATCTTCAAGCATTTCTTTAGAATCAATATCTAAGTGATTGGTCGGCTCATCTAAAATAAGTACATTAAAATCGTTCGTCACAATTTGAGCCCAGCGCAAACGCATCTTTTCTCCCCCGCTTAAATCCTCCACTTTCTTATATACATCATAACCATAAAATAAATAACCGGCCAAATGATTCCTTGCTTCGCCTTCTGTCACGTGTGCGTAGTCTCTATATGCTTCAAGTACAGTATCGTCCCCATTGTTAAAATCATGTTGTGCAAGGTAACCAATTTTAATATTTTCTGCTCGACTGATCACACCATCATCCGCTTCAACATCGCCAAGCATCATCTTAAGTAATGTACTCTTACCTGTACCATTTGCCCCGACGATTGCGACATGTTCATTGCGATATATACTCATATTCACATCTTCAAACAATATGTTATCATACATTTTTGCAACATCTTCAAAGATGAATATGTCTTTCGCAGTCTTTCCTGATTGTTCCATATCCAGCTGCATTTTTTTCGCTTCAAGTATCGGCTTTTTCTTCACATCAATACGCGCAAGTGCTTTCTCCATACTTTTCGCCCGTCTATGGAGCGCTGCGTTCGGCGGATTGGCTTGGTTTGCCCAAATTTTCAACTGCTTAATCTGCTCTTTCATCTTCTCGATTTTCTTCTGCTGTGTCTTGTATGCTTCATACTCTTCAATAATTCTGTCATGCTTCTCTTTAACAAAATACGAATAATTTCCGTGATAGACATAGAGTTCTTGCTGATCGATTTCAAAAATCTTATCGACAGTTTCATCTAAAAAATAACGGTCATGTGAAATGATCATCACAGCACCTTTATAATTTAAGATAAACTGCGTCAACCATTCAATGCTCTCAATATCCAAATGGTTTGTCGGTTCATCAAGCAGGAGTAAATCAGGTGAAGATAAGAGTAACATCGCAAGTCCGACTTTTGTCCGCTCGCCACCAGAAAGGTACTGCCATTCTCTATTTTTAAGGTCTGCAATTTTTAGACCGTGGATGACAAAGTTGATTTTACTGTCTTTCTCATAACCGCCGAGTGCTTCAAATTCATTTTGCACATCCGCGTAGCGATTTAAAATTTTCTCCATATTTTCCGGTTGTTCTACCATATCTTTCTCAAGCTTGTGCATGAGTGATTCCGTTTCATTCAAATACTCAAATACATTTTTGAGTGCATCGATGACCGGTTGATCATCAGGAAGATTTGGAATCTGACTGAGCATTCCGACTTTTGCTTCTTTCTTCAAGTTAATAAATCCATTGTCTGGATGCTCCTCACCAGCAATCAATTTAAACAACGTCGTCTTACCTTCGCCATTTCTACCAATCAAGCCGACGCGGTCTTTATCTTTAATTTCAAACTTAATATCTTCAAAAATCATATCGCCTGTAAATGACTTTGAAACTTGTGACACATTTAAAATATTCATTATTTCCTCCATAATTAGAGGAATTTTGATGTTGAAATTCCCCTAGATATTTATCTTGTTAAAATTGGACACATCCCACCAATTTTTAAGAGAAATGGCAAATTTGCTGCGGACGATATGAGTAAAACGCGTACGCGCAGCACTATCTAGGATCAACTTCAACACCTCCGTTCAGTTCAATACATTCATTATAACAAACTGAGTAAACATACAATAATATTTTTGAATATAATAACATTCGTGTATAATACATGCTAACTACGATTGGAAATTTAAGTCAATCAAAATTTAGGAGTATAACTATGATTCAGTTTAGAACGATTGATGAAGACAATTTTTATGATGTGATTGGTATGGAGTTGGAAAATGATGACTTTGTCGCAAGTAACGTATATTCACTTGCAGAAGCATGGTTGTCAAAAGGCGACATGATGCCTTATGCCATTTACAATGAAGAGACACTCGTTGGATTCATCATGCTGGAGAAAAACTACAAAGATGGTGGTCTGGGTATATTGCGCATGATGATTGCAGAAGAACATCAAAATAAAGGTTTTGGCTCTAAGTGTATCGAACACGTTTTACAAAACCCTGAATATCGTGAGGCGTATGATTTTTCGTATATCTATTTAGTACCTGAAAACGAACGCGCAAACTTTGTGTATAAAAGAGCCGGCTTTTATGATACCGGTGAAATCGAAGAGGGAGAGCTCGTTTTCCGTTACGATTTTTAAAATCCTGGCAGAACAAAAAGACTTCCAAGTGTAGAATATATTCTCACTTGGAAGGTTTTTGTTACTGCACCGGCACCCAGATTTCAGTCACATACTCTGCTGAATTCGGATCGCCGGGTTTATATAGTTCAAACTCTGGTGCATCTCTTAGTTCATAGTCAGATGATGGAATGACCGATTCAAATGCTTCTTTCGTTACACGTTGAATTTCATCGGGTACCGGCCCCTTCGCTTCAAATACCAAGTACCTACCACCCGGAATTTCACGTGATTCAAAATTGCGAGTATCCGCATCAGAACTCACTGCAATCATGTACTCAAGACCGTCACCCTGTGGAATGCTGACGCCTAAAAATCCTTGAATCTTTTTATCGGCGATTTCTATCAGCGCATCAGGCCTCTCTGAATCATTAAATTCATTCCAGAACGAATTGATTTGACGCAGCGCTTCCCCCATCGATTTGTATAATCTAACCTCACCGACGACTGACATTGTTTCTAATTCTCTTACTTGATAAGCCATACTGATTCCTCCTCTTATTGTTACTGAGATATTCATTTTAGGAAATGTCGTCAAGGATACTGGATGTCTTCTAAACGAATTTGGTGTAATCTTATATAAATTTTTAAAGCTTTTTGTAAATGCATCCTGCGACTCATAACCGCACTCAAGCGCTATATCTAATATCTTTGTTTCAGTCTCTTTTAACAGTTGCATTGCACGTGACATACGTCGCATTCGTACATATTCACCGAATGTCACACCTGACAAAATCGTAAATACTTTTTGAAAGTTATAACGCGACATTGCTGAAATTCGTTCTATCTCACCCAAGTCAATTGGCGAACTTAAATGGTCTTCAACATAATCAATCGCTGCATTCATTAATTTTATATCCATTAACTTCATCTCCTGAGTACATCATATAATCTCTAACTACGAGTTGCTCGACTTATCTTGGCAAAATGAGTCGACTTTTTATATTGCCCAGAACATATACAAATTATAGTAAAAGATAAAGAACACTTGCATTACAGCAAGAAATGCAGTGACATAGTAAACCCAATGTCTATTTTCCTTACTCATGAAATTTTGGAACACTAATGTAATCGCAAATACTTGAAGCAGAACAGCGAGTACTACGAAAATAACATAGAATTTTATGAGTTGTTCTGGTGGTACGAAACTGAGTACGTTAAGTGAATAGAGTATGATCGTTATAAATACAGCAGCAATTAATAATACGGTGATGAAGTTGATTATTTTTATTCGCTGACTAAAATATACCTTGCGCTTTCTAATGAATCCGAACAGATGGATTGTCAGATAAGTCGGGTAGATAGGTCATTATGTCTGCGTCAAAATCAACCAAACCATCTTCATACAGTTGCATCATGGCAACCCACACCATAATTTTGCCAACGGACCCCCACTCAAACACAGTGTCTTCTTCCACTAAAATCTCTGCTTCTAAATCTTGATAGCCAAAGTAATTTTCATAGATGACACCGTCTGAATTAAATACAGAAACGGCCATGCCTGCAAGTTCTTCATCATTTGCCGCTACAAAATCTTCAATCTCCTCACCAATATCTTCGAAAGATGTGCCTGAAGGTAAAGTATTGGCGAATGTCTTTACATGTATCAAGCTCGTGCTGACCAATAGTAAAATTAATAGCGACAATGTGCGTAACAAATTTTTCATGATTGTCTCCTATTCAATAGTATTTCACTCACCATTTATTTCCATCCTAGCTTAACTCAATATAAAAAGACACCCGAAAGAGTAATCTTTTCGAGTGTCTTTATCGGTTTAATGACCTGGGAAGAATACGAGCTGCAAGACAAAGATCACACCGAACACATAGATGAGCGGGTGTACTTCTTTTCCTTTACCAGCGAATAGTTTTAATAATGGGTACGTGATGAATCCGAGTGCGATACCCGTTGCGATGCTTGACGTCAGCGGCATTGAGATAATAACAATAAACGCTGGAAAAGCTTCATCAAATTGCTTCCATTTCACCTTTCCTAGCCCAGCCATCATGAAACTACCCACGATGATGAGCACAGGTGCTGTGATTGAGGGAAGTCCTGAAATTGTTTCTACAATCGGCGTGAAGAATATCGTTCCAATGAATAATAGCGCGACAACTAGTGTCGTCAATCCAGTACGACCACCAGCCTGTACACCTGCACTAGATTCGACATACGCACTTGAAGGCGTCGTACCAAATGTCGCACCGACAGTCGTCGAGATTGCATCCGCTTGAAGTGCCGCATTGGCATTTTTCAGCTTGCCGTCCTTCATCAGTCCCGCTTGTTCAGCCACTCCGATCGTCGTTCCTGTCGTATCAAAAATTGTTACGAGCAAGAATGCGAAGATGACTGTGTACAGCGATTGTTCAAAGACACCCATGATGTTTAAGTCCCAGAAGACAGGCATCGATGGCAGTGATACGAATCCAGTGACATCTAACATGTTTGCAAAGTAACCGATGATACCCGTGATCAGCATCCCGATAAAAAGTGCACCTTTAACGTTGCGGGCAACAAGTGCAAGTGTGATGAACAATCCGATGATTGATAGCAATGTCACTGGACTTGTAATGTCACCAAACGAGACGAATGTCTCAGGATTTTGCACGATGATACCAGACATTCTTAATCCTAAAAACGCGATGAACAATCCGATACCGACAGTAATTCCGACTTTCAAAGTTTCTGGAATTGCTGCGATTAATGATTTACGTAGTGGCGTGAATGTTAACAAAATGAATAATATACCTGCAAAAAATACAGCAGCAAAGACCGTTTGATAACTGATCCCTTGGTTAAGCACAACTGTGACGAAATACGCGTTCATCCCCATCCCCGGCGCAATCGCGATCGGATAGTTTGCGAAAAGTGCCATGATTAGCGTACCAACGACAGCAGCAATAATCGTTGCCATGAACACTTGGTCAAATGGCACGCCGGCTGACGATAAAATTGCCGGGTTGACGACGACGATGTATGCCATCGTTAAGAACGTCGTTATCCCTGCGATGACTTCTGTTTTAACATTCGTTCCACGGCTCTCAAGCTGAAAAAATTCCTTCATTGTTCAATCTCCCTATATACCTAATTAACACCTAGATTATCTTACTCTAGATTGAAGGAATCTTCAATAGGTGTTTGGTTCGGTGTGGTTTGCTTGCTGGGGTTTCGTGTCAGTGATCGACTCTCATTGGAACGCAGATCCGTTTGCGTGTCCGTGAGCAAGTTTCATTGGAACGCAAATCAATCTGCATGTCAGTGAGCAAGTTTCATTGGAACGCAAATCAATCTGCGTTCCCGTGAGCAAGTTTCATTGGAACGCAAATCAATCTGCGTGTCTGTGAGCAAGTTTCATTGCAACGCAAATCAATCTGCGTGTCTGTGAGCAAGTTTCATTGCAACGCAAATCAATCTGCGTGTCTGTGAGCCAGTCTCATTGGCACGTAAATCCATCTGCGTGTCTGTGAGCAACTTTCATTGGAACGTAAATCAATCTGCGTGTCTGTGAGCG
>DYYI01000094.1:0-51137 GCA_020741755.1 Aliicoccus persicus | reverse complement strand
CGGACTCGCAGATTGATTTGCGTTCCAATGAAACTCGCTCACGGACTCGCAGATTGATTTGCGTTCCAATGAAACTCGCTCACTGACACGCAGATTGAATTGCGTTCCAATGAAACTCGCTCACTGACGCGCAAATTGGTTTGCGTTCCAATGAAACTCGCTCACTGACGCGCAAATTGGTTTGCGTTCCAATGAAACTTGCTCACTGACGCGCAAATTGGTTTGCGTTCCAATGAAACTCGCTCACTGACACACAACCAACCTTCACCCTCTGTATTTTCACCTAAGAAACCAATCCAAAACAAACTACTCTATATTCTTAAACATCGTCTCTCGCAAGTCTTCCCGGTACTCATAGATGCTGACTATGATTACTTTGATAACCGCATAGAGTGGGATGGCAATTAGCATTGCGATGAAACCACCCATGTTACCCGCAGCAAGCACTATTGTAATAACGGTTAATGGATGTAATTTTAATGTGTTTCCGATAACGTTTGGTGTGATAATATTTCCATCGATCTGTTGGGCAACGAGTGTAATGATACTAACCCCAATGACTAATATCGGATCTTGTATCAAAGCTAAGATTAATGCTGGAAAATAAGCAATCCACGGACCAATGAATGGGATTACATTCATGAAGAGTGCGAATATCGCGAGCAACAACGCGTATTCCAATCCAATTAATGTATAACCGATGTACAGCATCACTGCTAAGATTATGCTGACGATTATCTGTCCTTGAACAAATGCAGCTAAAGTGTAATCAACATCGTTGAACAACTTTGTAATAAATCCACGAAATTTTCCTTTTAGTGGTTTCGTAACAGCAGGTATAAATTTCTCATGATCTTTAAGCATAAAAAAGAAGAAGAATGGTATTAAAATTAACGTTAAAATCGCTGTTACTGTATTGGCAATAATAGAGAAAAAGTTCACAGTTATTTGTCTCAATATAAATAAACCCTGATCAATCAATTCACTGATTGGGTTTCCAATATCAATATCGAAGCGCTCTGCTTGTTCTAAAACAAAGTCAAACAGATACGCAAGTTCATGTTGGATAAGCGGCCATCGCGCAACAAATTTTTGGATCTCAGTCATAATCATCGGTGCAATAATCATTATTAAAGCAGTAATAACGATCAGTATGATGACGATGATGGCAAAAATACTAGAACCACGCCCAACGCCTCTTCGTTCAAAAAATTTCTGGATCGGCATGGTGATGTAGTATAAGAGACCACCTGCTAGGAGCGGGATAAAAATCGTGCTCAAAACGATTGCTGCGGGTTGGAAAATTACACTAACATGCATCACAAGTGTGATGATGATGAGCGTCATGACAATGGCTGTTGCTGTCTGAAACCATGCTTTATTTATCATACACTCGGTCCTTTACACGTTAATTATTTACCTCTTAGAAAATCTAAAAACTTTCCAAATGCACCTTTTTCTTCCACTTGTTCAGGCGTTTCTTCCGCTGGCTCAACTGGATCTTCACCATTGTAAGTCGAAGATTCAGGTGTTTTATTTTCATAAGTCGACATATCAATGCTACTCTCATTTTCTCGCTTATGTGATTCAAACTTTTCGACTGTTTGAGTTTCTTCATCAGCAGACGCTTCTTCAGTCTTTTCTTCTGTTTCTTCTACTGAATCGTCATCAGTTTCTACAGATTTCTCAGTGTCCGATTCTTCTACATTAGGTGTTTCTTCATCCGAAGACTTTTCTTCTACCTTTTCTTCTTGAGATGCTTCACTTTGATCTGTTTCAGCATCAACTTCAGAATCATCAGACTCTCGTCGTTGATTACTATTTTCTAATGCGACTGAAGTCTCATCGAGTTTATTTAAGAGCAAGTCCATCTTTTCTCTTAGTTCTTGATGGTCATTTTGCATTTCCTGCATCTTATCTACGACTGATGTCAACAATTGAGTAAATTCATTATTTGATTCAACAACTGGTACTCTAGAATTCGATTGTACAACATTGCCAGTTGCTTTACTCGCTAAATAATCTGCTGCTGTTTCTAATGTATAACCTGGTTGTTTTGCAAGTTTGATTAACTCTCTTAGCACTGCAATATCTTCACCTGAAAATAAGCGACGATTATGTTCATCTTTCGTCACTTCGTAATTTCTATCTTCAAGTAGACGCACATATTTACGGACATTCTGATCGGATAACTCGACCATCTCTGTAACTTGTGCTGTCGTATAAAAAATTGTACTGTTATTCTCCATTATATGCCCTCCACGTTCATTTGACTTTTAACATTATAACGTTATTGTAGCATAATTTGTTATCATATCTAAGGTATATAAAGAATTTTTAAGCGTTATAACGTTAGAATAACACCAAAAAACGGCACATCTTTTTGATATGCCGTTTTAATTTAATTTTTTTATTTTACTAGTCGTAATGCTTTTGCAGAATACGCCATGACTTCTTTAAATAATTCTTCATTCTCATATAAATTTTGACCGTATGAAGGAATCATTTCTTTGATTTTATCTTCGTTTTTTTCAAGTAATTCTGGGAAACATTTACTAACGAGTTCTAACATGACAGAGATTGCAACTGATGCGCCAGGTGATGCGCCGAGTAGTGCTGAAATTGTTCCATCTTCATTTGTTATGAGTTCTGTACCGAATTGCAATGTACCCTTACCTTTGTCTTCTGTATCTTTAATGACCTGTACACGTTGACCAGCAATTACGATTTCCCACTCATCATCTTTTGCAGATGGGACAAATTCTCTTAAATCGTCCATACGTTGACTATGGCTTAACATTAATTGTTGAATCAAGTATTTCGTCAAGCCCATCTCTTTTACACCAGCAGATAGCATCGTCATGAGATTATATGTTTTAACTGAAAGTGGTAAATCTAACATTTTTCCTGTCTTTAAAAACTTTGGACTAAATCCAGCAAATGGTCCGAATAATATTTCGGTCTTTCCATCGATATAACGCGTATCTAAGTGCGGCACGCTCATCGGTGGTGCACCAACTTTTGCTTTTCCGTAAACTTTCGCGCTATGCGCAACTGCTAGATCAGTATTTTTACTCTTCAAGAATAAACCACTCACTGGAAAACCACCGATATTTTTAGATTCTGGTATGCCCGTTTTCTGTAATAGTGGCAGTGCGTTACCACCTGCACCGACGAAGACAAAGTCTGCTGTAGCAAAAGTTTGAGCATTCGCTTTTAAATCTTTCACTTTGATTTGCCAAGTGCCATCACTGTTGCGTTTTAAATCTTCTACTTTATGTTCTGTATAAATCTTCGCGCCTTGTTCTTCAAGATTCTTGAACAGTTTTCTTGAAAGTGCACCGAAGTTAACGTCTGTACCTTGTTCCATCTTCGTTGCAGCAATTTCTTCCTTGTTATCTCTGTCCATCATCATGAGCGGTAACCATTGGCCAAGTGTTACATTGTCTGTCGTAAACTCGATTTCTTCAAATGTAGGATATTGTTTCAATACTTCATATCTTTTTCTTAAGAAATCGATATTATTTTCACCAATTACAAAGCTCATGTGGGGGACTGAACGGATGAATTCAGCTGGATCTTCAATCAACCCTTCGTTTACTAATGACGCCCAGAATTGTCTAGATACATTGAACTGTTCATTCACTTTCAGTGCTTTTGAAACATCCAAAGTACCATCTGCATTTTCATTTGTATAGTTCAATTCACAGAGTGCTGCGTGGCCTGTACCTGCATTGTTCCATGCATCAGTACTCTCTAAAGCCAACCCATTCAGTTTTTCAAATATTGTAATATTCACACTTGGGTCTAGTTTCTTTAACAATATTCCTAACGTTGCACTCATAATTCCGCCACCGATGAGCACGACTTCTCTCGGTTTTTTTACATCCACCATCGTTTTCCCTCTTTCTCCATATATATATAACCATTATACAACAATCTCATAAACACGAAACACCCACCCGATAAAGATCGTCGAAGTGGGTGTCTAAATTAAAGTCGTTCATTTATAAATTCAATAAATGCGTCCGTGTCTCCGTCAGTAATTTCAACCATTGGAATTTTCATTCCATTTTTAAATGTGATAATCACACCATCTTTTTCAAACGTCGCCGCATCGATATCTTGATAGCTGAACACACGCGTGTAAAGCTCGCCGTTCATATCAGCATTCATAATCAGTCGTTCATTCGTTGAGATATACGCCGTTCTAAATGCACTCGTCTCACCGAGTTTATAGAGCATCGTACCGACAAGTTTCGGACCGAATCGTTCTGTCGGATACAAATCTGATTCTGTAATGTTTAAAATATTAACTTCACTCATTAGAAATAATCTCCCATCTTTTCACTTTTGCATATTCTCTAAGTTCATCATCTGGTCTGACAGCATATACATTACCAACAAGTTGTAGCATGTCTAAATCTGTAATGCTGTCACTAAACGCATAGCTGTTTGCCCAATCAACATCCTTATCCTCTAAATGCTTCTTAATCTCTACTACTTTAGCATGAGATTGCATGTGCAAAATCTCGTCTGACGTATCTATTTTATTGTCTTTAAATGGAATTTTAGTCCCGATTAGAAAATCAAAATCATCCGCTAAGATGCCCTGTAGTAATTCCGTATAAGCACCAGAAATAACCATCGTATAAACATTCTGTGTTTTTAGTGCCTCAACTTTTTCAATCAAAGGCTGATAAAGTCCTTGTCTAATTTCGTTTCCGAGCTCGTTGAAATACTGGACGATCTCATCTTTAGTATTGTCCTTGAAGGCATAGATATAATGTTTCATCGCTTCTGTTCTCATCGTATCTTTTGAAACGAGCTTCAGTTTGTAGCCGATATAAACCACTCTAAATCGGTTCATAAACCTTCGATAATTTTTACTGTATCGAGGGTGTTCTTTCAGATACTTGAGCATAACATTAAACGTTTGACCAGGATATAGCGTACCATCAAAATCAAATAGTGCAACTTTCATCTGACACACCCTCCTATATGTTTATGTTACTATTTTATCATATAGGAAAGGTTGAAGGTATGAATACACATTTTGAAAAGGAGCGTTTTGTTCAATGGAATTAACAGTTTATTTGGCAGGGCATGTACATGGTGATTGGCGTGAAGATGTAAAGGCTGCATCAAAGGAAAAAGGGTTACCCATTCAATTCGTGCATCCTCAAACAGAACACGATTTGTCAGATGCGATCGGTGAAAATATTTTAGGTGAACAACCGAATGACTTCTTTAGAGATGATGCTGCAAGTGCTATCAACAATTTGAGAACGACAGTTTTAATGCAAAAATCAGATGTCGTCATTGCACTGTTTGGTGACAAGTACAAACAATGGAATACGACGATGGATGCCACGACAGCCATCAATTTAGGAAAACCACTTATCATCATTCGTCCGAAAGAACACATCCATGCGATGAAAGAATTATCGAATAAAGCGAATGTTACCGTTGAGACAATTGAACAAGCAATCGAAGTACTCGCATATATTTACAAATAATTAAATTAAGAAAGCACGCTTGACTCCTAAGTTGGAGTAGCAAGCGTGCTTTTTATATGATGTCCAATATTAGTTTCTCCAAAACTTCGTATATCCGGCCTTATCTTTGATATTATACTCAATCATTTCACTGAGTAAGTCGTAGTTGACCTTATCCGTGTACTTGATGCGGAACAACATTTTCGACTGAGTATACCCTGCCGCTTCAATCTTATCTTTGAACACATCCATACCTTTAAATTCAGGTGACACTGACATATGCGCTTTCGATAAACTAAATGCAATAATATACGTGCCTTCATGCGTGTACATCGGTTGTTTCCATTTTACCTCTTGTTTTAACTGGGGATACTTTTCACTGATCCAATCAAAAATCTCTTGTACAAATGCTTGTTGAGTTTCATTATAACCGTCTAAATATTCTTGGATATCCATCGAGTGTCTCCCACTTTCATTTATAGGTTAGATAAAAATGTCTGTGATGCGTTAATGGCACCCATTGTAATCTCGTGTGATCCAACCCAATATGTTTCAACATTGGCGCCTCTTGACTCGAATAATGAAATGACGTGTTCGCTCGCCGCTTTCGGTACTATCGGATCCATCTCACCCATCGATAAGAATACATTCGTATTCTCAAGCGTTACATTTTCATCCACGTCTACATTATACAACGGTGCGAATAAAAGTGCATTTTTTACTGGAGAATTTTCTCTTAACATCATGTTGATTGCAATGTTAGATCCGTTAGAAAATCCGACAAGTACAGCATCTTCTAACTTAAAGTCATATTCTTTACTCGATTCAACTAAAAAGTCGAGCAACTCTTTTCCTCTAAGATTTAAATCTTCTACATCATATTGTCCTTCACCATGTCGTTTGAAGAAACGGCGCATACCGCCTTCCATCACTTGTCCGTTAACACTTAATATCGCTGCGTCTTCATCGATCGCTTTGCCGAGTCTTGCGATATCCTGTGCGTCTCCGCCTGTACCATGCAATGTGATTAACACGCGCTCTTTATTGCCATCTACAAAAATATGTTCCATTATTTATCGCTCCTTGTCGTATCAAATGGTCTCACTTGTGCTTCAATTTCTTCACGTTTTGGCTCTAAGAATGGTGGCAATGCTAAGCTTTCTCCTAATGTTTCATATGGTTCATCTGTCATAAATCCTGGTCCATCTGTAGAAAGTTCGATTAAGATATGACCAATTCTCGTGTACAGCGCTTCAAAGTAGAAACGGTCAACGATGCCTGAGTTACCCATGCGATGTGTTTTATATTTTTCATGCCATTTTGCAATAGCGTCATGGTCTTTTACTCTAAACGACACGTGGTGTACTTCACCGTATCCTTGCATCGCTGGTCGTGACGTATCATCTTTACGCAAAATCACTTGTGCGCCGTTTCCACCTTCACCCATCTCAAGCAAGGCAACTTCGCTCTCATCTTTGATGACTGTCATGCCGTAAATTTCAGTCAATGCTTCTTTAAATTCATCAAAGTAAGTCACAGTGATCTCAATCGGACCAAGTCCATAAATTGCGTGTTGCGTATCAACTGGTCCGTTTTGCCATGGAATACCCGCACTTACACCTTCATTGTTTTCATCACTGATCAACTGGAACCTCTGTCCATCTTCCTCTTCGAATGTTAGTATTTTATTACCAAATAAAGTTTCGATTTTTCCGTGCTTTACATCAAATTTTTCAAAGCGTTTCTTATATACTTCTATTGCTTCATCATTTGGTACTCGGAAACTTGTTCTTGAAATTGAGTTTGTTCCGCGAATCCCTTGCGGTTGTCCTGGGAAATCGAAAAATGTCATGTCTGTTCCCGCATTGCCCTCGTCATCTGCAAAGAAAGTGTGGTATGTTTGAATGTCGTCTTGGTTCACTGTTTTTTTAACTAATCTCATACCCAATACGTCAGTAAAAAATTTGTAGTTGCGCTTTGCGTCGTCTGTCATTGCTGTTACGTGGTGTAGTCCTAGTAATTCTGTTGTCATGTTTTTACGCTCCTTATAATATCTCGAATTCGAGATAAGTATAACACCTGCCGTTTCGTGTTTCAAGAGTAATGCACTTTTTTTTCAAGTCATTACGGAATATTTACAAAATATTTATAGTTACTTAGCATTCATTTGATAATCTGAAAAATGACGCACAAAGTAATCAGGAGGTTACACATGTCTATTACTATCGATCAGTTAACAATGAAGTTTGATGATGTGACAGCGGTTAACAATATCAACTTCAAAATTGAAACAGGAGAGCTCGTTTCTTTACTTGGTCCTTCTGGCTGTGGGAAATCCACAACATTATTTATGCTTGCAGGTATACATACACCACATTCTGGTGAAATATATTTTGACGATAAAAAAGTAACTAAAATAACGCCCGAAAAACGAAACATCGGCATGGTGTTCCAAAACTATGCATTATATCCACATATGACAGTTTTACAAAACGTCATGTTTCCACTAAAGATGCATGGTGTGAAACGTAAAGAACGTCATAAACAAGCGATGGAAGCTTTAGAACTTGTGGAAATCGCACACTTGAGCAAGCGTAAACCGAGTCAATTATCTGGTGGACAACAGCAGCGTGTTGCAATCGCACGCGCAATTGTTAGAAAACCAGACGTACTACTGCTCGATGAACCACTTTCTAACTTGGACGCAAAACTGCGTGTCACGATGCGTGAAGAAATTAGACGTATCCAACAGGAACTTGGTATCACAACGGTCTTTGTGACACACGATCAGGAAGAAGCGATGAGTATTTCCGATCGCATCATCGTTATGGAGACCGGTAATATCGTACAACATGGTGTTCCGACTGATCTATACGATCACCCGAATTCAGAGTTCGTTGCTGACTTTATCGGTGCGCCACAAATCAATACATTCAATTTAAAAAATTCAAAATTAGACGACACACCATTTGCTAAATATTTAAATAAAGAGATCGAATCGATTAAAATTCGACCGGAACATCTTTATGTCGACGATAAAGGGATTCCAGCAGTGGTCACGATTATTGAACAAAAAGGGAAAGATACGCTCGTTGTAGCTGAGCATAATGAGAGAAAGATTCGTTTCTATGTCGAAAAAGACCACAGCTTAGAAGTGGAACAAAATATTTATCTCAATGCACGTGATGAACATGTACTTATGTTCGATGCACGGGGTAAGCGAGTAGGTGAGGCCTATGAAACAGAAAAGTCATATTAAAGGTTGGCTTTATGTCTTACCGGCCCTCGTTATACTTGCCGTATTTACGCTATATCCGATCTATAAATCTGTCGTCATGGCATTTTACACAGATTATGATTTCTTTAACGATATTGTCTATGCATACGGATTCGATAACTTCGTCTACTTATGGGAAGATCCATTATTCCATCGGGCACTGCGTAATACATTTATTTATGTGCTCGGTGTCGTACCCGTATCAATCATATTGTCACTCGCAATTGCGATGGCCTTAAATACAAAGATTAATTTTAAACCGTTGTTCCGGATGATTTATTTTATCCCATTTGTGACGAGTGTCGTTGCGGTGTCTATCGTTTGGCGCTGGATTTTCCACGGGGATTACGGTTTGATGAACTACTTTTTAGGTTTAGTGGGCATCGATCCAATCCGGTGGTTGACCGATCCGAATTGGAATATGCCAGCACTGATTATCCTTTCAATATGGAAAGGACTTGGCTATAACATCATCATTTTTCTGGCGGGCTTACAAATGGTCAATACACAGTATTACCACGCCGCACAGATCGATGGTGCGAATACGTGGCAGCGCTTCTTAAATGTCACATTGCCACAGCTCGCACCGATGACGTTCTTTATCTCAATTATTTCGATTATCAATGCGTTTAAAGTGTTTGATGAAGTATACGCACTTTTCAACGACCGACCAGGTGTCGCAAATAGCGCATTAACCGTCGTGTATTATATGTACAACAAATTCTATGGCGAATGGGACTTTGGTGTCGCATCCGCTGCCGCGCTCGTATTGTTCATCATTATATTCATCTTCACGATGATACAGATGTACATCGGAAGCAAACGCGTCACATATTAGGAGGAGAAACATGAAACCACTATCTAAGACGTTCATATACACTTTCTTAATCATTGGTAGCTTGTTAATGTTACTCCCATTCGTTTGGATGTTATTAACATCCATTAAACCATCCTTTGAAGTACGTGTGATGCCGCCGATATGGATACCGAGTGAGTTTCGTTTTGACAACTACTTAATTGCATTCGAAGTCGCACCATTCGCAACATATTTCATGAACTCAATGATTGTTACCGTGCTCAGCACGATCGGTGAGCTCATGACAACAATACTCGCAGCTTATGCATTTGCTAAAGTTCAGTTCTTCGGGAAAAATGTACTCTTTGCGATACTCATCGCAACGATGATGATTCCAGGCGAGATGTTGTTAATACCTAACTTTGTAACACTCGCTAACTTTGAATGGATTGACAAATATGAAGCTTTAATTATTCCATGGCTCGCATCGATCTTCTCTATTTTCTTACTGAGACAGTTTTTCAAGTCTGTCCCAGATGAGCTCGGATACGCCGCCCGCATAGACGGCTGTAGTGATTGGCGATACTTATGGCAAGTGATGGTACCGATTGCGATGCCAGCGATCATCACGATCACATTGCTTAAAGCAATCGGCTCTTGGAACGCATTCCTTTGGCCGCTTATCGTCACGAACTCAACGAATATGCGTACACTGCCAGTCGGTTTAACTGCATTCACATCAGAGGCTGGTACAAACTATGAGTTGTTGATGGCCGCATCAGCAATGATCATCTTACCTATGATTATTTTATTTGTCTTTTTACAACGCTACATCATCAGTGGTGTTTCGCGTTCCGGTCTTAAAGGATAAAAAGGCAATTTAAATAATATATACCGTCACTCTGGCACTCGCGCACAAAAATATTTGGAGGGTTCTATCATGAATTCGAAGTTTAAATTATCTCTTGTTTCTTTAGCAAGTGTTGCACTTTTAGGTGTTGGCTTAAGCCAAATAGTTAATGCACAGGACGATCAAATCGCTGGTGGAGAAGAAGTTGAAGTTGTATTCTGGCATGCAATGAATGACGCGCACCAAGATTGGTTAGTTGAAGCAACTGAAGAATTTAATAGTTTACATGATAACGTTACTGTTGTTCTTGAAAACCAAGGTAACTACGGTGCTTTATCTCAAAGTTTACTTGCATCAGTTAGAAGTAACACTGCACCAACAATCTCACAGGCATATGGTGAGTGGATGTTAGATTACGAAGCAAATGATCAACTTGTTGATTTAACTGATTTCATTGAGAACGGTTTTGATGAAGAAGAACCATACGAAGATATTTTCGAAGTGTTCCGCGAAGACAATACATTTGGTGACGCTGTTTACGGTTTACCATTCAACAAATCGACACGTGTATTATTTGTAAACAATGACCTTCTAGAAGAAGTTGGCGTTGAAACACCTGAAACTTGGGATGATCTTTTATCAGTTTCTGAAGCAGTATATGAAGAAGCTGGCGTTATCGGATTCGGTTTCGAAAATGGTTTACAACATGAATTCCCAATGTGGGTAAAACAAGCAGGTGGAGAATTCGTTGACGAAGAAAACAACGAAGTATTATTCAACTCTGAAGAAGGATTAAAAGCATTAACTTTCATTAACGACTTAATCAACAGTGACTTCGGTCGTATCGCTGGTGAAGATGAGTACTTATCTGGTCCATTCACAACAGGTGACGTTGCAATGTACATCGGTTCATCTGCTGGTATCCCATTCGTTGAAAACGACGCGGGTGACATGAACTGGACAACTGCACCTGTTCCAACTGATGTTGAAGCTGCTGCACCATTCCAAGGTACAAACATCACAATGTTCGCTTCAGCAACTGAAGGTGAACAAGAAGCTGCATTCGAATACATGAAGTTCTTAGTAAACGGTGAAAACACTGTGAGCTGGGCACAAACAACAGGTTACTTACCGGTAAGAGAAAGTGCTCTTGAAAGTGAAGAGTGGACAAGCTATGTGGAAGAAAACGAAGTATTCGCTGCACCTGCAAGCCAGTTTGATATCGGCTTCATCGAAGAGCGTGTACCTGGTGCATTCGCTATGAAAAACGCAATGCAAACTTCACTTGAAAGTATGATCTATGAAGGTTTAGACCCAGAAACAACGCTTGAGGAAATGAGCCAAGCTGCACAAGACGAAATCGACAGAGCTCAGTAAGCGCCTATGGAAACTTCCATCACATTTTATAGAGGCATAGATACAATTGGTGGTATAATATTTGAAATTAGTTATGGTAATGAGTCGTTTATATGTGACTACGGTAAACCGATGAGTCACCCACTATTTTCAAAAGATATCCACCTCAGCCGAGCGGATTTAAAAGATATTGGGTATATTCCAGACATCAAACGCATGCACGATAAAGATGCGATCGTAGCCGTTGGTGTGTCACACCTGCACATCGATCACACGGGTATGCTCGATTACCTGCCGAATGACGTCGCAATCTATATGAGTGAACCGTCGAAAAAATTATACGAACAGCTCATTTATATTAACGAAGAGACTGGCAGTCACATTAAAAATACATGCGGCATTACCTATAATACGAAAGTTAAGGTCACACCGAACATCAGCGTGACCTTTATCCCTGTGAACCATGATGTTCCCGGTGCTTCAAGCATGATGATTGAAACACCGGATGGTACAGTCGTATTCTCAGGAGATGTGCGCTTGCATAAACACGATAAGGAAACACGCGAATGGATGCGTCGTGTTAAGCACACAGATTATCTCATCATAGAATCCACCGGCTTCTTTGAAGATAAAGATTACGTGGAAACAGAAGAATTGACTGAAAATATCGATTCGAGCAAACTGCTTGAAGGCGTGGCAATGCTCAATTATGATTTGTTTATCTTTAATGCATATCATCGTGATATCAACCGTTTAAGATATCTGGTCCGTTACGCAACAGAACATGGACAGCCGATTGTCTTTGAGAAGAAGACAGCACGTCTGCTAGAGAATTATTTAAACAATGGTGAGAAATCGAATGTGTATTATTATGACACACCGTCAGAAAATACACCGAGAACCATTCAAAAAGCGGACATCGAAGTCATCACACGGGGCTTTGTACAAAACAGTTTCGAAAATATCGCAGCCCTAAAGCGGTTTAATCTCGAACGTGCATGTTATTTACATTTGAATGGCACACCGCTTGGTCCATACGATTCAAACTATAACGTGCTGCTTGACTGGCTGAGGTATTACAATCTGGAAATTGTGAATCATGGGACGTCAGGGCATGCGGAAGCGGGACAAATCAAGCATATGATCACTGAGATTAATCCTAAAGCATATACCGCCGTGCATGGGTTAAATCCGCACAGGCTGAAGGGTGCCAACCACTTTCCAGCAAAGCATGGCGAGACATATATACTTGAAGATATTCTCAGACATACAATAAAAGCATCAGACAGGTCATAACCTGTTTGGTGTTTTTTTATGATTTACTTTATAAGATGTCTTAATTAGCTTACAATACAAGTATAGGAAATTTATGATATTAGATCTGAGGGAATGTAAACATGAAGTACTATATAGGCGTTGATATCGGTGGTACAAAGATATTAACTGTAGTGATGAATGAAAATAAAGAAGTTATCGGCGATTATCAAGTTGCAACAGATACAAGATCAGAAGAGCATCTATTTGATTCAGTGGTTATATCCATAGAAAGTCTTCTAAAAAGTAAAAATATGAATCATAACGATATTACAGCGATAGGTGTCGGTGTGCCAGGTTTGGTAAATGCTAAAAAAGGTATTGCTGTCTATCAGAGCAATATTCCGTGGCAAAACTTTCCAGTAGTTAAAAGAATGTCAGACCACTTTGGCAATGTCAAAGTCACGATTGATAATGATGTGGCTGTGGCTGCATATAATGAGTGGCATAATGTACAATCGAGCAAAACATTTGTGTACGTGACAATCAGCACGGGCATTGCAATCACGACAATTATAAATGGCGAGATTTTCAGGGGGAATGGATTTGCAGGCGAACTTGGACAAACATTCTTCATGCATAATGGGGAATATCAACGCCTTGAAAATATTATCAGTGGACCTGCACTCAGGAATCGATACAGAGCCGTTACCGGTAATGGGCGCTTGAACACAAAAGACCTTTTTAATCATTACAAAGACAATGAAGATGCAAAAAGTATTATCGACGAGGCTGCTCAAATGATGGCTGTTGCATTATATCAAGTCAATGCTCTGATTGATCCGGACACAATTGTATTCGGTGGCAGTGTCATTACCCACAACCCGGACTACTTAGAAACCATTAAACAAAAATTAAGTGACATGCTGCTGCCCGACCAGGCACACATACTCAACCGTATGTATATTTCAAAAGCCCAAAACCAGCAGGGCGCACGCGGGGCAGTATTACAGGCAATAAGTAAAGTATCGAACGAATAATTAAATCTACAAAGGCAATATCCCGGAAGAATAAACTCCCGGGATATTTCATATATAAATAATCATATTCAATTCCTTAAAAATCGTGCTGAATATCCAGTTCATTAAATAGAAAAGTATATAAATCAGTTTGTTCTTCTATTACTTTTGAAGTCGGCTTACCCATCCCGTGTCCAGCATTCTTTTCCACTCTTAACAAAATTGGATTCTCACCTGCCTGCGCTGCCTGTAATCTTGCAGCAAATTTCTTCGCATGAAGCGGCACAACCCGATCATCTGTATCAGCTGTTGTAACAAGTGTCGCCGGGTAATGCGTACCATCCTTAACATTATGAACCGGTGAATATTTATATATAAACTCAAAATGTTCCGGATTTTCTTCAGCGTTGCCAAATTCTTTTGTCCAAAAACGTCCAACAGTGAACTTATGGAATCTAAGAATGTCCACAACCGGTACCATACATAATGCAGCCCCAAATAAATCCGGACGTTGATTAATGCATGCACCGACCAACAACCCACCGTTGCTTGCGCCCATAATTGCAAGGCGTTCCGGTTTTGTATATCCGGATTCAATTAGCCATTCTGCTGCAGCGATAAAATCATCAAAGACATTTTGTTTTTTCTCGAGAATACCGGCATGGTTCCATTCCTGACCATATTCCCCGCCGCCACGGATATTCGCTACTGCATAAACCCCGCCTGCTTCAAGCCACATTAACTGAGATGCTGAGTAAGAAGGCGTCATGCTTGCATTATATCCGCCATATCCATACAGCAGAGTCGGAACATCTCCAGTCAGCTCCAAACCTTTCTTGTGCGTAATAAACATTGGAATTTTTGTACCATCTTTTGAAGAGTAGAATATTTGTTTTGTTTCAAAAGAATCAGAATTTATATGTTTTACTTCCTCTGTGACAGGTTCAAGAGTATCGTCTTCAAAACTGTATTTATCTGTTTTCATAGGATAGGCATAAGAGGTATAGCTCACAAACATCTCTGTATCTTCCCTATCACCATTCACTTCAAATACAGTAATGAATTTAGGCAGCTGCAGCTGTTTATCTTCCGAGCCATCCATGTTAAATATTTTCACTATGCTATATGCATCATGTAAAAAAGTCGTCACAAATTTATTATTGATTATTTTTATAATTGAGAGCGTGTCTTTATTTTCCGGAATAACTTCCTCCCAATTTTCCCTCTCAGGATTATTTATATTTATTGCAATGACTCTACCCTTAGGTGCATTGTATGTCGTATAAAAATAAAAGACATCTTCTTCATTACCTATGTAAGAGTAGTAACCTTCATCACCTTCGATAAGAGAGATAAAACCATAGTCAGAACCCTGAAGTTTATAATAAATATTGTTTTTGCGTTCAGTACCGTAATACCTGTTCAGCAGGATGTATTTATCGTCATCAGACACAGTTGCTACATAAGAATATTGACTGTTTTCCTTATCCTGATAAACTAACTTGTCATCCTTTTGCGGCGTATCTACAACATGATAATACACCGAGTTAAGATCAGCACCGCCTGCTAAAGAGAAATCATCTGCATTCGGGTAACAGCTGTAATAAAAGCCACCATTGTCTTTATCCCAGCTGATATTCGTGAACTTACACTTCTCCAACAGTTCATCATAATCCTTAAGTGTCTCTAAGTTCTTAATTCTGATTTCCTGCCAATCACTGCCGTTGTAAGAGATTGCATAAGCCATCATTGAATTGTCCGGACTGAAAGAAATATTTGTGACCGCTGCCGTGCCCTCATCGTTAAGTTCGTTCGGGTTAATGATCACCTCTAAATCACTTAAATCCGATGATTTACTTCTATAGAAAACAGGCTGATTTTGCAGACCATCGTTTTTAAAGAAGTAATAATACTCACCCTTCTTTTTAAGTGAATTGTATTTAGGGAAATTAGTATACTTTGTAATGCTATCTTTGATAGCATTTCTAAAAGATTTACTGTCAAAGTATTTTTGAGTTTGCTCCTGCTGCTTGTTCGTCCATTCTATTACCTCTTCAGATGTGTCATTCTCCAACCATCTATAAGGGTCCGCCACTTCTGTACCGTGGAAATTATCTATTACATTTACCTTACGTGTTTTCATATCTATACCTCATTTTCAATCTATATCTTTATAGTGATTAAAATCAATTTATTTTTACAACTCAATTATTTTTTCAATCTCATTTGCTATTTTACCTGCATCTTGATTCTTTAACTCTCTTAAAGCCGAAACCACTTTTCTCTTTCTACTATCAGGATGGTCTTGATGTAATTTCCATTGTCCTTGAATATCTGTTACCTCAATGTTAAAACCTACCACACCTTCGATAAGACGATTATAAATATGATCTGGAATTTTACCATTCCAGGGTTCAGTTTGAAAACCTTCATAATATTCTATAGTTTTTTCCATAATCTCTCTTAAATCTTCAGGTGAATTCTTTGGTATATACTTACCATAAACATGCACAGACTGGTAATCCCATGTAGGAACAAAACCTTCTTCTTCATACCAAGTAGGTGATATATACATATGGGCCCCTGAAAAAATAATTAAAACTTCACCATTAATCTCTCGCCATTGCTGATTAGCCTTTGACATATGACTTATTAGTTTTATGTTATTATCAGAGCTTCTTTCAACTAAAAAAGGTAAATGAGTCCCATTAATCAGTTCTTTACCCTCAGAGACTAGAATCCCGAAACTATTTTCTTTTATATATGCAATCAAAGTATCGATGTTGTTCATCTCATAATCTTTCGGTATATACATATAATAAAACCCTTTCTTCCATTCAGAATAATATATATAAACATTGGAGTCTGAATAGCCAGTAATTTGCTCCTTCAATATTTAATTAATTTCTTTTTTTGAGTTTATAAACAAGATCATCAAGCACTTCCCTAGCTTCATGTATCTCACCAGCCATACTCAAAAAACTATGGGGCAAGTTTTTGCAACACTTGTAATCGACCTCATTACCCGCATCTACTAATGCTTTGGCATACATTGTTCCATCGTCCTTAAGGGGATCTAGTTGAGCTACAAGAATAATAGTGTAAGGAAGGTCATTTAGTTTTTTATGATGTAGAGGTGATATTTCTGGGGAATTCAAATCAATATTAGACGGCAAATAATTTTTAGTAAACCATTTAAGCTCTTCAGTAGTTAAATTATAACCCTTGCCATGTGAGCGGTGAGAATCTGAGCTAGTTTCAAAATTTAACCAAGGATAAAAAAGCCATTGACTATCGATACACACTTCTTCTGAATTACGAAAATATATTGTTGCTTGTGCAGCCAGGTTTCCACCTGCACTACTCCCAACTAAAGCCAGATTCTTATTGTTGCCATTTAATTCACTAGCAAAATCATTAACCCATCTAACGGCTCCCAAAGCATCTTCTAAAGCAGCAGGATATGGGTTTTCTGGAGCTAATCTATAATCAACAGATACAACAATGCGCGAAGAATTCTTGCTTAAATAGCGACAAAGATTATCACTTGAGTCCAAATCCCCTAATACAAAACCACCATCATGAAAATAGATAAGAATTGGAAAGGGACCGTGTCCTTTAGGTGTATAGATTCTTAATGGAACAGTCAAATTATCGATAGAAATTAGACGATCAACCGTGGCAACATTATCTACTGAAAGCTCCTTAAAAGATTTACGTGATAACTTAAAAGCTTCACGAGCTTGTTCTACCTCATCCATATTCTTAGTCAATATACTCCGATTGCTTTTATGTAACAAATTAACTTATCTCCTTAGCAAATTTTAATGAGATTACGTTAGAATAAATATTTCTAACGTAATCTCCCAAAATATTATTTTTAATAAATTATTATTGTTCAATGCATCGAGCTTTTATCTATTCGAATGGTGATTAGCAACTATCAATCCACATTCGATCTGGATTCTTACTAATTTTTGAATAGAAATAACTTCATAATTCATTTCTTCTTCAAGCATTTCAGAGTTTTCTTTAACCCATTCTGCTGCCTTTTCCGCAACTTCTTCAAGATTTTTAAGGCTTGATCCTTCTATATTTTCATTTTTGATTCTCTCAATTTCAAATTCTGCAGCTCTTTGTAAAAGAGCAATCATTAATCCACTATAAAACTTTGACACAATAAGATTATCAAACTCTTCCGAAACGGTCGCTTTTCTTGTAAACTCTTCTTGATTAGCCCATTCTAGTTTTGCTTGATTAGATGATTTAGAATTGGAAATCATTTGTTCTACCAGCAACGGGAACGGATTGTCTTCAGATAGCTGGTTACTAATCTTGGATAATAAATCATCTAGTTTAGAGTGATAATGATTGATAATCTCAACGTTCTTCTCAATAGCTTCTCTTCTTGTAAGTTTAGATTCACTTAAGTCCTGAATTTTGTCGTCAAAAAAGTAAGGCAATTCAGTCAATAAAGTTACACAATCATTAAATTTCTTAGCATAACTTGCACTACTTGTTCCACATTTAATAAGGTCTTCTGGTGCATCATTCGTATACTTTTCTAAGAAATCATATTCTTCTTCAATCCCTAACATGTTATAAATTGATTGAGAATATTGCTTAACAGCCGGTGTCTCTGGCTCTCCAAGATGTAAGGCAACACCTTGTTTCTTAGCAGCATCTCTTAAATCATCAAATATATCTTCATATTCGTGCGTAATATACCAGTATGCCCCACCAAATCCTGCATTGTGTAATGAATATAGGAAATCAGGTTTTGCTTCTTGAACAACATTCATAATTGCCTGTGTTTCTGGCATAGGATCATCAAAGTTTAAATTTTTATAGTTTACAGGAAAAGTCCATTCAACTTGCTCTATGCTTCCTGGTCTAAAAAAGTTTTTCGTATAATTATAAATATTAAACGGTCCTTTAAACCAACCTTCATTTAATCTAGTTCCATCTGGATCCACACATTTCATAAAATACCACGTATATTCTGTTGAATTTCTGAATTCTTCATCCTCTGCTAAGGCTCTTGATAGGAACTCAATAGTCATTGCTCCTATAGGTTCATTAGGGTGTGGAAGTGCAAAACATAAAGCATTTTTCTTCCCGTTACCAATTTTAGAACATAAAATAGGGTGTCCATTACGTGATTTTCCAGCTTCAAAAACTGTAACGACATCTGGAAACTCTTTTTCCAATTGAAGAGTACTTTGATCTAATTCATCAACAGTTAGAAAGTGGTCGTAGTCAGGTACTCTTTCAATAATTTTGTCTAAATTCATTAATTAATATCTCCTTTGTTTACAAGTCAATATTCATAAGTATTTTGTTGTGATGTATTACGTGATTTTTAGTCATTTATCCAGATATAGGTATATTCATAAAAACCTGTTTTTCCAATTGCTTCTTCTGAAGTTGGGTGCCCTTCAATATATGATTGATAAGGGTCTACCATAACCCATTCTGAAAGGGGTAACATCGGTTTATCTTCAACAAGTAATTTTTGTGCTTCTTGATAGTATGGAGCGCTTGCTTCCATGTCAGCTTGTTGCGCAGCTTCAACTAAAAGATCATCTAATTCAGGATTAGAATAGTTATAAATATTCATTGATCCGTCAGATGAGAAACGCCCGTTTAAACCACCAGGTCCAGGTCCTTGGTATCCAGCTAGCAGAGAAATTGAATAATTTTTATTATCCCATACCTTGTCACTCCAAGCTGCTGATTCCATAACGTTGATAGAAACCTCAATACCAACTTCCCTTAGGTTTTCTCTAAATACCGTTGCGATATTCTCATATGGCTCCCCACTAAATACATCGATGGTAGTAGAGAAATACATTCCATTAGAATCTGCAGTATATCCAGCTTCTTCTAATAATTCTTTAGCTTTCTCTACATCTCTATTTGGAAAAACATCTTCCTCATTAAGCACAGCTTCATAAGCAGGAACCATACCTGTATTAGCTACAATACCATTGTTATTTAAAGCAATTTCAACAATTGCATCCTTATCTACTCCATAAGCAACAGCATCTCTAACTCTCTGATCTGAAAAATCATCATCTTCCATATTAAATGCAATTTGGAACCTTGATGGCCAAATCAACTCTCCTACTTTAAACTGGGGATTAGACTTGAATCCTTCCATTTCTGAGAATGGTGGGCCAACTCCTAAGATATCTAGTTCTCCGTTATTCAATGCTTGTATTGCTGTATTTGAATCAGGCATTACTGAATAAATGACACGATCTAGGTAAGGAACGTCCCCCCAGTAATCTTCATTTTTTTCAAGAGTTATATTTACACCTGAGTTATGTTCAACAAACTTAAATGGACCTGTCCCAATTGGATCTCGGTTAGCTGGGTTAGTAATCCAGTCGGTGCCTTCATAGATGTGTTTAGGCATGATAAATATTCCATACCAAGATAGGTTTCCAAGTAATGCAGAATCTTTCCTATTTAGATTAAAAGAAACAGTATTTTCATCTGGTGTTGTGATTTCATTTACTGAAGAAAGTGAGCTTGATGCTTGTCCATTCTCTTCCATTATTGTATCAAATGTGAACTTTACATCCTCCGAGCTAAATTCTTCACCATCATGCCACTTAACATCTTCTTCTAAATAAAATGTTAAAGTTAAACCATCTTCAGATAGTTCATAATCTTTTGCTAAATCCGGTATAATTTCTTGGTTGTTATTCAATTTCATTAGTCTATTAAATATATTTTGATATATGTAGTATCCAAAATCGTCCCCAACAGCATTAGGATTGTAACCCATCGGATCCGCTCCTATCCCAACAACTATTGTACCTCCATCTATTGGTTCATCCGTGCTCGAATCATTATCTTCTGAAGCCTCTACTACATTTATTGAACCATTATGCCCGAATAAAAATAACGAAATCACAGTTAACAATCCTAGTAATGATACTCTTTTCATTTCTTTTCCTCCTTAATAATATTGCCTTTATTTTTAGGTTATATTAATTGTTTCTTTTTCCATATTACTTTTAGCGAAATGGCAAGTAGCTTTGTGAGTTAAGCTTCTCTCTTTAAAATCAGGGTGTGAATTAAAGCAAACTTCTTTAGCCATATAACATCTAGGAGCAAAATAACAGCCTGGTCCCGTGTCAATAGGCGACGGCGGTTCTCCACTTATAGATATCACCTCCTTATCATCATTTAGATCAATTGTAGAACTATTAGATAATAAAACTTTTGTATACGGATGTTGCGTGTATTCTAGTACCTCTTGTGTACTTCCAAATTCAACAATTTCTCCTAAATACATGACGGCTATCTTTTCAGAAATATAGCTTGTAGTATTTATATCATGACTTATAAAAATCAACGTAGTCCCTTTCGATTTTGTCAACTTTTTTAATAATTTGATTATTTCTGCTCTTACAGAAACATCAAGCATTGATACTGCTTCGTCAGCAATTAAAATATCGGGTTCTAACATCATAGCTTTTACTATAGCTATTCTCTGTAACTGCCCCCCAGATAACTCATGGGGATATCTACTTAAAAAATTCTCAGCAGGCTTCAAACCTACTTCCTCAATAGAACTTTTCACAATTTCTTCTCTTTCAATATAAGAAGAGCCTATTGAATGAAGTTTTAATGTGCTTTCTAAAATATCTTTTATAGTATTACGCGGGTCAAAAGAATCAAATGGGTTTTGGAAAATAACTTGAACCATTCTTCTGAATTTAAGTGAATCTTTTTTGAAAATTTCCTGTGTAGAAACTCCATGAATAAAGATATTTCCAGAAGTAGGTTCTTCCAAGTTTATCAATAATTTACCGAGGGTTGATTTCCCACAACCAGATTCACCTATTATTCCTAGAATCTCACCTGTCTTAAGTTCAAAGCTAATACCGTCTACTGCTTTTATCTGTTTCTTAGTCTTTCCGAACTTTTTGTCGTTTATTTTTACTTTCGTCTCATACCATTTTTTCAAATCCACAACTTTGAGCAATTTATTATCTGACATTATTTTAAATCACCTCCTACCATATGGCAGGATACCTCACGCCCTTGTGCAAAACTCCTCTGTAATGGAACTTTTTCAAAACAAATTTCTTCACTGATAGGGCATCTATCAGCAAAAATACATCCTTTCGTACTTTTACTTAAATCTGGTAACGTTCCAGGAATTCCCTGTATCTCTTTATTTTTATTTGATGCTGAAGCAAAAGAATTTATTAGCCCTTTAGTATATGGATGTTTAGGATCAGTTAATACATCTTCAACCATGCCAAATTCTACTATATTTCCTGCGTACATAACTGCTACCTTTTTGCATGATGTTGCCACTACTGACATATCATGGGTGATCATTATCCTTGTTATATTTAGCGTCTCTTCTAATAATTTTAACTCTTCTAAAATTTGTCTTTCTGTTACTACATCTAGTGCAGTAGTTGATTCGTCTAGTATTAATAAATTCGGATTTTGTATCAAACTAAGTGCAATTGAAACCCTTTGCATCATTCCACCTGATAATTCATGAGGATACAAAGAGAAAACCCTAGTAGGAAGATTAACAAGCAATAATAAATCCATGATTTTCTTTCTAGCTTCTTCTTTTGTTGCTTTTTTAGAATGTATTTTATAGACATCTACCAGTTGCATTCCAATTTTATGAACTGGACTTAATGAGTTCATCGACTTTTGAAATACAACTGCTACTTCTTTCCACCGAATATTTTTTAATTGTTTATTTCCTAATGGTAAAATATTCTTATCCTTATATAAGACTTCACCAGAAATCTTTGTATTACTAGGAAGAAGTTTGAGTATAGCCATAGCTAAAGTCGATTTGCCAGAACCAGATTCCCCTACAATTCCTATTGAATCCTTTTCCTCAATATCAAATGATACATTGTTAACTGCTTTAACATTCTTACCCTCAGATAAAAACTCTACATTTAAATTTTTAACTGATAATATAGCCATATTTCTCACCTACCTGTTTAGTTTTAATTTAGGACTTAGTACTTTATTTAATCCGTCACCTACTAAGTAGAAAGCAAGTACCGTTATCACAATAGCCATTCCTGAAAATGTTGATATCCACCAGCCGCTTGCAAGATATGTTCTACCTTCATATACCATTTGTCCCCAACTAACTACGTTAGGATCTCCGAGGCCTAAAAAGCTTAAACCAGCTTCAGTTAAGATAGCTGCTGAAATATTCATCGTGGTGTTAGCAATAATAGGAAATATACCATTAGGAATAACATTCTTAACTAATATGCGAGATTTATTAAAACCTGTCACTTCTAGAGAGCTAATAAATGTTCTCTCTCGAATTGACAATGCTTGTGCTCTCATTAGTCTTGCATTACCTGTCCACATGGTAACTCCAATTACAATTATCATATTGAACATACTAGATCCGAAAAGAGCAATGGTTAATAATATTAAAAAGAAAGTAGGAATCATAAGAAATATATTAATAACTTCATTTAATACAGTGTCGACCTTACCTTTAAAATAACCAGCAATCCCTCCAATAAATGTTCCTATTATTGCTGAAATCAAAGCAGCTAATATTCCAATTATCAAAGACGTCCTGGCACCGTATACGATTCCACTGAATAAATCCCTTCCCAGACCATCGGTTCCTAAATAATTCTGTAAACTGGGTGAGGAAACCATGTTATTAGACACAGCGTAAGGGTTATGGGTAGCTATAAAAGGAGCGAATATCGCTACACTTATAATAATTGTCAAAAGAATTAAACCTATTTTCAACTGTATATTTTCATTAATAGCTCTTCTTACTTTTGACCATTTACTATTTCGAACCACAATTCCACTTTCAACTTCGGCCTCCATTTGTATTCCTCCTCTTAACTAAGTATTTTTAATTCTTTTGTCAATAACCGAATAGACCACATCAACAAGTACCATAGTGACAGCAATAGAGATTGATATAAATAAATAAATTCCCATTAGTAAAGGATAATCTCTTTGCATTATTGAATCTAAAAGCAATCTCCCCATACCTGGCCAAGCAAAGACAATTTCAATAATAGCTAGGCCCGCCAACACATATGCAAGACTTATTCCAAACATAGTAATTGTTGGCAAGATGGCATTCTTAAAGACATATTTTCTAAAAATTTTACCTTCTTCCATGCCTGTGGCTTTATAAGTAGTAATGAAATCTTCACTCATGGTTTGGATAACTGAAGATCTAGCTATTCGATAGAAAAAAGGTATTTGAGTAAGGACTATTGTTGTTAATGGTAAAACCATATGCTTAGCGACACTAAGATAATATTCAAAACCATCAGGAGAAGCTCTCAAATCTACCATTCCGGATGTCGGGAACCACCCTAGTCCCGTAGCAAAGAGCAGAATCAGCATCATACCCAACCAAAAGGGAGGCATGGAATCAAAGATATAAGAAGTACCACTCATAAAGACGTCATATTTTGAACCATTCTTTCTTGCCGCATATATACCTAAACTCGTCCCAATAATTACAGCTAATATTAACCCAGTTAAAGCAAGTAATAGAGTAGGACCAATCCTTGCTAAAATCAATTCAAGTACCGGCTGATTCTGTATCACTGAAAATCCCAAGTCTCCTTGTAATAACCCTCCGATATATGTAAAAAATTGAATAGGTAAAGGCTGGTCGAAGCCATATCTTTCATTTAAAGTTTCAATCATTTCAGGAGAAGGATTATCTGTTCCCGCTAGAATGGAAACAGGGTCCCCTGGAGCTAAATGTATTAAGAAAAAGGTAATGGATAAAGAAATGAAAATCACTAAAATACCTGTAACAACTCTTTTTCTGATAAATGTACCCATGCTATATATCCTCCATGTTATTGAAATGGTTAGCGGAATTATCATAATGCGATTTGATAATATTATTAATTTCTTTAGCTTCTCCAATTTTAAGTTTATCTACTAGCAACTGATGTTTTTCACCTTGTTTTTCTAAGTTAGCCAATTGTAAATTATAAACTGATGATATAATAACTATGTTAATACTTTTTAACCCCGACCATATTTCAAATAATTTATGATTGTTTGATTCTTTTACAATTAAAGAATGGAAATCTTCATCAAGCTCAACTAATCGCGCGACATTTTTATCATCAGAAGCTTCTTTCATTTCATTAATTAAATTTTCCATTAAAGAAATTGTTTTATTTTGAAACTTACCCTTACATAAATCGACAGATAATATTTCTAAGTAAGCTCTAATCATATATACATCTCTAACTTCTTTTTCCGTAATTACTCTAACCATGCATCCTTTATTAGATTGATAATCCACAAGCCCCTCGTGTTCAACTTTTCTTAAAGCTTCTCTAATAGGTCCTCTACTAATTTTTAATTCATTAGCTAGTTCTGATTCTATAATTCTATCCCCTGGAGATAATTCTCCATTTATAATCTTATTTTTAATTATAGAAGTGACATTTTCAGTTAGTGTCAGGTACTCAATTTTATTATTAATATCTTTCACCTCAATAGAAATAAATTGAAATCGTTTTCAAATATAAATTGTAAATTATCGATTGTTAACAATTAACAGTAAACAAAATTGATTTGAAACTAATGATACACAATATTCTGAATATTTACAATAGTATTTCAATTAATTAGTTTTTGCTTATAAAACATCA
Organism: Aliicoccus persicus; assembly: GCA_020741755.1. Lineage (GTDB taxonomy): Bacteria > Bacillota > Bacilli > Staphylococcales > Salinicoccaceae > Aliicoccus > Aliicoccus persicus_A. The sequence continues at coordinate 25,409 of DYYI01000094.1, read as the reverse complement.
ACTCACAATATCAACTATTGTAATCTGTTAGAGTTATTTGGTTAGTTTATAAATTTTATTTTTACCGTTAGATTTTTATAAAATATCAAACTGAAATTTCACATAATTGATACAGGATCTTTCATTCTCTATTTATCTACCATATAATGTATATATATATATATAACCGAACGGGCGGGATGCTATGGAAGCGAGAAAAGTAAACTTACTAAATGCTTATGAGCGAGGATTTATAGACCGTTTTACACCTAAGACATCACATCATCCACCTGAATTAATTATAAATTCGAAAGAAGAAAATGTATTATCGCCAATGCTAGACGCACTCGAGTCATGTGATTCTTTTATAATTTCTGTTGCATTTATTACAGAAGGTGGCATTGCTTCTTTAAAGACAGCTCTGTACGAACTGAATAAACGTGGCGTGAGAGGACGCATAATCACTTCAACATATTTAAATTTTAATAGACCAAAAGTCTTTAAAGAACTTTTAAAAATTCCAAATGTAGATGTTCATATTACAAGACAATCAGGTTTTCATGCAAAAGGATATGTATTTAAGAAAAAGAAATATTCCATCATGTTTATTGGCAGCTCTAACCTCACTGACTCTGCATTAAAGAAAAACTATGAATATAATTTAAAATTAACTTCACTCGATAACGGTGCGGTTATTCAGCATTTCTCAGAACAATTTGATGAATTATGGGAAGCTTCAGAACCGCTAACAACTACTTGGATAAATGATTACGAAAAGATTTATAAAGAGTCAAAGCATGATGAGAAAGTCTTAAAGATATTAGAAACAAAACAACCTTACCATTTTAACAATCTAGATCCTAAAGAAATCACCCCAAACCTTATGCAAGTCGAAGCATTAGATTCTCTAAAGAACTTGCGATTAATGGGTGAAACAAAGGGATTAGTAATATCTGCTACAGGTACTGGTAAGACATATTTATCAGCATTCGATGTAAAAAGTATGAATCCAGACCGCGTATTATTTATTGCACATCGTGAACAAATCCTTAATAAATCCTTAAACGATTATCGAAACTTAATTGGTGGAGATCCAGCTGACTATGGTATTTATGCAGGTGCTAGAAGAGATGCAGATGCAAAATATATGTTTGCAACCATACAGACATTCTCTAAAGACAATCACCTAAAACAATTCGCTAGCGATGCATTTGACTACATCATCATAGATGAAGCCCATCGAAGTAGTGCAAATTCTTATGAGAAAATCATTAAGTACTTTGAACCGAAATTCTTATTAGGAATGACAGCTACACCAGAACGAACAGATGATAATGAGATATTTGGGTTATTCGACTTCAATATCGCTTATGAAATTAGACTTCAACAGGCATTAGAGGCAGAAATATTATCGCCTTTTCATTACTTTGGTGTTACAGATTACATAGTTGACGGAGAAACAATTAGTGATACTAGTTCATTGAAAGACCTTCTAGATGAAGAAAGAATACAACACATCATTGATAAATTACATTACTACTCCCACGCTGGGGAACATGTTCGTGGACTAATGTTTGTATCCAATAGAGAAGAAGCACATCAGCTATCAGAATTACTTAACCAAAGAGGCTATAAAACTAAATCCTTAACTGGACTTAATACCCAACAGCAACGTGAAGACGCGGTTGAATTACTTGAAGCAAATAAACTAGATTACTTAATCACTGTAGATATTTTTAATGAAGGTGTGGATATTCCGTCTATAAATCAGGTAGTGATGTTAAGACAAACAGAATCAAGCATCATCTTTGTTCAACAACTTGGTCGTGGTCTACGTAAACACGAAGATAAAGAATTTCTGACTGTCATAGATTTTATTGGTAACTATAAAAATAACTATCTTATCCCTGTCGCACTAACAGGTGATAAATCTTATAACAAAGACAGACTGCGAAAAGATGTGATTGATGGCACTGTAATTACTGGTGAGTCGACAATTAATTTTGAACGCATTGCTCAAGATAGAATATTTAATTCAATTTCAAAAGCAACACTCGATTCCCTGGCAAATTTAAGACGCATGTACAGCTACACTAAAAATAAACTTGGTAAGATTCCTACTTTAGTTGATCTCCATAAAGATCAAGAAGCTATGAACCCAATGCTCGTTCTTAACAAATATGATCATTATGTTACGTTCTTAGGGAAACTCAAAGAAGAAACCGAACCATTAACAAATGGACAAGATCGTATTCTTACATTCCTGTCTCAGGAAATCGTAGATGGAAAAAGAGTGACTGAGATTTTACTTTTAAAAGAATTATTAAAAGGTCCAGTTAACATCGCAGACTTCCAAAAAGATATGTATCAGAAAAGATACTTTATGAATGATTCAACGATGACGTCGATAATTAGGATGTTCACATTAGAATTTTATACACAGCAGAAACGTACAAAATACGTTTATCCTTTAATAGAAGTTAATGGGGATTTGGTGTCACTAACACAAGAGTTTAGATCTTCTTTAAACGATGACTATTTTAAAGCACAAGTAGAAGATGTGATTGCACTTGGATTACTACAATCAGAAGAATACGACCAAACCATCCAACTGACATTACATGAAAAGTATAGTCGGACAGATGTGTGTAGATTGTTGAACTGGGAAAAAGATGAAACGAGTACGATTTATGGTTATAAGAATAAACATAATACGACACCGATCTTCGTGAAGTATCATAAGTCTGATGATATTGATGAATCCGTGAGATATGATGACAGATTCTTAGATTCACATATTTTTCAGTGGTATACGAGAAAAGGAACAAATCTAGAATCGAAAATTAATAGAGAAATTATCGGAGACTATAAGAACAAAGATACTGTAATACACTTATTTGTTAAAAGAGATGATGATGAGGGTGTGTACCATTACTATATGGGCGATGTTGACATCGATCTCGGTTCAGCAAAAAATACGATGATCGGCTTACAAGATGATCAGCACAAAGTTGCTAAAATGAATTTCATTTTGAGACATCCAGTTGACTACAATATGTTTAGGTTTATTGATGGGAATAATACTATTCGGTAGGAGGAGTGAAAATTGGTTTTTATAAGTAACAAGAATGTTTATATATCATTTGAAGATGATTTTCTAGCTGATTTCTTAAAGCCAAATATAAGTAAAGCAAAGCATTATAAGAGAATCTCAGGATACTTCACATCATCATTTATAGACACAATATACGAAGAAATCATCTCATCTAATTATGATAATGGACTTAAAATACAAATTATTTGTTCACCTGATTTACCTGAAGAAGATAAAAAGAAAATAATTGAAGGATATGATTATAAAAGAATAATCGAAAATAATATCCTTCAAACCATTGATGAGATATCTTTAAATAATCTTAATATTTCTAAAATATCTGAACTTATAATCAAGGATATTTTAGACATTAGATTCATTATAAACAGAGATGGCTCAGGTATATTTCATGCTAAGATTGGAATTTTTATTAATAACAATGGGGACGAGATAGGTTTTACTGGATCTAATAATGAAACAGCAGCAGCGATAAAAAATAATTTTGAAATCACACATGTAGTTCGAGATAAACAATCACTCGAAATTTATCATAATACTTTTGATTCTCTTTGGAATAATAAAAACTCTAATGTTTACACCTTTAAACCTACGGAAAAAATAATTAATACTTTTAGAGAAACAATCAATGAACCAAAGCGCAGAAAATCTATACTAGATAGAATTACTCTCCATTCATACCAAAATAAAGCTCTAGAGAAATGGATACAGAATAAGTACAAAGGCATGCTTGAGATGGCTACAGGAACTGGAAAAACTATAACTGCATTAGCCTGCCATGACCATCTTTTAAATAAAAAGAAAAATTTAATTACTCTATAACATTTTTAGCGCTTACATTAATCTATATGAAGGTAATCTGTAGCAGTTTTAATTTTATCAACAAGAAATACTCCTATAAGCTATTTTCTTGCTCCACTCCTAATAATTCATTAAAATGTAATAGTATTCAAAACAACTTTAGGAGTGTATGTATGTCTAAAATGAAGGCTGCCGTTATATACGGCGAAAAGGATTTACGTATCGAAGAAGTTGACGTAAAGAACGTCGAGAACGGTCAGGTTAAGGTGAAGGTCGGATGGGCAGGTATCTGCGGAAGTGATCTTCACGCATTCAACCACGGGTTGGCGCTTGCCTACGACGAACACCCGCTGACTAAGGATAAAACACCTCTAGTACTCGGTCACGAGTTCTCTGGTACTGTCGAAGAGATCGGTAACGGCGTAACAAGCGTTGCTGTCGGTGACAAAGTTGCAATTGAGCCTATGTTATATTGTGGCGAGTGTGAACCTTGCTGCACTGGTAAATACAACTTACGTGAAGTGTCGAACGTTGGTTTCTACGGTCTCGCTGGTGACGGTGGATTCGCTGAGTACTTCGTTGCTGAAGAAAAATATTTCCACAAGTTACCTGAGAACGTATCATTAGAAGAAGGTGCACTCGTTGAACCCACTGCTGTAGCATTCCACGCTGTCGGTTTATCAGGTTTAAAAGCTGGTCAAACGGCTGCAATTTACGGTGCCGGACCAATCGGTCTTCTTACATTATTATGTGCGCAAGCCTACGGTGCTGCTGAGACATTTGTGATTGATCTATCGCAGGAGCGTTTAGATAAGGCAAAGGAGCTCGGTGCAACGCATGTCATCAACGCTGGTGACGCAGACGCTGTTAAAAAGATTATGGAAGTGACTGAAAACCGTGGTGTAGATGTTGCATTTGAAGTTGCTGGTGCGAACCCTACATTTAACAGTGCAGTACACTCTATTAAACGTGCGGGCGTTGTGCAGGTTATCGCAGGCTTCGGTGGTGAGGTATCATTTAATCCGAACGATTTACTGAGCATTGAAGGTCAGATTAAATTCTCACTCGCTTACGCTCACGATTACAAACCGGTCATTAAAGCAATTGCTGAAGGTAATCTGGACGTGTTGAAAGTCGTGACAAACCGCATTAGTTTAGACGATGTCGTTAAAGATGGTATTGAACTTCTTAATACAGATAAGAGCCAGGCTAAAGTATTAATCTCTCCAAACGGAGAAGCATAATATGAAAGAGCAGCACTGGATTGTCATTATCTAGTACTGCTCTTTATTTATTGCATTTCTTTTAACTTTTTAACTACCGCTTCACCCACGCCTTTTGCACTCTTCGGATTTTGTCCTGTAATAAGGCGTCCATCTTCTACGACATGTCCGCCAAACGGCAGCTTTGCTGCAGTAAATGCTGCACCGCGTTGTTTTAGTTCTTCTTCTAAATTAAACGGCACTGCATGGTCCCGCTTCGCCATTTTCTCTTCATTCCAGGAGAATCCTGTGACATTCTTATTATTTAATAAATACTCTCCGTTTTGTAACTTCACATTAAGCAGTCCTGACGGTCCGTGGCATACAGCTGAGACGACTCTATCATTGTCATAGAACCGCGCGATTAAATCTGAAAGTCGATTATTATCCGGGAAATCAAACATCACACCATGTCCGCCTGTTAAATAGATTGCATCATAATCCTGTACTCTGATATCTGAAAAATCCATTGTGTTGGTAAGGCGGTTCATAAACGTCCTGTCTTCATACCGCTTCGACACTGCATTACCTATTCCAACCGTATCCGCAATATCTGAAATGATTAAGCTCTCAGGATCGAGTGGAATTTTCCCACCCTCAGGACTTGCAATATCGGTCTCGTACCCCGATTCTTCAACCACATCCAGGAAATGTGTCAGCTCACTTAACCAAAGTCCTGTTCTATAGCCTGCGTTTTTAAATTCATCTGTATTCGTTACAATCACTAATATTCTATTTGTTGGGTTCATAATATCCACCTTTGTTGTTTTATCTTTAGCTATACCCTTTTAATGATTTTTCTAAAACTGCATTCTTAAACTCAATACAATGAGCATTACCAACATTGAACTATGGTTATTTGATATAGTAATATGTATAGATTAAAGTAATAAATATATTAATAAGAGATGTTATTGATGAAAGGCTGGCAATTTGTTGACACAAACAAACCGTTGGAATTAATTGAAAAAGAGGATCCCAAGGCGGAAGATGGCAAGGTCGTTATCGATATGAAAGTTGCGGGCATATGCCACTCTGACGTCGGTGTAATGCGTGACGAAGGATGGAAAGCTTTACTTGGTGAACTGCCGGTAATTATGGGTCACGAAGTTGCAGGTGTAATCAGCGAAGTTGGTTCTGGTGTAACTGAGTTCAAAGTTGGAGATAAAGTAGCGGTATGTCCAACAGGACCGAGTAAGACTGCACCGGGTTATGCGTATGATGGCGGATTCGGTACTAAAGTTATGGCGCCTGCTGAAGACTTGGTTAGAATCCCGGATGGCGTTACATTTGCTCAGGCTGCAGCGGGCACGGATGCCGGTATGACTTCTTACCATGCGGCATTCACAAAAGGCGGCATTAAGGAAGGCATGGTTGTCGGGATGATCGGTATCGGCGGTCTTGGTCAAATTGCATTGGAAGCAGCGATTGCAATCGGTGCAAAAGTATATGCGATTGATACTTCTGAAAAAGCGCGTGAACTTGCAAAAGACCTCGGTGCTGCAGGTGTATATGGGAACGTTAAAGAAATTGCTGAATTTGAACCGGAAGTTATCATCGACTACGCTGGATTTGATATAACGACTCGAGAAGCATTAGAAACTGTAGCGTTCCAAGGTAAAGTTGTACTCGTTGGTATGGGTAAACTTGAAACAACAATAAATGTAACGAACATGATTACGAAACAGGCAACACTTGTCGGCAGTAACGGTGGTACGAAACAGGACATCGAAGATATCTTCAAACTGATGGCTGACGGCAGTGTAAATCCTAAAATCACTGAAATCACGTTCGATGAAATTCCAAAAGGAATTGAAATGCTTGAGCAGCATAAAGTTGTAGGCCGTTTAGTAGCGAACATGGAAGCTTAATGAATGAATAAACCCTCGCTCAAATGAGTGAGGGTTGTTTTGTTTTAATTGGGCATAACACGACTCCCTCGCACGATGGTGTCTTGTAACTCCGCTTCGTTGTTATATATAACAATGTCTGCAAGCTTACCCACAGCTATTTCTCCCCTATCATTTAAGTTCAGTCTTTTTGATTGGTTATAACTTGTCATCTTTACGATGTCCATCCAAGTGCAATTTGTAAATTCTTTCATGTTCTTGATGGATTCTTTTATAGACACCACACTGCCTGCGAGGGATCCTGATTTTAAGCGCGCTTCGCCATTTTTAAGCACGACTTCCTGTCCGCCGAACGGGTACGTGCCGTCTTCCAATCCCTGCGCGGGCATCGCATCGGTGATGAGCATCAAGCGCTCCGGTCCAATGAAATTATATGCAAACTTCACCATGTCTTTTGACACATGTATACCGTCACATATTAACTCAACGAACGGTCTACCCATCAAGCCAAACCCTGCAACACCCGGTTCTCTGTGATGGATGCCGCGCATACCATTGAAGTAGTGTGTAAGATGCGTGTCGCCGAGTTGTTCCAGTTCCTTTAGTGTGTCGTATGTCGCATCGCTATGCCCGACTGAAGGGATAATATTGTTTTGATGAAGATATTTCGCAAGCGCCAGCTCTTTATCTTGTTCGGGAGCAAATGTCACAATTTTAATTTTGTCTTCAGTAAGCGCCATGAATTCTTTCATTAATGTGACGTCCGGTTTAATAATGTAATCTGCATTTTGTGCACCACGATGCTTTTCATTAATAAACGGTCCTTCCACATGAACACCGAGCATTTCAGCGCCTGATTCGTAACAGTAATCTTTAACAGATGCCAGTGCATGCCTAATGATGTCGAGTGATTCTGTCATCGTCGTCATTAGATAAGATGTCGTGCCCATATTCGGTAATTGAGCCGCCATTTCGTTGAAGAAGGCCGCATTCCCGTCCATCGCATCGACACCATGTGAACCGTGGATATGTATATCGATTGCGCCGGGCAGCGCATATTGATTTTTTGCATCATATACGTCGGCATCTTCAGGTTCGTCGCCGGTTTTACCAATTGATTGGATAGTATTATCCTGTATATGTATCCAATGATTATATAGAATTTCTTCGTGCGTCACGATTGTGACGTTTTTAATTAACATGGTGCTACCTCCTTATTTACAACCATCGTATTATTTATATATTCTAAAGACAACTTTTTATGTTAATCTAGTGTAAATGTATAAATGTCTGGAGGTTTGACCATTGTCTACTGTACTTTATAGAAATATCGCTGATGATTTAAGGCAGCAGATTAAAGACGGCGTATATAACGAAGGCGATAAACTGCCGTCAGAACGCCATTTGTGTGAACACTACGAAGCAAGTCGTATTACGATTAGACAGGCACTCGAATTGCTTGAACAGGAACAGCTTGTCGTGCGTAGACATGGTAAAGGGACATTTGTTTTACCGTCTAAATACAATCAGCTGCTGAATGATCTATACAGTTTTAAAGATGAGATTGAAAAGAGCGGTGACACACCATCTTCAAAAATGCTGGATATTGAACTTGTTGAGAGTGATGAATACTTATCGCGTAAGACGAACCTTGAGATTGGGACAAAAGTATATAAACTGACGCGCCTCCGCTTATCAAACGGCCAGCCGATGATGTATGAGGACAGTTACATCCCGCATGCAATTGCGCCGGATCTCGATCATTATAACTTCAGCAAGCTGTCATTATATAAGACGCTGCAGGATCACTATGATATACGTATCGATAAAGCGCATGAAACATTGAATGCGACGCTTATTCAAAAACATGAGGCACAGCATTTGAATCAAAAAGAAGGCTCTGTTGCGATGTACATACAGCGCTTTGCCTACTCGAATAAGCAGTTAATTGAGTACACTAAGAGTATCGTTGTCGGAGATAAATACAACTATACTGTCGAATTAATAGGATAAGTAAAGCTAGGCTCACGAATTGATGGAGCTTGGCTTTTATTCATGATATACTTGTTATAACCACTTCGGAAAGAGGATGACAATATTGACTATGGAGAACACACATACGTTTAGAGAGATTTCTCAAATTCAAAATGCAGAATTATGGTCGGAAATTAATTCAATCGTAGATGCAAAAATTGCTGAATTTCAAAATATCGTTGACGATAATACTTTAATTTTATTTACCGGTGCAGGCTCTTCGGCTTACCTTGGGAAAGTGTTAGAATCAATTGATTTTAAAAACGCAGCGTTTGAATGCCAGGCTGTACCGACGACTGAGATCGTTCTGTATCCTGAGAAATACTTAGTCTCTGACAAAAACATCATTTTGTTTTCTTTTGCGCGTTCAGGCAACAGCCCTGAATCAAAAGCAGTAATTGGACTTGCAGAACAATTAAATCCTGCGATTAAACATGTCTATATTACGAACAACAAAGATGGATTCCTGGCAGGTCATGATACGGATGCAATTAAAATTGTATTGCCTGATGTAACAAATGATCAGTCACTTGCTATGACAAGTTCCTATATAACGATGCTCGTTTCAGCTGCGCGTCTCTTAGGCGAGTCTTTATCTGAGTTATTTATTAATGAATTACCAAATTACTTCAGTGAAATCTATGACTTTGCCAAACAAATTAGTGCACTTGAATTTAATAAATTATTCTATGTGGGCAGCGGTATACACAGCGCTACAGCATACGAAACAGGTTTAAAGATGAACGAACTCACGATGGGTGAAGTAAACGTCTACCATGAGTCAACACTCGCGTTTAGACATGGACCGAAAGCGTCGCTTACACCGGGTTCATTGTTTGTTCAACTGCTCTCAAATAATACGTATGTAAATCAATATGAAGCAGATTTGGGTGAAGAAGTTAATGTGAATGATCACTATCATAAGGTTGCATTGATGCCTGATGATGCTGATATTGATATGACGAAATACGAAGGGTATACGATGTTTAAGCTGTCAGGACAGCACTCGGCGTTTGAACTGACATTACTCTACTTATGGTTCGGTCAGCTGATCGCATGCTTGAAGTCGGTAGAGCTTGGTAAGGATCCAGATAACCCGAGTGCTGATGGTTTTATCAACCGTGTCGTAAAAGGTGTCACAATATATGACTACAACTAATGTCTTGACGATTACGTTAAATCCGTCGATTGATATGGCATATTATGTCGATGACTTTGAAATGCATGAGGTCAACCGCGTGCGTGAAGTTGTGAAGACCGCAGGGGGTAAGGGCATCAATGTGTCTAAAGTGCTGAATATATTAGGCGTCCCGGTTACTGCGACGGGTTATGTCGGTGGCTACAACGGGGCGTTGCTTAAATCCAAGCTTGAAGATATGAATATTCCGACTGATTTTGTCGATGTGCCGATTGAAACCAGAAACTGTATCAACATCAGCAGCGGTGGTCATAATACAGAAGTTCTCGAGAATACCGCACCGGTTGATGCGACATTTCGGGATAAACTGCTCGTTAAGCTGTCCGGCATGGATACATTTGATTACGTCGCTATTAGCGGCAGTTGTATCGACGGTATTCCGAAGACGATTTATTATGACATTATTAAGCTGTTTAATGCGAAAAACATCCCTGTTATATTAGATGTCAGTGCCGATGTTTTATCTGGGATATTAAATACAGATGCTGAAGTACTGATGATTAAACCGAATGAAGATGAGCAGCGTGCTTTGATGATGGATGGTGCATTTGTCATGCCTAGTAACGTGCAGCATGTCGTTATTTCCAAAGGCGATAAAGGGCTCGAGTGCTACAGCGATGCGCGTTACACCGCGAATGCACCCGATATGACGGCTGTGAATCCTGTCGGCTCGGGTGATGCATCGATTGCGGGTTTTATCTATGGCTTTAAGACAGGTTTAGAACATGCACTTAAATGTATGGTGGCTGCAGGCAGTGCAAATGCCGCTGAAGTTCAGACTGGTCATATCAAGCTCTCAAATTTCAATGACTATTTAGAAAATATCGAGGTGACGACACATGAAAGATTTAAGTAAAGTTACGAATGATAATGGTGTAATTACAGCACTTGCAATCGACCAGAGGAATTCTCTGAAGCATATGCTCGGTGACCTTGGCACGACTGAGAACATGTCACGTTTTAAAGAAATTGTGTCTGAGAATCTTTCACCATATGCTGCTGCTATTCTGCTCGATCCTCAGTATGGATTAAGCGCTGCGCAGAAGACAGTCGAATCGTGCGCGGCAATTTTATCTTATGAGGTGTCAGGCTATAGGAAAGATGAGCCCGGTCGCCTGCCGACACTGCTTGATGACTGGTCGGCTGCGAAGCTGAAGGACAATGGTGCAGATGCGATTAAGTTGCTTGTGTACTATGATCCGGATGAGGGCGACGACATTAACGACCGTAAAAAGACACTGATTAAATGCGTCGGGGATGAATGCGCAGCATCAGAGTTACCGTTCTTTTTAGAGATTATTACATATGATTACATGTCTGACGATACGAAAGATAAGGCGTTTGCGTTGAAGCGGCCGCACAAGATTAACGCGTCTATGGAAGAGTTCTCTAAGCCTGAGTATCATGTGGATGTTCTGAAAGTTGAAGTCCCCGTGAATATGTATTTTGTAGAAGGATTTGGCGGCGATGCTGTGTATACGCAGGAAGAAGCACGCGCGTTTTTTAAAGCGCAGAATGAAGTGACAAAAGTGCCATTTATCTTTTTGAGCGGCGGTGTGCCGACTGAGATGTTTATTGATACATTGTAATTTGCACATGATGCCGGATCTAATTTTAACGGTATTCTTGGCGGACGCGCAATTTGGAAAGAAAGCATTGATATTTTTGTGAACGACGGCGAAGCTGCTACAGCCGAATGGATGCAGACAAAAGGAAAAAAGAATATTTTAAATATAATGAATTTAGTTGATAAAATTGCACGCCCTATCGAGAGATAGGACGTGTTTTTTGTTTGGGTGGCGATGCTCGGGGTTACGCGCCACCCTCATGGTCTCGAGGACGGCTCAATGTCTTAATCGTCCACTTGTGAAACCACAAGCAACCGATTCAGGACTAATCGCCACCCACAAGGTCCCAATTACATACAAAAACACCACAAATCAAAATTTGTGGTGTTTTCTATCTCAAATTTACTGTTGATCTTCAGGTAGTTCTGTAAACCCGACATTATATAATAATGTTTCCTCGTTAAAACCATATCCAATGCTGTAATTTACTATGTTCTCATCAATCGGCACAACAAACGCTCCGAAGAATAATGGAATAACCGGTACTTCATCTGCAATATGATTTTGCCATTCTTGATAAACTTCAATTCGGTAGTCTTCATCAAGTGCTTCTATTGAGTTGCCTGCCTCTAATAGTCGTGTATTATCTTCTGATTCAAATCGCGTGAAGTTATATGGTGCAGTTGGGCCCCACAGTGAGTACGGGTTAACATCTGGTCCGGCACCAAATCCTGCATGGAATACATCAATTTCAGGATCATCATTTTCTACTAAAGTGTAGAATGTTGTTGGCTCGATTAAACGACCATTTAAGAATGATACATTTAATCCAATATCTCTCCACGATTGTAAGTAGTAATTAGAAAGTGCTTCTTGTGTATCTCCACCGCTCATATCTGCATAAGTTATTTCTAATGGTTTACCCTCTGGTGTTTCTACAAAACCATCCCCATCGATGTCTTCATAACCTGCATCTGCTAAAATTTGTCTTGCAAGATCTCTATCGTATTCTGGTGCTTCAAGATCCTCATCCCAGAAATCCTCATAATACGGTGTGATGACACTGTTCGCTTTCCAACGAATCCCTTGATGGAACTGCTCACCCACACTCTGAATATCAATCGCATGATACATTGCTAAACGAAGATTTTTATCTCCCATTTTCATCTCATCCGGCTGATAAACAACATGCCCTTCATCATAATCAAAGTAACCAAGCTTAAATCCGATAAAGTTATATCCAGGATCTATTGCACTTATCCATTCAATGCCTTCTATGTGTTGAGAGTCTTGGAATTGATCTCTAGGATATCTAAACACCATATCTATGTTTCCGCTCTCTAATGAGTGCATGATTGTTGAGCTCGGAATGAAGTTAATTTCAATACCGTCCATCTGCGGTGTACCGCGCCAGTAATCATCAAAACGTTCAAGTGTCATGTACTCGCCTGGAATCACTTCTGTCACTTTGTAAGGACCAAATCCAATTGGTTCCTCAAGTGATTGTACAGCACTCGGAATATCTTCAATTGCAACACCTTCATAGTAGTGATATGGGTGTGCTTCCGCTGGAATACCACCGTATGTTAACGATGGTGCAAGTTCTTTATAAGTAAATACTGCCGTATAATCATCCACTCTCTCAATACCTGAAATGGAGTCCGCTTCCCCATTCTTATACTCTTCAAACCCCTCAACAAGCATGTAACCATCATCAGATCCAGCAAGACCCGCATAATCTGGATGTCCGACGACTTCATATGCACTGATATAATGATCAATTGTTAGTTCGGTACCATCATGCCATAGAATACCTTCAGTCATCGTGAAAGTTATCGTATTATCTTCTTCATTTAATTCGTATTGCATGGGACCATCATTTGTATATTGATGATTTTCATTATATGTTAGAAGTGGCTCAGTAAAATAGGTCATGAGGTCACCATCTGTTCCAGAACCAGAATAGATGTGGCTAAAAACTGGTACAAATACCTCATTGCTGACGTAACCAACTCTTAGGACTCCTTCGCCAAGTGGTTCCCCGTCATTTGTAGTCGTTTCTGGATAGTCTTCATAGTTAAATATTACCTCGTCATCTTCTTGTGCTTGTACATCGTTTATACTTAACGTGAATGCGCCGAGTGTTAATGTTGCTAATGTCATTAAAGACAAAGATTTCTTTAAATCTTTCATCATAATCCTCCTTAGGAAAATTTAATTCTGTTAAACACATGTGGTACAAAACGAAAGGAACTAAATAACTAAATTTCCAACTTGTTATAACAAGTATATTTTATTATAATAGTATTGTAAAGGTTTTCATAAAAATAAATTTAGTGGAGGTTCCCATGAAAAGTGTAATTATAGTTGGATGCGGCAGTCGAGGTGCAAAAGCATATGGAATGTACGCTGCCCAAAATCCACATGAGCTAAAAGTCGTCGGTATTGCTGATCCAAACAAGGATAAGCAAGAAAAGTATAAGGCTTTGTTCGAGCTTAATGATGATCAAGTTTATGATAGTTATGAAGATATTTTATCTGGTGAGAAGTTAGCAGATGCTGCAATTATTGCAACAATGGATCGTTTGCATTATGCACCAGTCATTAAAGCACTAGAAATTGGTTATGACATCTTGTTAGAAAAACCAATTTCTCCAGATGCTAAAGAATGTGTAGAAATTGCAGAAGTTGCCAATCGCAACAATAAAAGTGTAACAGTGTGTCACGTCTTAAGATACACAGATTTCTGGATGAAGATTAAAGAAATTGTTAGTGAAGGAGTTATTGGTGATGTTGCATCGGTCCAACTAAATGAAAATGTTGAGTACATGCATATGTCACATAGCTTTGTTAGAGGTAACTGGGGAAATTCAGATACATCCAGTCCGATGATTTTACAAAAGTCTTGTCATGATATGGATATAATCAGCTATATTATTGATAAGAAATGTGAACGTGTATCCAGTTATGGCTCACTTATGCATTTTAACGAGGCAAACAAACCAGATGGTGCACCGAAACGCTGTTTAGAAGGTTGTCCGGTTGCTGATAGCTGTCCATACCATGCAGGAAACTATTATCTTGGACGCGGTCGAGGTTGGGCAGGTGCATTTGTCAATGATGTGAATGACAACGATGAAATCATCGATGCATTATGGAATACTGATTATGGAAAGTGCGTATATCAGAGTGACAATAATGTTGTCGATCACCAAGTCGTTAATATGGAGTTTGAAGGCGGAGCAACTGCAACTTTTAGTATGTGCGGCTTCACACGTGAACAAACTCGTATCGTCCAGATTATGGGTACAAAAGGCGAAATCCGTGGAAACATGTCGGATAACTCAATTAGTATATTTAATTTCCAAACAAGAGAAGAAACTGTAATCAAGTTTCCTATACCTACAAGTGGACACGGCGGTGGCGATGAGAGAATTATGAAACAGTTCATCAAACAAATTGGTCCTAAAGAAACCGGTGCAGAGAGTTTATCGTCTATTGATAAATCACTACAAAGTCATTTGATGGCATTTGCTGCTGAAGAGTCACGTTTGAAAAATGGTGAGTCTATTGAATTAGCTTCATATTAATGCGAAAAATCCACTATCATTTATTTGATGATAGTGGATTTTTAGTTTTTATAGTTTTCTGCCTCTAGAGTGACTCTGTGGTTCTCATGGGTATGGTTGCGCAGTTTAAAATTCATTTGCGTGTCTATAAGCACATTTCATTGGCGCGCAAAGCCATTTGCGTGCCAGTGAGCAACTCTCATTGGAACGCAAATCAATCTGCGTGCCAGTGAGCAACTCTCATTGACGCGCAAATCCATCTAACACTATTCCACACTCACTTCATTCATCACATCCACGATTTCCTGCACGATGACTTGTTTGCCGAGTGGTGTTAGGTGCACACCATCGTTGCTGAAGTATTCTGGGTGTCCTTCACTCACGCTGAACCAGTCGATCAAATGAACGTTCTCATTATTTTCAGTAATCTCATTCAGCATGCTGTTCACATCGGCTTGCCAGTCTCTCGGGCTACGTGTGTTGATTACATAGATTGTTGCTTCTTCAAACAGATCGATCACAGCTTGCATGTCATCAACTGCGATGACGCCATTCGTACCGAGTTGCAGCACGACGATGTCTTCTGGTTCTGTGTAATTTGCATAGTTCGCCTGAATCAACGCCTCTACATCCCACAGCTGTCTCCCGATTTCTCCATCCACTGTCGCATATGGCATTCTGTACAGCACTTCATCTTCTATATCTACAGTAATTGAATCACCGATAAAGAGCGGCTCGAGCGTTCGTACTGATTCTTCATTCACAATGGATTGATCGATGGTTTTTATCGAGCTGGTGAATTCCATCTCTTCATATGCCCTTTGTTGTTCACGATCCTCTAAAACATTGTCAATTGGATCATCTAGCACACCGGTCAAGAACAATACCATCACAATACCTAGCACACCGACGACGATTAGTCTGACTCGATTCACCACATCTGCAAATCCAAATGCTTTAAAGCCATTTCGTCGGAATGGTTGTTCTATAAATCGATATGACACTTCCGCCATAACAAATGTCAAAATGATTTGAATAATAATCACGTAAATCGGCACTTGTCCTGCTACAAAGTACGTATTCGATAACACGATGATTGGGTAATGCCATAAATACAATGAATATGACCGCTTCCCAATAAATACAAACAGTGGGTTTCCGAGTAATCTATTCGCAAAGAATGTCGACGGATGGACACTTGCTGCAATGAGTAGTGATGTTAACACTGCGATTCCATACAATCCACCCACGTATATCCAGTAATGGCTCGAGCTGACGAATGTAAATAAGTAAATCAAAATACCTAATGTTACAAACCCGATGAGATTCAGCACCGCTTTTGAACCTGCACCGATTTCTTTCTTCAAGCGAAACGGTGGGAAAATATATGCGAACAACACACCGATGAGTAGTGAATGTGCGCGAGTATCCGTACCGAAGTAGACGCGTGAATTATCTTCAAACGGTGCGCTTAAAACAATCATGATGATCAATGATACGATCGAGATTCCGAATGTGATTAACCAAATTCTTCCCATACGTTTTACCAACACGAGTAATAAGAGCAATACGATTGGCCAAATAATGTAGAACTGTTCTTCAATCGCTAATGACCACAAGTGTTTCAGCGGATTTGCTTCGAGTGCCTCGAAATAACTCACATCTTCAATGATGAACCACCAGTTTGCAAAGTAGACAAGTGCCGCAATAAAATCTGTTTTAATTGCAGCCAGTCGTTCCAAGTGGAAGATTGCCATATATGACACGAGCACCATCAGTAAAAATACGACTGCTGGAATCAACCGTTTAAACCGGCGTATCCAGAAGTTCTTTAAATCAATGCGTCCTGTCTCTCGATACTCGTGTAAGAGTAGGCTCGTGATTAAAAAGCCCGATATGACGAAAAATGTGTCTACACCAAGAAATCCACCAGATAGTATCTGTGGATTCAAGTGGTATATGATGACGGCGATGACGGCAACGGCACGCAGTCCGTCGAGTCCCGGCATATATCTTGTTTTATGTTGTTTTCTCACAATATTATGTTCGCGTTTCATAATGTATATACACCTTCTTCAATCACCGAATTCATTGGATTACTCATTGACATGACATATATACACTGAATATTAGCATGATTATCTATTCGATTGAAAATAATTCCTGATCGTTTTCACTGATAAAGTTCACAATTTTATCGTGTAAGTATCCATCGCCAAGGTTTCTATATTTCTTCATGACATTGTTAAACGTAATGACAAAACCTTCTTCTTGAACTTGTGTCAGTTCACGGTTTCCTAATGCACGGTCATACTTCTCCATCGCATTTTTTAACGTTGGAAATGTTGAGCTCACAATGCCAGCTGCCCGATCTGCACCGATATAATTTAGACTTTCTGCAATTGCTTCTTTAGTCGCATTGATACCATCTTCATCGATCTGTTCCTCATAGGCTTCTAACACGCCTTCAAAACCACCTGATGCAACTTCATTGTAGAAATCTAAAGCCGTCAATAAATGATTGAGTACAATATTGTCATAACTCTCTTCACTATACAGTGCATCGACTAAACGATTCCATTTATCGTCTGCTGTTGCATTCGCTTTTACTAGTAATTTATCCACATCATTCACCTCTTAAAGTATTTGGATTAACTTAAACACGACGTCATACAATGAGACATAAAATCCGAGCATGAATAGCGTCAACACAAGTAAAACCGTCAAAAGATTAGTGAAATAAAGACCAATTTTTGCTTTGTAAGTCATCATGTATTTCGTTACTAATACGACTGGGTTGATCACGATTAAACTAAATACAATCAACATGAATAGTAAGAACACTTCACTTAAACCAAAGAATAGTGCGCCGATTCCAAGTCCTAAAAATACAGCCGTAAATACTGATAAAGCACTAAAATCTTGAATGATTCGGTATGTCGAAATTTCTCTTGAGATCAGCAATTTGGTAATTGTATAAATCACACCGAATGTAAGGATGAAGATGAGTAGTAATACCACCGACATCTCTAACCAATATAATATGTTTACACCATCAAGTGGTTGTCCACTCAAGTAAATATAGAGCATGAGCGTTGAAATTAACAGTAGAACTGCGACTGTAATCGTTGAGATGAGTATTGGCGTCTTATCTCTTGATAATGATTGATCAGGGCGTATTAATGCTCGCCACGTAAAATCAAGACCGCTGAGTATTCCTCGCGTGATTACCATGAATGCATTATCTTCTTTTAATAAATCCTCTTCTTCTGTCACTTCAATTTCTTCATCTATTTCTTCTTCTGTTTCTCGTTCAACATGTTCACCACAATTGGGACAAATTTCATCCTTTTCTGATAGCTCATGGTCACAGTACGGGCATAACATATAAACACCACCGTTCATAAATGTACATTTCTCTAATCATAGCTAGTATACAATAACTATGCGTTACTTTCACAAAAATAAAAACGTCCGAAGACGTTTTATGACTAATTATTTATTTTTTGAGAGCAATCGATCAATCATTACCTCAGCTGCACGCTCTTCAATTTCATTATTTTCATACACAGGTGGCACACTATACCCTTTTCTTTCACACGCTTTGTCGATTAAATAATCTGTAATTTTCGGATTTTTTGGGAGTAGTGGTCCATGTAAATACGTGCCGATCATATTCTTGTAATGGATACCTTCGCCACCGTCTTCAGCATTATTTCCGTAACCGCTGACGACTGTTCCAAGCGGTTCGTAATTATGGTACGTACGACCACCATGGTTTTCAAATCCAACAATTTTTCCGAACTGTTCAGATTCTAAAATGATGTTTCCAGTCAGACGGTCCACTTTAGATTCTGTACGGAAGTCTAGAATATTTAATGTCTCGAGTTCTGTACCATCTGCTGTCACATAGCTATGACCTAAAAATTGATAGCCGCCACAAATCATCAGTGCAGGGATACCATCTTCAATCAATGCTCTAAACTCTTCTTGCACATTGAAGATGTCGAGCGTTGCAATCTTTTGTTCACGGTCGCTCCCGCCGCCAATAAATAATATATCCGCTTCAGAGAGATCCACTTTTTCAGATGCTGTGACATTGACGATTTCAACATTCAGTCCACGCCATTCTGCACGTTTCTTTAATGCTGTCACATTACCGATATCACCGTATAGATTTAGTTTATCTGGAAAGAAATGAAATATTTTAATTGTTTTACTCATAATTATCTCTCCTTAAAATATTTCTCAATGCTGCGATGCATCGGAGTTAGGGCTGTATAGTTTGGAATTGCAATGAGATGTACCGATTGTTTTAATGCTTGTTCCGTCGCTGCAACAATGTTTTGATTACACGACACTTTATCTTTTGGTAGTCCTGCATATTTAAGTCTGAGCGCAAGTTCTTCTGCGCGAGACCCAGTACAGATGATAAAGTCAATGTTCTCATTGTTTAGATGTTCAAAGTCAACGTCCCAAATCCATGAGACATCTCGACCATCTGCACCATAGTCATTCAGTGCCATCAAATAGCTGACCGCTTCATTTTCTTCAGACACTATATTATGACCAATCGTCAGACTCATGTTAAAGCTCGCAGGATTTTTAGCTAAGTTCACCATTGCATTTTGGTTATCATTTTTGAAGTACTGCATGCGCCCATCTGACAGTTGGAATGACTCTATACCTTCTTTAATTTCTTCTTCGCTCAGACCAATTTCTCGCAAGACAGCGTATGATGCCAGCACATTATACGCGTTATAGTCACCAGAAACTCGTGTTTTTAGTGGAATATCATTGATTGACATATCTAAAGATAAACCAGAACTTAGCGCTGTTATCGCGTATTTAGGTCCTTTCCGACTGAATCCACATTCACATGTGTAGTGGCCAATATGACTGTAGTGTATCCATGAATAATCTAGTGGCTTACCACATTTCGGACAGAACTTACTCTCCGTCATATTCGCCTCTTGGAATTCATAAATCCCAGCCTCAATACCGTAGTAGATGGCATCATTACCCGCTTTCGCTAAGCGTCTGACAAATGGATCGTCACTGTTTAAAATAAGTGAGATATCTTGGTCTTTCAGACAATCAATAATTTGGTCTACAAGTGTATCTAATTCACCAAATCGATCCATTTGGTCACGTGAAAAGTTAGTAAAGACCATCTTTGTTGGTTGAAAGTGTCTAAATGTTTTTGCAATACTACCTTCATCTATTTCAATGACTGCAATTTTAGTTTTACTATTTTTTTGAATAACAAAACTCGATAATATACCTTCAAACATATTTGATCCTTCAATGTTATGAACGATATCACGATCGTTGACCTTCAGTATATGCCCGATTAAGTTACTCGTCGTCGTCTTCCCATTTGTTCCCGAGATAAAAATGATATCATCGAATCCAGCAGTGACAGACTTGGCTATATCTGGGTCTACTCTTTGTGCAATCTTACCAGGAATTGTCGAGCCTTCCCCGCCTCTTAAACGACTGACTCTTCGGCCTAGCCTTGCTAAGTTTGTTGCTAATAGTTTTCGCATGGATATCACTCGCTCTCTTTTTTAGTCAATTAAAAATTATAGCAGAAAAGTTTCAAATAAACATATACTACGTTTATCCTGTTAACAGAAACTTAAACACATTAAAAATTGCTATGAGCGATTGCCCATAGCAATGATGTTAATCTATTTTTTTAACGACAGAACTCTTTAGCTTCATGGCACCAAATCCAGGCACTTTACAGTCGATATTATGGCCATCGACAGGATCAATCAAACGTATCCCTTTAACCTTCGTCCCTTGTTTAATAGAATCAGACGATCCTTTTATCTTCAAATCACGAATGATTGTAACGGTATCACCATCTTGCAATTCGTTACCATTCACATCACGCACAATCGATGCCTCATCCGCTTCAGCTTGCGATGCTTTCGTCCATTCATGCCCACACATCGGACAGACGAAATTCTCGCCATCCTCATATGTGTATGTCTCGTTACATTCCGGACAGTTCGGTAATTGACTCATCTACCTACCCTCATTTCTGTTTTTCTTGTTGATGTTTATCTTTCCCCGGGATAAACAACAGGATTATAAATATAAATGGTGCAAAAGAATAAAGTACAATATAGAGCAGGCTTCTCATGAAGTATTTCTCTTTTAATTGTTTACTATAGTTATCTGCAACAAATGGAAAAGCAAATATTGCGATGACTAAGTATACCGTTAACGTGAGCATACCTGGCTCAAATGCGTTTGAGCCAACAATTGAGAAATATATGATGAATAGAATACCTGCAATAATCAATGCGGAAACTTTAAAATAGTTCATTGTAAAATTCATCTATTCTTACGCCTCCACCATGTATTATTCTACAAGTCCTGCTTCAGATAAAAATTCATACGCGACATCATACGGTGCCTCATCTTCAAATTGGACGCGATAATTCATCTCCTGCATCTCTTCATCTGTAATGAGTCCTGACAATTGATTGAGCGCATCTTCTATCTCCGGAAATTCTGTAATGAATTCTTGTTTAAATAGTGGCGCACCTTGATAAGGTGGGAAGACATCTCGGTCATCTTCAAGTACGACAAGATCGTATTCAACGAGTGCCGCATCTGTTGCCCAAGCTTCCATCAAGTTGACGTCTCCGGATTCTATCGCTGTGAATCGCATCTGTTGTTCCATCGTAAATACTTCATTGAATTCTAGACCATATGTCTCTTGAATGGCTGGATAACCATCCTCACGGTCGTTGAATTCTGCCGTAAAGCCTGCAACGATCTGACTTTCAATGCTGCCTAAGTCACTGATTGACTCTAGGTTATGTTCCTCTGCAAACTCACGTTTTACTGCAAGACCATACGTATTGTTGAATTGCATCGGTTCTAACAATGCAAGGTCGTGACTTTCTAAAATTGCATCACGTGCTTGTTCATACACCGCTTCCGCGTCATATTCTTCAGGCGGACTGTCCACAATATCCATGAGCACGGTACCTGTAAATTCTAAATAGCCATCGATCTCATCCGATTCGAGTGCATTAAAGACGAATGACGTCGGGCCAAGTCCATCTCTGACACGCACTGTATAATCCGTCTCTTCTTCAATTAGAATCTTATACATATTCGTGATGATTGATGGTTCTGTACCCAGTTTACCAGCAATGCTTATATCGCTACCACGGTTCGACATGAATGGAATAAGAGAAACGAGTAACATGATGAGTAACATCGCAACAAGTGTCTGAACAATACGTTTGTAGGATAAGTTTTGAATCACTCTTAACACGAGATCAAGTGTAATCGCTAAAATTGCCGCAGGGATTGCACCGAGTAAAATCAACTCAGAATTATTTCTGTCGATACCAAGCAAGATCAAATCACCGAGCCCACCTGCACCGATAAGGGCAACGAGTGTTGCTGTACCAACAATCAATACCATTGCTGTCCGTACACCAGCCATGATCACTGACATTGCTAAGGGTAACTCAACTTTAAAAAGACGTTTCATCGGATTCATCCCGATACCGTCTGCAGCTTCTAACAGGGATGCATCGACGCCTTTTATCCCCGTATATGTATTTCTTAAAATTGGGAGCAGTGCATAAATCACTAATGCGATAACCGCAGGCACTTTCCCGATACCAAAGAGCGGAATCATTAAACCAAGAATGGCAAGCGACGGAATCGTCTGCAGCACTGCAGTGATGTTAATGATGATCTCTGCCAGTTTTTTTGTTTTCGTCAACCAGATCCCGAGTGGGATTGCGATCACTGCAGCGATAATTAAAGACACAAACGATAGTTGAATGTGTTCAATAAGCGCCCATAACAACTGGTCGCTTCGGGCTGTGAACGTGTTGATTAAATCATTCATGAAGCGTCACCTCGCTTGCTGTCCGCTAGAATGCGGAAGACATCTTTTCGCTTCAGTAGGCGTAGTTCCATACCAGACTTCACCAAAATCGGACTTGCGTTCGCAAGTTCCTCATATACTTCCGATAAGTATGAATCACCACTCACAACAGGATAATCGACATTGTCATGATATTCGAGCGGTGGCACATCTTTAATAACATCTTTTAACTTCACCTGGTTGAGTAAGAACGTATCGATGTCACCAAGGAAATCTCTGACGAAGTCCGATGCTGGATTGTTAATGAATTCATCTGGTGTTCCAATTTGTTCAATCTCACCAGCATTAAGTAAGCAAATTCTATCGCCAAGTTTCAGCGCTTCATTAATATCATGTGTGACAAAGACGATTGTCTTTTTAATGCGAGTTTGCAGTTCAATCAAGTCATCTTGAAGACGCACACGCGTAATCGGATCGAGCGCACTAAATGGCTCATCCATTAAAATCACAGGTGGGTCGGCAGCTAATGCACGCACAACGCCGACGCGCTGCTGTTGTCCACCAGAAAGTTCAGATGGAAATCGCTTGCGATAAGTTTTTGAATCAAGACCTGCTAATTCAAGCAGTTCGTCAATGCGCGCATCGATTTTGTCTTTATCCCACCCCTTCATCAAAGGCACTTGTTCAATGTTCTCTTCAATGGTCATATGTGGGAATAGACCAATTTGTTGCAGTACATATCCGATATCCCAGCGCATTTCAAATTCAGGGTATTCACTAATCATTTTATCCTTAAAGAATATAGTTCCAGTTGTAAGTGGGATCAATCGATTAATCATCTTTAAAGTCGTCGTTTTTCCACAGCCTGAAGGACCAATAAGCACAAAAATTTCACCTTGTTCAATTTCGAAATTAAGGTCGTTTACTACTGTCTTCTCACCATACTTTTTGGTAACATTCTGGAATCTTATCATAGAATACTCCTATACAGTTTAATACGTACATCATACATGATAATGTTGAGTTTGTATTAATATTTTAACATTAAATTTACAATTGCTTGAGTGTCTGGCGTTGCGTATCAATTTTCTCTTTCCAGTTTTTCCGACGGTTGACAACGAGGCTGTGCGCTTCACCATCCATCGTTTTTATTAAAAGGCCGTTTGGAATGAATCCTAAAAAGTTTTTAAACGACACACTTTCAATATCTTTTAGCTCGATGATAAAGGTATCCGATCTTAAATGATGCCCCTCTTGCTGGTGGATGAGCGCCTGTTCCAAGAGATACAACTTTCCACGCACCGGCTCACCACGTTTCCAAACATTTGCAGAACCACGGTGAAGTGGCTTTCCATATTGAGTTAAATCCATACTTTCCTCCGCTCTATAAATTTTAATCTTAATACTTTGTTTATTAGACTTTTATCCTTTAAAATTAATTTAAGAAATCGCAAACGACAAGGAGAATCGTTGATGAATATTACTGTTACAGATGCAGCAATTAATTGGTTCAAAGAAGATGTTCAACTCTCTGAAGGAGACATGGTTAAATTCTATGTCAGAATTTACGGGACGAGTACGATCCAAGAGAATTACTCGCTAGGCTTTGAAATCGATAGCGACATTAAATCAGATTCAGTGTCGACTGAAAAAGACGGTATCACTTTTTATGTATATGAAGAAGATTTATGGTTCTTCAAAGATAAAAATCTATTGGTAGATTACGATGACGACAAGGATGAAGTCGTGTTTGATTATGTTGACTAGATTTTTTAGTGAGTCGAGAGAAAAGATGCACCCAATAAGAGAAATGGATTTGGAATCTTACTTTGTGAAGGTTCCAAATCCTTTTTTTGTTGTTTGCTGTGTGCGTGTGTCGTTCATTGGCACATAAATGCGTTTGTGTGTCTGTGAGCGAGTTTCATTGGAACGCAAATCCGTTTGCGGGTCTGTGAGAGAGACTCATTGACACAAATCCGTTTGCGGGTCTGTGAGAGAGTTTCATTGGAACGCAAATCAATCTGCGCGTCTGTGAGCAACTCTCATTGGAACGCAAATCCGTTTGCGGGTCTGTGAGCGAGTCTCATTGGAACGCAAATCCGTTTGCGGGTCTGTGAGCGACTCTCATTGGAACGCAAATCAATCTGCGGGTCTGTGAGCGAGTCT
>DYYI01000093.1:0-18971 GCA_020741755.1 Aliicoccus persicus | reverse complement strand
GCTAGATGGCTTACTGTAAAGTTGTGGTTTCACAAGTTTACGCTAGATGGCTTACTGTAAAGTTGTGGTTTCACAAGTTTATACAGGAGGGCTTATAGTAAAGTTGTGGTTTCACAAGTTTATGCTAGATGGCTTACTGTAAAGTTGTGGTTTCACAAGTTTACGCTAGAGGGCTTACTGTAAAGTTGTGGTTTCACAAGATTATGCTAGATGGCTTACTGTAAAGTTGTGGTTTCACAAGTTTACGATGAGCCGCTACCATACCAATAATCAGCTGCCTTTCAACGCATCCCTTACAAATCGCCAATATCCATCCCCGGTGAGATGACTTCACGCAAAAATACTTCGACTTCGGCTGCTTCTTCTTCTGTGTAACCGAGCGCATAAGAAGTAAACCCTTCTTCATCCAGATCGTCTGTACCGAATATTCCAAATTTGTTATTCTGCATGTTCATTACGATACTTTTACCGAAAAACCGAGTCGTCTGCATGACGGCCAAGTCATAACGATTTTCTTCTCCAACGAAGCTCACGAATCGTGTGCTCGTGTCTTCTGTATCATCATATAAGTAAAAATCTATCATAGGCTCAGTCCATTCTAATAATATTTCTTCATATGCTATCATAATTATATACAAATAAAAATGAACGGGGATAGACACATGTACTTTGTAGATAAAGAACTATTAATAAAACGTTTAGATTACATTGAGGAATTATCTCATGAAGTTGAAAATCAAGATGGGTATGCACTTGAAAGAGTGTGTCATATGTTAATAGAAGTCACTGTTGATGTTGGAAACATGATCATCGATGGCTTCATCTTGAGAGACCCTGGTAGTTACAGCGATGTGATGGACATCATGGCACTTGAAGGTGTGATGTCTGAAGAGAACAAGAACAAGATTGTAGAAACGTTCGAATGGCGCCAAAAGCTTCAGAGGGAATATACAAATATAGATCATCAATCCCTAAAAGAAGACTTCATTAAAGTACAAGAGTTATATGCTCAATTTAAAAAAGATGTTTATGATTTCTTCGAAAATGAAAACCAAAGTATTACAGCTTTCAAAGCGGACAAAAATTAATTGTCACCGAAATTATAAATAAAGTTAACAATTGAACCTCGATTTTGTTACAATCTAAAAGTAACTAAAATTTGAGGAGACAATTATGAAAACAAAAGAACTCATTTTAATCGGACTATTTGCATCGATCATAGCCATTTCTACTTTTATAAAAATACCAATTGGACCGGTGCCAATCACATTGCAGCTACCAGCTATATTGCTCACAGGATTTTTGCTCGGTTCAAAACGTGCGAGCTATAGTGTACTCATTTACATACTGGTCGGCTTAGTCGGAATTCCAGTTTTCTCGTTCGGGGGAGGATTAAGTTCAGTTTTATCGCCAACGTTTGGATTTGTCATCGGCTTTATCTTTGCTGCGATGATCGTTGGCCTGAGTCATCGCTTTAAGATAAACATCCCGGTGTATATCTTTTTATCTATTTGTGCAATTGGTGTGACATATATTTTTGGTGTGGTTCACTTCTATATCATTATGAATTTCGTTTTAGATACACCGTACTCGCTAGTTGGTGTATTGCAAGTGGCGGTGATTCCATTTGCGATAAAAGATATTATATCTGCGATAATTACAGTTTTTCTTGCTATAAGTTTGACAAAAGTGGGTATAGGGTTAAATGAATGCCAAAATGAGGCTGTATAAACATTCATAACTGTAATTAATTTACATCAAATTAACTCGAAATCGTGATGTTACAACGTGTTTACGTATAATCACCGTATATAGTTTGATTTTTTGTTATGAATGAATTTATACTGTTTTTACGAGGTGTTCACCTTGGCATTAAACAAAATGGAGGTAGGTTAATTATGAAAGGTAACAAAAAGGCTTTAAAATTTCCATTGCAACTAGCAACCGCATCCGCTTTAGCTGTCAGCACATTAGCATTTGGTATGTCTGCAGAAGCACAGTCAGAAGCTAAAGATGCTTACATCCAAGCAGAAGAGAATGAAGCAGCTCAGGTTACAACATATTTAGAATCTCGTTTCCAGACTGAAATGGATTGGGCAGAACAAACTGCAAATAATGCATCTGAAAGTTTAGTGAACCTTAGCTTAGAAGCAAATGGTGTACCTGACTTCGATCCACAAATTGAAAGCATCATTAATTCATCTTACCTTGAGTTCTTAGCTCAACAAGATATGAATGCCCAACAATTACTAGTAGATGTAAATGCGAATATTGGTGGCGCAAACATCGATGATTTAGCGTTTGGTATTGATCAAGATACATTAATTGCTAACTTACCATTCTATGACACACCATTAACACTGACGGAAGATGGAATCAAACGTCTAGCTGAAGAAAATGGTGAGAGCTTAGGAGAATTTACTTTCGCTGATTTCTTTGCAACAGAAATGACTGTTGAAGGTTTAGATGAAGAATACTTTACACGTTATAACGATTTAGTATATGAAACTTTAGCTGATGAGTCATTTACATCAGAAGAAGTTGAAGAAGAAATCGCTGGTGTATCTCAGCAAGCGACAGTACTTACTATGCAACTTTCAGAAGAAGAAATTCATGAAGTTGTAAATGTTGTATTAGAAGAATTAAAAAATGACGAAGTAATTATTGAGATGCTTGTTTCACAAGCTCAAGTACAAACGGCTGGTCAAGACGTCGATGTACAACAAGAGTTCGTTGACTCCATTGATGAGTTACAAACTGAATTCAGTGAAACACAATTCCCACAAGGTTTAACTTCTACTCTTTATGTAGTAGATGATCAAGTCTTAAAGCGTGAAGTGAATACAGAAATCGTGGCACCTGAAGGCACAGGAAGTGCACCAGTTGATGAAACAACTGAAGATGGTACTGAAGTTGAAGACGGAACTGAAGACGATGCAACAGAAGACGGTACTGAAGTTGAAGACGGAACTGAAGACGATGCAACAGAAGACGGTACTGAAGTAGAAGACGGAACTGAAGACGATGCAACAGAAGACGGTACTGAAGTAGAAGATGGTACTGAAGACGATGCAACAGAAGACGGTACTGAAGTAGAAGATGGTACTGAAGACGATGCAACAGAAGATGGTACTGAAGAAGACGGAACTGAAGACGATAGTGCTTCAATCGGTACTTCTAACGGTCAATTCGCTGCTCAATCATCTGAAGATGATGAAGGTGAAGAAGATGTGACTGAAGAAGAGGGAACTGAAGATGTTCCAGTTGAAGCTAGTGATTCTGTTGTGCTTAACTATGTAAGTGAAACAGCATTAACAGAGACTGGTTCTGAAACAGTTTATACACTTGAAGCTGATGGTTCAGTACTTGAAGGTACTTTATCATTAAGTGAAGGTGCTGAAGGATTCAATGATTTATTCACACTTGTCGCTGACGGGGAAGAAGTTGCATTTGTTCAATTAGATAAAGCGAACGCAGACGATGGTTCTTCTGACTACACGTATACGTTTAATGTAGGTCCAACTGGTGAAAAAGTTGAAATCGTATGGACTGGTTCAGCAACGTATCAAGCGGATAGTGCAACAGGTGAAGACCGCATCACATTTAGTATCCCTGATGTTGTAACACACGATCAATTGGCAGTTGTGTTAACGACAGAAAGTCGTTTAATCAACGGTGTTGAAATGATTGATACGTCTAACTCAACTGATTTGAGTGAAATGTCATCAGCAGAAATTGAAACATTCTTTAACACTGAAATTGCTGAAAGTTTCAACAACTGGTTGATGAACTTGTTCTCTCAAACACAACAGCAGTAAAATTTAACGAAGGTTAACCGAGGTGTCGTTTATGAAATGGTTTAGCCATATCATGCTTTTCATCAACAACGACATAAAACTCTTATTGAGGAAGTGGAAAACACTTCCTCTTCTTTTAGTTGCACCAGTGATTATGCTCGTGATGATAGCTTTTCTGGCAATTCGTTTTATCGGTGATTTTGAAGAGATGGATATCCAAGTTGGATTAACAAATTTGGATGAAGCGCAAGAAACAACGATGATTGTCAATGCGTTGATGGAAACATCTGATATAAGCGAAATGCTTACGATACATAATATGACGGTAGAAGAAGCGGAAATTGCAATTAGTAGTAATGAAATCTCAGCAAATATTATATTCCCTGAAGACTTTTTTGCGGATATGACCGGCGGGAATTCATCGACTGTTGAAGTTGTCGGGAATGCGGACATGTCACTCGAGAGTGATATCGTCAATGAAATTGTTGCGACTGTCACGAAGCACATTAGAAATTCGCAAGCGAGTATTTTAGCAATTGGTTATCGTGCAGCTGAAGTCGGTGTTGATGAAGAAGAAGTTGATGAGATGATTTTGAACTTGTTCGTTGAATACTTCGTGCAAGTCATGTCAAGTAGCGATATGTTAGATGAGAATTTACAGAGTAATGTTGCGACGAATAATACGAATAACTATTATATTCTGTCTGTTGTATTTGTACTTTTGATTATTTGGTCGACAATTATCTCAATTTATTTAAAAGGTGAAACACATCAACGCGTTAAAACACGTATGAAATTGTATGGTGTCACTGAACTTACAGAGAGCATAAGCAAGATTGCCGTATTGATTGCATCTATGATCATACTTGCAGCAATTTTCATGGTTGGACTGTACTTTTTCACAGATATATTAAACTTAGCGTTTGATAACATATTAAGAGTTTCAGCACTCGTCGCATTATTTATTGTTGCTATCGGTGGTATTCATATATTGATTGGTATTTTATTCGATAATGTTAAGACACAATTAATCGTTAAACTTATTGCGAGTATACTGCTTATCGTATTCAGTGGGGCACTCGTTCCAGAGATTTATTTCCCTGAATATCTCGCACCGATATTTGATTACAGTGTGTCACATATGGCAGTTTATTGGGTGATGGAAATTGTATTTGGTGGTCGATTCTATATGGAACTCCTGCCAATTATAATTGCAATCGGTGTAATTTATGGATTGATTGTCCTTGCTTCACTCTTTAAGGGGGTGAGACGCGCATGAAAAACATGATAGATATTCGTTTAATGTTGAGTAAGAAACGTCTCATTGGATTGTTTGTATCGTTGGCAGTACCTACGCTTTTAACGATGGGAATATTTTATGTATTCAACGATGTGACCGATGACTTCTCTGTGCCAGTGGGTATAGCTAATGATAGTGATGAAGAAGAAGTCGAATCAATCATTCAAGAAATTGGCGATAATAACTTAATCAATGTCCGAATGATTGAAGCGGATGAAGCTGGAAGACTCGTTGAACAGCATGAGTTAGATAGTACATTCGTGTTCGATGAGCAGTTCTATGATAATTTGGAGAATTTACGACGGACAAACATGATTGAGAGTCACTACTCGAACCGCTCACTTGCTTATGGCGCAATTAAAGAAAGCGTTGGTGCAGTTGTTCAAGAACGCTACGGTCTGTACTACGCCAAAAATATGATCAACCGCTTGGAAGATGAAAATGACACGGAACATTCGGATTTAGAAACTGTCGATACGTTGATCGATGATCTAATCGACCGCTTTAATTTGCTAGAGTATCAATACTCATATTATGGCGATATCACACCGGTGTCCGACCAAGAGGATATGAATATTTTTATCATCTGGAGCATCGTTACATTCTTTGTAACGCTATTCATATTCGAGTTGATTGTGTCAGAACGTAGACAAAAAGTTATGCAACGCTTGGCGTTCACACGCTATAACATGACGAAGTACTTCTTGTATCAAGTGTCAATACTGACGATTTTACTCATCGTTTCAGACTTGGTTGCATGGTTTGTCTTTGAGTTCTTCTATGAGCAATCCATAAGTGTTTTAGCAATACTTAGCTTAAGGCTGATGATGATTCTATTTGCTTATGTACTTGCGGTGCTGATAAAAAACGTCTACACATATTTACTCGTCAGTCTGTTTGTCATCATCGCGATTATCATATTCACAGTCGTACTCGATCCGTTGTTAGTCACGATGGATATGGGATATTTAAATCATCTCAATCCGTTGAATCAATTTATTAATGAAGAAATCACAGTGTATTGGAGTATTGGGTTGTTCGTGCTCATTGCACTATTTTGGAGGGTTAGACATGCTTAAAGTGGATAATGTATCATTCTCATATCGAACGAAAAAAGTGTTGGAAAATGTATCTATTGAAATCGATGAAGGGGAAATTATCGGTCTAGTCGGAGAAAATGGTGCGGGTAAAACAACGTTTTTAAATATACTCGCGACATTGTTAAAACCAAAAAGAGGGACAATCACTTACAATGATATGAAATATAAATCGAAAAAAGGCGCCATCCGCAAGCAGATTGGATATGTCCCACAAGACATTGCACTGTGGGAAGATCTAACTGTAATGGAAAATATGCTCTTCTTCGAAAAGTTATCATGGGTGAAGAAGTCAGAAAAAGAATTAAAAGATATCCTTCTCGACATGCAACTCGACCGTTTTGATACAAAAGTGAAAGAGCTGTCAGGTGGTATGAAAAGAAAATTAAACTTAGCAATCAGCTTGATTCATGATCCGTCGCTCTTGTTACTAGATGAACCAACGGTCGGTATTGATTTAAAATCAAAGATTGAGATCAACGATATACTGGATTATATGAGTGAAGAAGAAAATATGACCGTCATCTATACATCACACGACATGGATGAGATTACTCAACTGTGCGATCGTACGATCGTCTTCGGACAAGATCCATTCTATCGTGAATTGCTCGAACGAGAGGGCATGCCAATTAGTTGATGAAATTAAAAAAGCATACTTGACTCCTAATGTGATGGCGTCAAGTATGCTTTTTAGTATGTTTTAATCTTCTAAAACTAAAATGTTCAAGCGCGTATGATCAAAAGGTGATTCATAAAAATCTTCCAATGGTTCGACTGTTTCGTAATCAGATGCATAAACAGGTACGTACAAAAGTACGAGCTCTCCATTTCCATCAAATGCAGCATCGTTTACTTTATCGAATAAATCTTCAAGTATTTCATCTTCAGCTTGTTCAAAATCATATGTTTCAAAGACATCTTGAACAGTTTCGTTATTTACCGCTTCGATAAATTCATCTAAATCATTCGAAACATTCGCAACATAAATATCTTCTGAATAAGTGAGTCCGATTGATTCTGCAATTGGAATGTTATCTGCTTCTTGACGCTCAAGTAAGGCGTCTTGTATCGCACGGTTGTAAATGTCTAAGTTTGAAATGCGTTGGTCACCAATCCAATAATGATAACCATCGACATCAAATGATATATCAGCGTATAACATAGGTTTTAAATAATTTGGAATACGAGATATTGGTAATTGATCTCGTTCATCTGCTGCTTGGAGATTTTCAACAAATTCGACACTGTTGTCGCCTTCAAAATATAATGTATCTGCGTATGTCGTAATTGATATCTGCGTAACTGCTTCAGGTTTTATAATTCCGTCTATTATATTTGACGGGGACATTCTATCTATTATCTCAACATATAAATCTTCTTCGTTATCTAAGAAAAACGTTCTGTGCAGAACATCGCCATTATTTAAACGATAAGTGATGTTTACCTCGTTCGAGACCACACTATTTTGCCATCCGTTTGATATGAAACTAAAGATATTGGAACGATCTTCTAGTATTTCTTTGTGAACGTTATGGAAAAACTCTATGTCAGATTGCTTCGTGGACAGACCATAATTTTCGTTGATTATACCTGCATTTTGTAATTCAATATAGTTGTAATGCTGATAACTCGAGTCATTGATGTATGCAGCGTCTATATCCTCAAGATCTGGAATCGTTGTAAAGTGGATATGCCAACTGATGATAAAGACAATCCAAAATACTATTGCGAACACAGCTGTTGCTATCATCGAATTCACCGAGAGTTTTGTCCTTGGTGTGAACTGTAAAATCATCTCAACAATTAAGTATGCAAGTGCGAGTCCTAGCATATAGCTGGCAATCGTGACAAAAATATTACCAAATACGATTGACATGAAACTACCAAAAACGAGCATACCGAGTGTGGACAGCCACGCACTAAGTAGTATATGTAACCACTTGAAGTAAAAGGCTTGCTCTGTGCGTTCCACGTGATGACGATTATAAAGAAAATACGTTGCAACAATTAAAACAGTGGCAAATAGTATCCAAAATATGATTGAAGTACCATAACCAGTGTAAAGTGATGTCACTATATGCATCGGGAATGCTGTTGATTCAAAGAACTGATCGATGCCACGTGTTTCTAACGGTGTGAAAATTGTGACCCCATTGAATAACATTGTTGCAGCAAATTGACTGAGCACCCATGTTATATAAGGTAAGAGCATCATTGCTGCAGTGAAAATCGCTTGTAATACAGCACGCTTTACAAACATGCCAACAAACAGTGTAAAGCTATACGTTACAAAGATGACATACCATGAGTATAGTATCCATTTAACAATTTCAGAAAATGGTAGATCAAATACAAGTCCGAAAGTTAACAGATATATAATCAGTCCAACGATTGCAGTCAGAATGAACAAAATACTCATTCCAACAATGATGCCCTGTGTTAAAATATGAGTCCGTTTGATCGGTAGTGCATGGATGAAATCAGAAGAAGCTTCATGATTTTTATAATCAAACTGAGTGATTGCAATAATCGTTACGATAACAAGTGTAAAAACATATTGGACAGCACTGACTTGACGAAAATATGCGATGATATCAACAGCGAAACCTTCCTGTCCAGATAGATGTTCCATATGATTGGACTGAGTAATCAAGGCAGGTATGTGAATGAGTAAGAGACCAATGAAGTAAATCAGTGCTAACCAAACGATATTGTTAAAAAAATAACGAACTAATGATTTATTCCAAAATAATGTTTTTGATTTCATAGCCCTTACCTCCCATCTCATATGCAAAAATCTCTTCTAACGTTAGCGGTAAAATATCATACATATAATGTGGATGTTTTGTAATTTTTTCTTCAATATCCATCATGTCTCCACGTACGATACATGTCATCACACGTCCTTTTGTCGTATGGTGGACGACGTTTAACGATTTAAAGAATGATTCATCAGGCATCTCTTTAAATGCAATTTGAACCTTGCTATGTTCACCTTTCATATCGCTCATTTCTTTGTAGAATAACAATTCGCCGTGATGAATGATTGAAACGGAATCACAAATATCTTCCATCTCGCGTAAGTTATGAGAAGAAGCGATAATCGTCATACCATGTGCAGCAATATCCTGCATCATAATGCTTTTGATTTGTGAGCGAATGATGGGGTCAAGACCATCGAATGGTTCGTCTAAAATCATCACGTCTGGACGCGCTGAAAACGCAAGAATAAATGCCGCTTGACGCTTCATCCCTTTAGATACTTGGTTCAGCTGTTTTCTATCGTTGAAGTTAAAATGATCTTTTAACTTGTTGTAGCGAGACTGAGACCATTTCGGGTAAATATGTGCATAGAATTCTGCCATTTGAGATAGTGTTGCACCTCTAAAGAAATAGGGGATATCCGCAAGAAAAATCACTCGGCTTTTAATATCTGATTGTTCAAAAATTGAATTTGGATAATCATCATACGTAATAGTGCCGCTATCGAGCTGATAAATGCCAATCATCGATTTCAACAGCGTCGTCTTTCCTGCACCGTTGGATCCAAGGACACCATGAATCGTTCCACTATCAATTGTCATCGAAACATTTTTTAATGCTTGTTGATGCTCAAACGATTTATTTGCACCATCAATTGTGATTTTCATCTGTATCACCGCTTTCTTTTGGATTTAAATTATCGACATCATCCATCCACTCTATTAATTCTTCTTTGGAAACATTAAGCAGTGATAACTCCGTAAAAATGCGTAACAACTCAGTTCTTAATTGTGCTATTTTGTCATTGTTAATCGTCTCTTTCATATCGTTTACAAAGCTACCTTTCCCAGGGAGTGAATACACATAGCCTTCTGATTCAAGTGCCCTGTATGCTTTTTGAATTGTATTTGGATTGACTGTTAACTCACCAGCGAGTACGCGTACTGACGGTAACTGATCACCGGGTTGCAACACATCTTGAGCCATGAGCAATTTAATTCGATTGATTAATTGTTCATAAATCGGTGTTCTACTTTTCATATCAATCTGTATCACATAGTTTCCCTCCTAAAAAATCTGTACTAACTGTAATAACTAAGATAATACAGGTAGTACAGATGGTTGTCAATAAAAAAGTACACTTGACTCCTAGGGGAAAGCGTCTGCGTGAGACTACAGGCTCACGCGATGCCCCAGGAAAGCAAGTGTACTTTTTTATTAAGGTTAAGAAATAATTCAGCACTCTAAAAATCAGTCTAAAGTATTAAATTATAAAATTAAGCGTTCTCTTTTTGACCGTCCAACCATCTATAAATTGGTTTTAAATTGACGTAACCATCTTGAACGACTTCGTCATTCATTGTCACTAACGGATAAAATAATTCATCATCGTTAATCTGTTCAATTAACGAATCATCGTGATCTGATAGGTTTTCTGCATTGTCTAAATCAATGTAAGAAAATCTAAAATCAGTATCACTATACTTTTTTGGAAGTAGGGCTTCTAACCACTCATACGTATCCTTTGAGCCGGGTGCGTTCACACAGCTGGCACAGATAACATCGCGACCATAAATTTTTACTGCTACACGCATGTAATCCAACCTCTCTTTTATTAGATTTTTTTATCAATGTCTATTATAATATAAATTATAGAATTTTACTGTTTGAAAGAATTGGAGTGAAGACAATGACAGTAGAGCAACAAGATTCAATGTTCGAACAAGTGGATGAAGTCATTGAGAAGTTACGTCCATTCTTACTGCGTGATGGTGGGGATTGCGAGCTTGTCGATGTCGAAGATGGTGTAGTCAAACTTAGATTACTTGGTGCTTGTGGAACATGCCCAAGCTCAACGATAACGCTTAAAGCAGGTATTGAGCGCGCGTTATTAGAAGAAGTACCTGGGTTTGTTGAGATAGAGCAAGTATTCTAAAGCGACCCCAGTGGTCGCTTTTCATATTATGGGAGGGATTGAAATGTATCATATTGTTGAGTTCTGTTCGTCGAATATGTTAAAGGGTTCACAAAATGTACATGATACACTTCAAAAGGATCCTGAACTCGATGTCGTCGATTATGGTTGTCTTAGTAATTGCGGTATCTGTAGCAAAATGTTTTTTGCGTATGTAAACGGAAAGACAGTCAGTGGGAAAACACCAGAACTACTACTTGAACGCATATACAAGCAGATTGATAAGGAAAACGCTGAGAGCGAACTAGATCGCTTTCAATTATAATACTTATGAGGTGAAACAAAATGAGTGTGATTACATTAACTGAAAGTGCAGCTTATGAAGTTAAAGATATGTTAGAGAAAAACAATCTGAGTCATGGTTTTTTACGTTTCAAAGTTCAAGGTGGCGGATGTACTGGGTTAACATATGGTATGTCTGCAGATGAAGAATCGACAGACAAAGATGAAATTTTAGAATTTTACGGTGTAAAAGTACTCGTTGATCGTTACGATATCCCAGTGATCGAAGGTACTGTTGTCGACTTTAAACAGTCTTTAATGGGTGGTGGGTTCACAATTGAAAATCCAAATGCGATTGCATCATGCGGTTGTGGTACATCATTTAAAACGAAGAAGAATGCTGGGACGCCAGGAGATTGTTAAAATATCTGAAAACAGCTTGATATACCTACAAAAGATAAGTAATATTAATAGTGATATATTATGTAAAAGAAACGAGGAAAAGGTGACTAATTATGAGTTTCAAAAGAACTAAAGTACTAGTGCTTGGCGCTGGTTATGCAGGTATTCAAGCAGTAGCTAAAATGCAAAGTAAGCTATCAAGACACACACTAGATGTGACTTTGATCAACAAAAATGAATTTCACTATGAGTCAACATGGTTACATGAAGTAGCAGCGGGTGCGATTGAATGGCATCATGCAACATACTCAATCAATCATATCGTTGACACATTAAAAACAAATTTTGTTCAAGCGACAGTAACAGCAATTGATAAGGAAGCAAAAAAGGTTCAAACAACTGCTGGCGAGTTTGATTATGATGTGCTCGTCGTAGCATTAGGATTCGAGAGTGAGTCATTCGGTATTCAAGGTATGGATGACCATGCACATACAATTGTTTCACCTGAAACAGCAATTTCAGTTTGGGAAGAGATCAATAAAAACTTTAATCGCTACTTAGAATCAGGTGACGAAAACGATCTATCAATCGTTGTTGGTGGTGGCGGATTCACTGGTTTTGAATTCCTAGGTGAATTGTCAAACACGATACCAGAATTATGTAAAGAACTTGGTATCGATCGTAACAAAGTAAAAATCACTGCGATTGAAGCAATGCCAAAAGTATTGCCAATGTTCCCAGAACATTTAG
Source organism: Aliicoccus persicus (assembly GCA_020741755.1). Taxonomy (GTDB): domain Bacteria; phylum Bacillota; class Bacilli; order Staphylococcales; family Salinicoccaceae; genus Aliicoccus; species Aliicoccus persicus_A. Next base: position 6,443 of record DYYI01000093.1, on the reverse strand, counting down.
CAGATTATGCGAAAAACTTCTTAAAAGAAAACCAAATTGAACTGATGACTGGCACTGCTATTACTGCAGCTAACGAAGAAGGTTTAATGGTTAAAGTAGACGAAGAAGAACGATTGATTCCTGGTGCAACGCGCGTATGGACAGCGGGTGTGCGCGGTAATAAGCTGATGGAAGAATCATTTGAAGGTGTTAAACGTGGACGTATTATCGTTAAACCTGATTTGACAATTGAAGGCCATCCAGAAATTTTCGTCATCGGTGACTGTGCCGCTGCAATGAACGGTGAAGGTGAAGGCGCTAGACCGTATCCAACAACTGCTCAAATTGCAATGCAAATGGGTGAGTTAACTGCTACCAATGTGGGTCACATTGTAAAAGGTGAAAAAACCGAAGCATTTAAATTCAATGACCGTGGAACTGTATGTTCTTTAGGTATCCATGATGGTATCGGTGTTGCATTAGGTCGTGAAGTGACTGGTAGACGCGCTGCGATGTTGAAGCGTATCATTGATACACGTGCAATCTTCAAAGTTGGTGGACCGATACTCGCACTTTCAAGAGGAAAACTATTAAATATTTAATTCCAAACGATGGGTATAAAATTTTTTATACCCATTTTTTATTACGGAGGTTCATGTAAACAATGATTGAACTTGTACAATTATTCATCTCGATGGTCTTGTTTTTAGTGCTTTTCTTCGGAATCGCATTCATCTTAAACATGGTGCTAAAGGTGACGTGGTTGATGGTGCTTATCTATCCGGTCATCGTACTATTGTTTATAAACACTGAACCGCTCGGTGAATTCATTTCTAGCCCTGGTGCATCTTTTAGTTCGCTCTGGGACAACATCACGAGCATGTTGCTTGCGGATTACCTACTGTTTGGTAGCGGACTCGTCGGTGTGATTATCGCAGGTGCAGCAATTCGTTATTTAAGAAAAGCAGGATACACAATGTTTTAAATTATAGGAGGAACCACTTTGAATTTTACATATTTGAACAAGTATGAAATGACAGAAGGACCTGTAGTTATTGCACTGCCAAGCCATTTAAACCAACTCGACAACTTTGAAGAAGTCGATGCATTACTCGGTGGCAGTTTAGATGCGATGGTAAAAGAAAAAGTTTTATCAACGAAGCGAGGATCGATTTCATCAACTGGTGCAACAATTCAAACTGAATACAAAAAAGTAATCACAGTCGGTCTAGGCAATAAGAACGAACTGGGATATAAAGAAATGATTAGTGTGTTTGCACACTTATTCAAACACTTAAGAAAAGAAAAAATCACTACGGCGCAAATATTACTGGATAGCTTTAGCTATGATGATGGCAACTTAGGAGAAATTATTCCAGTCGCACTCTATATGGCTGTACATGAGTTTGATTCATATAAATCAGATAAAAAACCGTACTTTATCGATCAATTAAACATAACGTTAACGAGCTCGCAAGATGTGGAGACAGATATTGAGAAGTATAAACATCTGGGTCAAGGCATCGCGATTGCACGAGATTATAGTGAGACACCACCGAATCTTTTATATCCAGAAAACTTCGCTGAGCAAATCAGCGCACAGTTTAAAGATGTAGCGAGTGTAACAGTTGAAGTAAAAGACGATAAAACACTCGAAGATGAAGGTTACGGACTCATCATGGCTGTCGGTAAAGCATCGGTGCGTAAGCCGAGACTTGTCACACTTGAATACAAACCACAAAATGTTAAAAATGAATCGCCGATCGCGCTTGTTGGTAAAGGGATTACTTACGATACAGGTGGTTACTCAATCAAGACGAAAAACGGTATGCCAGAGATGAAGCGTGACATGAGTGGGGCAGCGAACGTCATCGGTATGTTCCATGCGATTAGCAAAATGGAATTACCAATTCATGTTGTTGCTGTGTTAGCGTTAGCTGAAAATATGATCGATGGCAATGGTATGCGTCCTGACGATGTATACACGGCGCTCAGCGGACATTCTGTCGAAGTCAAAAATACAGATGCAGAAGGTCGACTTGTCCTAGCAGATGCTGTCTTCCATGCAGCACAATATTCACCAGAAGTCATCATGGATTTTGCAACGTTAACAGGTGCTGTCGTCATGGCACTGAGCGGAGACAGAACGGGTGTTTGGACGAACCAACCACGCGCGTTTATAGATGATGTCCTTGAAGTTTCAGATACAGTTGGTGAAGAGATGTGGCAGTTACCAATTTCTGAAATTGAAGAAGAAAAAGTTAAGAAATCTGAGATTGCAGATATTACAAACCATTACCCTGCACCAGGTTCTGCATCATTTGCAGCTTGTTTCATCAAGCAATTCGTCGATGGTAAGCCGTGGGTACACTTTGATATCGCTGGTTCAGCTTCCACGCGTACGGGTTCTGAGCTTGGTCCAAAAGGTGCGACAGGTACACCGATTCGCACGATTGTAAAATATTTGGAGCAATATAAATAATGGATATCAATACGGGTCTTATTGAATTTTTTGAAATAGAGGAAGTCAGTCGTACAGATGACACCCTTGTGATGAAGATGCCGGTTACCGAGCGTATTAAACAGCCAGTTGGATACGTTCATGGTGGTGCGTATGTTACACTCGCTGAGACGGTTGCGAGCTTAGGGGCGTTTTATTCGATTGATTTAAATGAGTATCTAGCATTCGGTCAAGAGATTAATGCGAACCATGTGAGAGCAACCAGAGAAGGCGTGCTGTATGCATATGGTAAGGCAATGCACAAAGGGCGCACATCACAAGTTTGGATTGTCGATATTAAAAATGAGCAAGATCAACTCGTCTGTACATCAAGATGTACAGTAGCAATCACAAAGAAAAGATAAAAAAGAGTCAAACGATGAATTATTCATCGTTTGACTTTTTTAATGCCTGATATGAAGGTGCTGTATATTCTACTTCTTCAATACCTGATTCATCACGTTTAAGCTCATTTAAGATGGTTAACCGGTAAGGTTCGACATCCGAGTGGAAAGCACTACGTGAGACGACATGTGCAGCAACAGGTGCTGTTACAAATATAAATAGTATTGCTAAGAACAATTTTGCATCGATTAAGTTATCCATATACCAAAAATAGAAAAATGTACCGAGCATCATCATCATGACGCCGAGTGTTGAACTTTTTGACGCAGCATGTAATCTAGAGTAAACATCTGGTAATCGGACGACACCAACAGCTGCTACGACAGTGAAAAAGGTACCGCCAAGAATTAAAAATGAAATTAGACTAATCATCAGAATCTCTATCATTTTCAATCACCAAACCTTTCTCTAAGTATTTTGCGAATCCAATCGTAGCAATAAAAGCAAGAATTCCAATTAAGAGTATGACAACAGTTAAATACTGTGAATGAATCATCATCGAAATCAGTGCGATAAAACCCATTAAAAGTACACCAAGCGCATCTAGGCTTAATACACGATCGTGAAGTGTCGGACCGACAACAATGCGGTACATCATGCCGAGCATAGCAAATGACAATACGAGAATGCTAAAGATTAAAACAACATCCAATACGGACTGTGCATTCATGATAACTTCACCTCTTCAATCACTGCTTCAAAATTCTGCTTGATTTTTTCAATTTCTGTATCTGCTTCTTCTAAATCTAAAGCGTGGATATACATCGTACGTTGATCATCACTGATTGCAACAATTACTGTTCCGGGTGTCAATGTAATTAATGCCGATAATAGTGCGATTTCCCAATCATCCTCTAAGTCGGTCGGATATGCAAAGAATCCCGGATGAATATCGATCTTAGGACTTAGTACAATACGCAATACACTGAAGTTTGATTTGATCAGTTCTATCAAGAAAATTATTGTTAATTTTAAAATTGCATACACGCGTTTCATATAGAAACGACCTGGTAAAAAACGTCGCATAATAAATACGACAACGATACCTAATGTGTATCCAACGAAGAAACCTGTCACCGTGAAGTTAGAGTTCATAAACATCCAAAGAAGTGCTAAAACTACGTTAATTAATATTTGCACTGGCATTTATTGCACCTCCAGTAAATAACTTGAATACGATGCAGGGTCGTAGAATGACTGTGCAGCCATTTCAAAGAGTGGATACAAGAAATCTGCACCTAGCCCAAAGACGACAGCAATGACGACCAAACTGATTGCACTGAACATCATCTTATCCATCTTAACGTCTTTCAAACGATCAAAGTTCATATCTTCCCCCCAGAACACGTTCATAAAGATACGCATAATGGAGTAGAGAACGACTAAGCTCGACAGTAACACAACGATTGCCGCAATAAACATCTGATTATCAAGCGCTGATTCTACGATAAACAACTTCCCATAGAAACCTGATAACGGTGGAACACCAGCGAGTGATAAACCGGCGATGAAAAACGTCCAACCGAGAACAGGATGCACCTTAATGAGACCACCAAGCCGTTCGGAATTTGTTTCACCCGTTCGGAAAATAATGACACCGATGAGTAAGAACAGCGCCGCTTTGATTAACATATCGTGAATTAAGTAATACATCGCACCGATAGAACCAGCAGCATCCATAAGCGAAAATCCAACTAAGATGACGCCTACCGCGATAATAATATTATAGATAATAACTTTTTTCATATCTAAGTATGCGAGTGCACCGATACAGCCTGCAATGATTGTGAGCACTGCGAGCCATAAAATAATGTTGGAAGTAAATTCAACGTTATCGACAAAGAATAAGCTGAATGTACGAGCGATTGCGTATATACCAACCTTTGTTAACAATGCACCAAATAGCGCGAGTATTGGAACTGGTGGTGCCGCATAAGAGTTTGGTAGCCAAGAGTAAAGTGGGAACATACCAGCCTTTGTTGCAAAGACGAGTAAGAATACGATAGCGACGATTGTTAACCCTGTCGTATCTCCTTCATAGGCTGCGATTTTTATCTGCATGTCCGCCATGTTTAATGTTCCAGTGACCGAATAGAGATAGGCAAGACCTAAGACGAAGAAGTTCGACGACACTAAATTGATAAGTACATATTTAAATCCTTCGCGTAACTGGAGCTTCTCTCCACCTAAAGTGATTAATATGTAAGATGAAAGTAAAAATACTTCAAAGAATACGAACATATTAAATATATCGCCTGTTAAGAATGCACCATTTATACCTGTCAGCATAAACATGACCATTGCATAGAAATAATACTTTTCACGTGGCTCACCGATCGATTGGAATGAAAACACCGTGATGAAGAATACGATGATCGATGTTGTTAACACGAGTATCGCTGCAACCATATCGATTGCGAGTGTAATCCCGAACGGTGGTTCCCATCCACCGAGATATGTCACATACATCCCATTCTGATAAACATATAAGACTTGGTATGCAGATGCAATGATCAGAATCAAACCACCAACAGCTGCGATGACGCGATGCTTAACTGGCCTTTTTCCGACAAGTAACATGATCACTGCCATGAAGAATGGCAGCATGATAGGTATTAGGGGTAATATATCAGTCAGCATTTTGGTCCCCCTTCATTTTCTCGATGTCATTCGTACCGAGTTCTTTATAAATTCTAAGTGCCAACACTAAGATGATCGCCGTTAAAGCAAATGCGATAACGATGGCAGTTAGAATCAATGCTTGTGGTAATGGATCCGCATAAGCATCGACAGTCTCATCAAGAACTGGCACGGCACCGCGTTTCAATTCACCCATCGTGAGTAACATTAGGTGTGCACCGTGTGACAATACTGCAGTACCGAAGATGATACGAATAATATTTTTAGATAACATTAAATACGCCGCTGCGCCAAAGAGTATTCCAGCAAGAATAATTGTAATAAGTTCCATTAGGCCTTCTCCTCCGCAACTAACGTAATAATGAGTAAACAAGCACCCATTACCGCCAAGAATACACCGATATCAAAGAACACTGCCGTATGGATTGAAATCTCTTGTAAAATAGGCAGTTCAATATATGTGAATTGGTGTTGGAAAAACGGAGTACCAAACAGATATGAAATTGTTGGTACACCCCCTGCAAAAACAAGCCCGAGTGTAATCATGAAGCGGTAGTTTATCGGCATCATTTTATGCACTGTCTTACGGTCAAATGCAATGAGTAACAACACGACTGCAGCTGCACCGAGTAATCCACCGACGAATCCTCCACCCGGTGTATAGTGACCAGCGAAGAATAAGTTAAAGGCAAACATGACGATTAGAAAGAAAATTACTTTAGAAGCAAACTGTAAAAACACATCGTTCATTTGACGACTGACTTTTTTATAACCTGCTCTCATCAATGCGCTCTTCATGATCATCACCTTCTTTCTTCGTATTAAGTCTGAGTCTCATCATGCTGTATATACCAAGACCGGCAATTCCAAACACGAGTGTTTCGAACAATGTATCAAAGCCACGGAAGTCAACGAGAAT
>DYYI01000092.1:0-16439 GCA_020741755.1 Aliicoccus persicus | reverse complement strand
GAAAAGTCTGTACTATTCGCCGCCAACTCTTCGACTGCCTCAAGCCCTTTAAAATGAAAATCAGTAATCTTCCCACAACTGCTACACATAATATGATAGTGCTTATCCGAATTAAAATCGAATCTTGATGAAGCATCACCATACGTTAACTCTTTTATAAGCCCAGTATTTTTCAATACTTTTAAATTGTTATAAATCGTTGCTACACTCATACCCGGATGTTCTGGGGCGAGTGCTTTATATACTTCGTCAGCAGTTGGATGATTATCAGCGTCAATCATGAACTTTAATACAGCTCGTCTTTGTGGCGTAATTCGAACACCAGTTTTTTTCAACGCATTGATTGATTCATTAAACAACGTTTCACGTTCAGCTGTCGTCATGGCTTTCCCTCCATCCAATTACACTATTATTTATAGTATATATGAAACAGTCAAATAAATTAACTATTTAATATCCTCTATTCCCATCTACTACATTTTCCATTTTTGAAAAATCAGGATAAACAGCTACATTTCGGATGAGAATTTCAGATGCACGTTCATAATACACACCTGTTGTTGCTGATGAGTGTGGTGATATTGTTAGATTTTTATAATTATAGAACGAACTATCTTCTGGTAATGGCTCTGTATTGAATACATCAAGAATCAAGTGTTCAATCACTTTATTATCTAATACATAGAATAGCACTTCATCACTGACAACATTTCCACGTCCAATATTAATGAATACGGCTGTGCGATTCATACTATCAAAGAATGATTGATCGAAAATCTCATTTGTCATTTCAGTTTTCGGCAAAATAGAAATAACAATATCCGCTTCATTCACGTGTTCATTTTTTTCGTCTATCGGATATGTTTCGTCGAATCCATCGACCGCACGACCATTTGTATTATATCCAGTCGTCTTCACACCAAATACTTGTAGCACCTTTGCGATATGAGCGCCGATGCTTCCTGTACCAAAAATATGCGCATTTTTTCCATAGAGTTCTTCCGTGCTTACATCGCTATTCCAAAAACGATTATTTTGATCCACCTGGTTCTGATAAAAATTTTTATAGTAGTTTAATATCAGACCGATCGTGTACTCCATCATTGGCGTCTTATGAATGCCTCTCGCATTCGTCACAGGGATATCACCGAGCTTATCAAAAGGCAATGAGTCCACACCTGCGCTCATCACATTTAACCACTTTAAATTTTTAAAGTCAGTAATGTCATGATGTTTAATCTGGGAGCCGTATGTATTGAGCACAGTTGCCCATTCATAATCCTCTTGGGTGATATCTTTAGAGCGAACGAAACGATAGTTCACATCTGCTTGCTGTTCCATTATCTTTTCTATAGAAGGTTCTGGTAATTTAATCGTTGAAAGTATATTAATCATTTGCTTCTATCCACGCTTTCACTTCTTCTACATGCGTACTTGGCCTTACTTTCTCGAATACATTTAAAATATTACTGTTTTCATCCACGAGGAAACTCGTGCGTTCAATGCCCATAAATGTCTTGCCGAACATTTTCTTTTCTTTATATATGCCGAGTGCTTCAGACAATTTGAAATCTTCATCGACTAGCAAGTCAAAATTCAAGTCATGCTTCTCAATAAAATTCTGATGTTTCTTTTTTGAGTCTCCACTCACACCATAAACATCAATATTCAAATCATTAAACGTCGACATATTGTCTCTTAAGTCACACGCTTGAGTCGTACAGCCCGGTGTATTATCTTTAGGATAGAAATAAATCAATGTCTTACCTTTTAAATTTTCATTGGTAATTTCTGTTCCATCTTGATTTTCTAAATTAAACTTAGGAAAAGTTTTCATTATAGTAACTCCTTTATGCAATACTATTATTAAGTATACCCTAATTCTTAAAGATTTATATGATAAAATATTCAATAAAATGATAAGAGGAGTCAATCAAATTGAAAGAAAGAAAACAATCCAAATTACTTTACGATGAAGCACAATCTTTAATACTCGGCGGTGTAAACTCGCCAAGTCGATCATATAAAGCTGTTGGCGGTGGCGCACCGATCGTCATGCAAGAAGCTAAAGGTTCACGATTTACTGATGTTGACGGTAATGAATATATCGATTACCTTGCTGCATACGGTCCAATCATCACCGGCCACGCACACCCACACATTACGAAAGCCATTCAAGAACAAGCGGAAAAGGGTATTTTATACGGAACACCTACACCGCTTGAGAATAAGTTTGCCAAAATGATACAAGATGCGATGCCAAGTTTAGAGCGCGTCCGCTTCGTAAACTCTGGAACAGAGGCAGTGATGACGACGATTCGCGTCGCACGCGCATATACAGGACGCGATAAAATCATCAAGTTCGAAGGCTGTTATCACGGACATTCTGATCTTGTTCTTGTTGCTGCAGGCAGTGGCCCAGCTCAGCTTGGCTCACCAGACTCTGCTGGCGTACCTGTCGGTGTTGCACGAGATATGATTACTGTGCCATTTAATAATATAGAAGATTTCAAAACAGCAGTTGAAGCACACGGAGATGAAGTGGCTGCGATTCTCATTGAACCGATTGTTGGAAACTTCGGTATCGTTGAACCCACACCTGGATTTTTAGAAGAAGTGCATAGTATAGCTCGTGACATCGGTGCCTTAACGATCTATGATGAAGTTATCACAGCATTTCGATTCTGTTATGGTGGGGCTCAAAATTTACTCGGTCTCACACCAGACTTAACAGCGATGGGAAAAATCATCGGTGGTGGTACACCGATCGGGGCATATGGTGGAAAGTTAGAAATTATGGAAAGTGTCGCACCGCTTGGACCTGCATATCAAGCTGGCACGATGGCCGGTAACCCACTCTCTATGGCAGCTGGTATCGCTTGTCTTGAAGTACTACAAGATAAAGACGTATACACAACGCTTGATTTCTTAGGAGAAAAGTTAGAAAATGGTTTCCTCGAACTGATAGAAAAATACAATATTCGTGCAACTGTGAATCGAAAACTCGGTGCCTTGACCATCTACTTTACGGATGAAATCGTTACGAACTATACACAAGCAGAAAACACAAATGGTGAAGACTTCGCAAAATTTTTCAATGGATTAATCGATCGAGGCATTAATATTGCACCTTCAAAATATGAAGCGTGGTTTATTACGACAGCACACACTGAAGCAGACATTGATGAAACACTTGAAATAGTAGAAACTGTATTTAAAGAAAACTTCTAGAAAGGAGAGCATGCGATGAAGATTGGTGCGCGCGTTATTAAGACCGGTATTGCAATTGTATTAACCTTACTGATCGTAGATTGGTTAGGTTTTGAACCCGGACTAATTGCAGCGATTGCAGCTGTGTTTGCATTACAACCGAATATCCATCGCTCTATTAAACGCTTTTGGGAGCAAGTACAAGGTAACCTAATCGGTGCCATTGCTGCTGTTAGCATGTTGTTGCTCTTCGGCAATAGTATCGTCGTCATCGGATTGACGACAATACTCGTTCTCGCACTGTTACAAGTGTTTAAACTGCAAGCTGTGTCGACACTGGCAGTCGTTACGATGATTGCGATACTCGATGCACCAACCCTTGCAAATTCAGAATCAATGGGAGATTTCTTCATCACAGCAGGTGAACGAATTGCACTTGTGATGACTGGTGTCGTATCTGCACTCATCGTCAATTTAGTTTTTTTACCACCGAAATACGAAAGCAGATTGTATCACAATACGTTTAACGTCACAGGTGATATATTTAAATGGATTCGTCTAGAGATCAATTCAGTGACTGACTTTACCATCGTAAAGAAAGATATTAAAAGCATACAGGATAGAATCGTTAAGTTAGAGACAATGTATCTATACTACAAAGAAGAGCGAAATTATTTAAGAAAGAATAATTTCTCGTTAGCGAGAAAGAAAATGTTATATGGACGATTGCTTGCGTCTACGAATCAGGCATTTGCACTCCTTAGAAAATTAAACCGCTATCAGAATGATTACAACCATTTAGATGAAGAACTGCAATATCGAATGAAAGTTGAAATCGATATGTTGATGAGTCACCACGAGCAACTGTTTATGAAATTTAATGAACGCGTTGGTCCAGAGGATAATTACATCTATACGACACATAGCGAAGAACACTTCGAACTGACACTGATAGAAATGTTTACAAAGCTATTCAATGAAACGAAGAACAACATTGATGATAATCACTACGAGAATATTATGAGTTTAATGGCTTCGATTCATGAATATCGAGACGTTCTTCAAAGCCTCGATAGAATTACGACAAGTTATTTTAAATTCCATGCGAAAAATCACGAGTTAAAAATCGATGATGAAACGATGGATATATAAAAAGTTCGGACATATGTTTAACCCACTAAAAAAATCACACTTGCTTTCCTGGGGCGTCGCGTGAGCCTGTAGTCTCACTGCTGACGCTTTTCCCTTAGGAGTCAAGTGTGATTTTTTATATTAAATCTTGTCTATCATTATAAATCTTGAATGCTATACAAATCGTAGTACACATTCCGTTTATCTAACAGTTCTTGGTGTGTACCTGATTCAGCAATCGTGCCATCTTTCATGACGTATATTTTATCCGCATGTGTAATGGTCGATAGTCTGTGGGCAACGATGATTGTTGTTCTATCTTTCGATAACTTCAACAATGTCTCTTGAATGATACTTTCACTCTCTAGATCCAAGGCACTTGTCGCTTCATCTAAAATTAAGATTGGTGGATTCTTTAAGAAGACACGCGCAATCGCGATGCGTTGTTTTTGTCCACCGGACAGTTTAACACCACGTTCACCGACTTCAGTATCATATCCTTCTGGTAAATTCATTATGAAGTCATGCGCATTGGCTGCTTTAGCCGCTTCGATGACTTGCTCATCTGTCGCACCCGGCAATGCGAGCACGATATTCTCTTTGACAGTATCGCTAAATAAAATATTATCTTGCATCACCATACCGATGTTATTTCTGAGCGACTGAATCGTATAATCTCGCGTATCTTTACCATCGATTTTAATGGCTCCGTCTGTTACATCATAGAACCTCGGTATCAATGATACTAACGTGGACTTACCACCACCACTCATTCCGACAAACGCGACGGTTTCCCCAGGCACAATTCTAAAGTTGATATGGTTTAAAGTATTTGTCGATTTACCATCGTAGCCAAATCCAACATCTTGGAATTCGATTTCTCCACGAGAGACATCCATTGGTTGTGCATTTTCTCTATCTGTCACATCGTATTTTTCATCGAATAGATGGAACACACGGTCCATCGAAGCGATACTCTGCGTTAAGGTTGTCGATGATGACACCAAGCGGCGCAGTGGCCCGTAAAGTCTTTCTAAATACGCGACGAAAGCTGCGAGTGCACCGACTGTTAAATTACCACCGAGTACTTGGTATGCCCCATAACCGATGACGAGCAAAGGTCCGATATCTGTAATCGTATTGACGACTGCGAAACTCTTCGCATTCCATCTGGCATGGTTGACCGCTTTAGTTAAGAAGTTATCGTTTCTCTCTGCAAAGCGTTTCTCTTCATGTTTCTCAACCGCAAAGCTCTTGATTACATTGATACCGGTAATGCGTTCATGTAAAAATCCTTGTACTTCTGCAAGTGCTTGTGAACGTGCGCGCATCAAGCGGCGTAACCGACCAAAGAAATAATAAATACCAAATATATAAAACGGGAAGATTGCCATCGAAACCAATGTGAGTTCAGCATTGATATTGAACATGATGATCAGTGCAATTAAAACGGTCACGAGGTCTAACCAAACGTTCATGAGACCTGTCATAATGAAATCTTTCGTCTGTTCAACATCATTGATGACACGTGAAATGATCTCACCGACTTTATTTTCTGAATAGTATTTTGGACTTAGTTCTTGTAAATGTTTATATAACTTTTCTCTAATATCATACAAGATTTTATTGCTCGTCCACTGGGCGAGATATTGTCTATAATATTCAACCGGTGGTCTCAACACAACAAAAATCAGACCGAAAATTAACATGATATTGAACAGCATCGATAGGCGTTCATCTTGTGCCAATCCTTCAGCCAAAATAATATTATCAATGACATGCATGATCAACAGTGGAATTAAAAGTGGAATACCAAATTTTAAAATACCGATGGCAACCGTTGCTATAATTAACCAAAAGTATGGTTTAACAAACTTTAAATATCGCCAAATCATCGTTTCTACTCCTTAGCTATAAAAGACCAGTCATATGGATGACTGGCTACTTCTTATTCACGACTCTATTAAATCTCTGATGCCATACGTTGATGAAATCCGGTGCAAATGGTCCCTTCTTTTGCTCAATCCATGATTGGAGAATATCCACATTTCGTCTTAATATTAGATCGATATCTGATGAATATTTCATGCGCTCTTTATGAAGTTTATATTCATCTTCATCGAGCAGATGATAATTACCATCGGGATAAACTTTAATATCTAAGTCATAATCAATATACTTAAGCGCTTCTTGATCATGGACGAATGGTGATGACAAGTTGCAATAATAATACACACCATCTTCTCTAAACATGCAAATGACATTAAACCAAAATTCAGAGTGGAAATAAACAATCGCAGGTTCCCGTGTAATCCAAGTTCTGCCATCACTCTCAGTAACGAGCGTACGATTATTCCCACCGATGACGACGTGATTCGTCCCCTTTAAAATCGTGGTTTCTGACCATACTCTATGTATGGATCCGTCATGTTTGTAGCTCTGAATTTTTACTTTGCTACCTTCTTTCGGTATGGATTCTTGTTTCACTTTCCACACCACCTTTATTTTGTACATGTGCATTATATCATACTTATTTGCCGTATCACGACGTTAGACTTCAAGTAATGCCATTACTTTTTGCATCCCTTTACTCATCGGTAATTTTTGAATTTTATCGGCAGATTTAAAGTGTTCATTCGTGTGATTCGTATGTATCATATATACTTCCAATATCCACGTCTTATGCGTGAACACATGCTTCACTTGTGATAGATAAGTTGGTTGTGACGTAAATTCAATGTTTAATCCATCTTCAATATTTTCCATTGAAGTATCTACGTCATATTTAGGGAATTCATACATCCCCTTGAGCAAATCTTCAGACTGTTCTACAAGATAAAAATCTTCATCTTGATTTTGTATAATAAAGACATTATATACCGTTTCTTTCTTTGGTTTCTGCTTCGCTTTTACCGGATAGTTTAACACGTCGTTGTGTTCGAAACTTTCACAATGCGCTTTTAATGGACAGAGGATACATTTCGGTGATCTTGGTGTACATATTGTTGCACCGAGTTCCATCATGGCTTCATTAAAATCTCCAGCATCATCACTCATCCAAGTTTCAATATCTCGCTTGATTGACTTCACGGTCTTCTGCTTAGAAATATCTTCGCCGTAGCGATTGAGTCGACTATAAACACGCATCACATTACCATCAACAGCTGCGATTTTATGATTGAAGGCAATGCTCATCACAGCACCCTCAATATACGGCCCAACACCGCGTAAAGATTGAAATTCATGCGGCTCTTCGGGTACGATAGAGTTGTATTTAGCCTGTACTTCTTTCGTTGCAAAATGGAAATTTCGAATACGGTTATAGTAGCCGAGCCCTTCCCAATCTTTAAGCAAGTTTACTTCTTCTGTATTGGCGAGCGCATCAATCGTTGGATACTTTTGCACGAAATGATTATAATATGGAATTACAGTTTTTACTTGTGTTTGTTGCAACATGACTTCGCTCATCCAAATTTTATATGGGTCTCTTGTTTCTCTCCATGGTAACTGACGCTTTGAAGATCGAAACCAAGAGAGTAAATCCTTGTTCAATTGTACTTTGTTCAAATTTTACACTCCTTAATTTTTAGAATGGAGAATATTATGGATACTCTAACACATACTTTAATGGGTGGCACAATCGTTGGAGTTGCAACGATGGACCCTAACGTCGATGCTTTGCAAACAGGATTCATCATCGCAGTAGTCGGTGCATCATTAGTGCCTGATACAGATACGATTTTAAAATTTAAAAATAATGCGACGTATATTAAACATCACCGTGGCATCACACACTCACTGCCGTTTACATTTCTCGTGTGGCCGATCGTGATTACACTCCTTGCAATACTGCTGTTTGATCTCCCGTTCGCTTCCACATATTTATGGGTGCAGCTTGCGGTATTCTTGCATGTGTTTGTAGACATTTTTAATTCATATGGCACACAGGCATTGCGGCCACTTGATTATAGTTGGATACAAATCGGAACCATTAATACGATTGATATCTTCATACTCGGGGCACACATCATTTACTTCATACTGTGGTTTCTCGGATTTAATCCGGTCACGATGTTCTTTATCTTGTATGCTGTCTTAATTGTCTATTATATTACACGACATCTCATGCAGCGTACCATTAAGAAAAAAGCAACACACCAGTTGCCACACCAAAACATAAATCGCGTGTTCGTCATGCCGACATTAAAATTTTTCGTTTGGCGAGTGATCGTTGTGACGGATACACACTATTTTGTCGGTAGAAGCACACATGGACAAATTATGTTTTACGATACATTTGATCAGAAAGATAAACTGCCTCAGGCACTCTATGATATCGTCAAATTTGATACAAACTATCGTACATTTGTCTTTTTCTCCTCGATTTATAGATATGAGTTAAAGACACTAAATGAAAACGAAGTTGAAGTTCGTTTCATTGACCTGCGCTATTTAAAAGATGGGCACTACGCTTTCGTCTGTATTATGATTGTCGATAAAAACCAAAAAAATGTAAAACACAGTTATATTGGCTGGGTCTTCTCAGAAGAAAAATTACAGCAAATATTAATGAATAATTAATTATTATTAAGAATCCGGACATTCTATCTACTGAATGTCCGGATTTTTGAATGATATTTATTTATTTCGCTTGTACATCATAAATATTATACTTCATGCGTTTATAAAAACTGAACATCCATAAGTACAGGAGAGCCATCTGGCTAAAGAACAAAATGTCCGATGGGATTCTATTGATGTTCCAATGGTTCCCAAGCGTATTCAGTTGGATACTATATACGATATAGTAAAACGGATTTAATGATAAGACATTGCTGACCACTGATGGCAGCTGTTGTGGAAAATACAATATCGGTACGGTTGCTACGAGTAATATAAACACGATGGTGTTGACGACATTAACACGCTTTAAATTCACTGCGATGTAAAACAATGTGAACGGTATGATTAAAATCATACCAAGCAACGTGTAGTACAGCATCGTAAATGTTCCGATATAAAAATTGTCAGTAAACAGCGCTGTGATTGCAACATAAAGTACAACAAATAAAATGTAATTGATAGTCTGGTAGAATACTGTTGGTAACATGCGTGAGAATATTGAAACGTAATGCACCTTCAATATCGTTCCTTTTTGACTGATGATGTAACGGTTCAACACTACGATGCTGAACAACCACACGCACGTGATGAAACCGATCAATTTAAACAGAATGATCAATGTTGTATTCGTGTCAAAGATGACATTGGAAAGCAACACAATCAAAATTCCAAACGCATAAACAAACAGCGGGTATAAACTTTTTATCTCGCTATGAAGTAAATTATCCGTCGTCTTCTTAAGTACATAGCTTAAATCTCGATTCATTATACCCCTCCTATCTGTTTATATAGAGCCACCGTTCTTCTTCACGATATAAAATCATAAAGCCACGCGTCAGCCTAAAAATTGGATTTTCTGTCGTCATCTCATATTCTTCAATCAGTTCCTCTGTGTTTTCACTCGGAAATGATATTCCATACACAACATCATCATTTAAATGGAATGTTATCGGTATGCCGGAAACTTCAACACGCTGATTATTTTCAAAGTCATAGTTGATGCTCTCTTTTAACGCGTCCGCGCTTACATTTAAATAATTGCTATAAAATAAGTAGTTGTCTCTAAAACTCGAGTGTGTGTAAGGCAACAATATTTGCAGTGAAGATTGTTGATATAAACTCGCAGGATTGAAGTAGATAAAATCATCTGGGTTGACTTCATATTCTCCACCTTGAACAACCGCGTTAAATGAGTTTCTAGACACGCGCTTAATTGGCATGATATCTAATGTACTGTACTCCTCAACGCCGAAGCTAAGCGAGTCATTGGTGACTAATCCATATAATGTGCGTTCGTTGTCAGTGATGATTTCATCATCGTCCGACTGGTTAATAATCGGTAGACCGCCATCACCTTCAGTAAACGAAATGTCCATCATGACAACAAAAGCAGATGCCACCATAATGAAAAACAATACGACGGAAATCACGAGTTTTTTAACATTGACGTTCTCCGATGTAACGATGGTCTTTTTGCGCACGCGTTCCATATTGTGCTTAAACAACGCATACTCGTTCATTGTCTCTTTCCACGATTGATCGAATGTCTCTTCTTCTTCGATGTTCTTTATGGAACTGCGCTCACGCAAGTAGCGCTCATAGCGTTCGACACCTTGCTTTAAACCGCCCTCATAACGGACTTGACCATGACTCAACCACATGAAGTAGTTGGCATAGGGCTTGATGTTCTCTATTTTTGGTTCTAATAATAAAACGCCACGATGTCTTTTTTGCGAGTAAACAATGGCACTGTTCAGTACCGTTTTATCTTCTGGTAATAAGTATTGTGACAAGTTTGAGAATATGACGATATCAACATTGACAAATTTCGAGAGCTCGATGATGAGCAGTGCGATGTCACGTCGTGATAATTCGCTAAGTTTTCGATCACGATAGCGCATATAAACATCGACATACTTTAAATTATCGACGATATTCTCCGTCACACCAGAACGCATAAACTCAATTAAAAAATTTCGTGTAAACGCACCGACGGTTTGATCCGAATGGATATGGTCGATTACATCTAACGATAAAATCGATTTCTCCGTTTGTAGCGTCCCTGATGTTGGAGATAATGTTTTACTGAAGATTTCTTTCACAATCCCAAGTCGTTTACTATCACCTAAAATACCGAGAATTTGACCTTTATATAAGTGAAGGTTGATATCTTTTAGAACAAGGCGTTCGGACTGGTTCAGTATACGCTCTTTAAGATGTGGACTTTCTTCTGCATATGTAATATTCGTTGCCTTTAAGAGCAATATATTGCGCACAATCCTCACCTCTCTTTATAGTTTAAGTAAACTTACTGGAATCGCTGATTCACTTTCTTCTCCACCGATGAAGAAGCCCCAAGCAAAGATTCCCTTCAAATAATCCACTTTGAAATAGTGCTTTGGCGAATCTTTTAAAGGATATATCTTACCTTTTTCTATTTTAGAAAGATCCACTAAATAGCATTCTGCGATTAAAATTTGTCGCTCAATGACGCGATATTCATTCTCAATACCCATCATCTCAGCCTTTTGCATTTTCTCTGTTAATGTTTCTATGTATGTTTCAATTTCAAAACGTGTCATCGTGCTTAAGTTCATTTAATTTACCACCTAAATGTTCTTGAATAAAGTCATAAGGATATCCTTTTCGCGCGAGCGCTTGAAGGATACGAACTTTCAAATCATAGCCTGAAAATTTCTTCTGATACTTATTATATGATTTCTCGTAATCGCGCTCAAGATTATGTATTTCATCAAAGGTTTCCGTTTGTTCATTAAAGTTAATCATTTCGAGATGATGTGAATAGTATCCCTTTTCAATCATCGTTGCTTTAAATTTTTGCTGAAACAATTGATAGCTACCTTTGTGGCGTTTCAGTGCTTTTTCCTTTAATTTGTTCATGCGTGATTCATCAATTTTACCATCAAATTGATTTACATTTTTCTCAATAATGTCTGGGTTTATCTTGTGTTTAATCAACTGCTTTTTCAGTTCATTTGGACCTTTGATCGTCGTTTTAAACATCGTCTGCATCAGTGCTTCAGCAAATGTTGCATCATGAATGTATCCCTCTTGCTCTAGACGTTGTTTCACCTCAGCAATGACATCGGGTTCAAACTCTTCCTCAAGATGCTTAGTGATCTCGTGTGAAGAACGTAATTTATAACTAATATAACGAAGTGCTCGTATGTATGCTTGATCAATATTTTTTTGTATTTCAATGTTCTCGAGTAAATCCGCATCAACAATTTTACATGGCAACAACTGTAAGCGAATGACTGTTTCTTCATGAAGTGTTAATGATTCGCCATTCGCAAACGTCACTTCATATAAACCATCATCCTGTTTATTTAATTTACGAATCTCCATAAGTCACCTCATACAAATAAAAAAGAAGGAACCCGAAGTCCCTTCTACGTGTTCTTATATATCTAGTCTAACCATTCGCGTCGATCTGCAGCTTCCTCTGGCGTGTCAATAGTCACTGCATCTTTACCGTTAAGACCAATCGACATGAAATAATATAACAGTCCGGCAAAGCCTAAGTTAGCAAAGATAAAAGCAGCAAAGATCGCTGTCATTGATAAAAAGTTCATATAGAAGCCTCCAATCATTTCGTATACATACATTTATTTTACCATAAATTTTGATTTTTGGACATTAATTTTTAAAATGCCCAGTTTCCTTTTTTGAAGATAGCAGTTTCATTACCTTCCGTATCAACACCGTAAATATTCATCTCACTAGAACCAATCATAAAGTCGACGTGAGTTATTGAATCGTTGACGCCAGCAGCCTCTAATTCTTCACGGTCCATCTCTTTTCCACCTTCAACACAGAACGCATAACCACTGCCCAGTGCAATGTGACATGATGCATTTTCATCGAATAATGTGTTGTAGAACAAGATGCCTTTATTTGAAATTGGTGAATCATCTGCAACAAGTGCAACTTCACCAAGATATTTTGCACCTTCATCCGTTGAGAATAAGTTGTCTAAATATTCTTTACCCGTTTCAGCTTCGTATTCAACAACTTTTCCATCTTTGAATGTCAGCTTGAAGTTATCGATTAAGTTACCACCATAGCTAAGCGGCAACGTGTTCGACACATAGCCGTTAACACCTGTTTTCTTCGGTACGCTGAACACTTCTTCAGTTGGCATATTTGCCATGAATGAGTGACCGTCTTTATTTTGACTTGATGCGCCAGCCCAAATGTGACCATTTGGTAACTCGATTGTTAAATCAGTGCCTGGTGCTTCATATCTTAGCGCGTGGAATGATTTTTTGTTTAACCAATCTGCTTTTTCATGTAGGTTTTTATCGTGTGCTTCCCATGCTGCAACCGGATCCGCCTCTTCAGCTCTCACCGTATAGAGAATTAAGTCGAGTAAAGCATCTACTGCTTCATCTTCAGATTTTTCTGGGTAGACGAGCTTCGCCCATTCTGGAGATGGATAACCGGCAACACACCAGCTATGGTAGTCCGACTGGATGCGGTTAGAGAAGTCTTTAAATGCATTACCGCCATTGATACCTGCCTGCTTTAACTTCTCAGTATCGATACCTTTTAACAATTCTGGAGATGATGAGACGATGCTTAAAAATCCACTTTTTTCATCAGAGTAGAACATTCTTTCATCAACGACCCAGTCCGGAACGTTTGCATATTCTTCGACTGACTGATTTTCAGCATGTAGGCGCACGAGCTTATCGTCGCGTAGTTTCACACTGACGTCGATTGCACCTTTATCGTATGCTTTTTGTGTTACAAGTCGTACGAGTGGCAGTGCATCTGTCGTCGCATTGACCACGACACGCTGACCCTTCTGTACATTTAAACCAATTTCAACAAGTAAATCTGCATATTTTGATAATCTTTCATGTAATAAACACATTGTTTTCCCTCATTTATA
Organism: Aliicoccus persicus; assembly: GCA_020741755.1. Lineage (GTDB taxonomy): Bacteria > Bacillota > Bacilli > Staphylococcales > Salinicoccaceae > Aliicoccus > Aliicoccus persicus_A. The sequence continues at coordinate 2,557 of DYYI01000092.1, read as the reverse complement.
TTTATTTTCTTAATCTTGATAACTCTTCAATGATTGCCGTTTTTTCATTCGGTGATAAATTCGAACGTGCACTCACCATTTGATGTAGTGAACGAATTTCATCAAGTGCATTGTCTGGGTATGCCTCTGCTTTAAATATACCTCTGTTGACGACATTCAGCTTGCTCTCTAAATCTTTTAAATATTGTTCTTTCGACATGGGAACCTCCTCAGTCATTCCTATACTACATCGTTTAATATAACAAACATTTTAAAGAAATTGAATCATTGGATTTATAAAAGCGTTTAAAGAGGTAAAATTTTGGTAATATTCATATTAATGAACCTTAAGGAGAGAATGATATGAAAAATAAATTAATTCCATTTTTACTTGTCGGTGCAGCAGTCGGCGCACTCATAAGTTTAGCCGATAAAAACACACGTCAAAGTGTAACGAGTAAAAGTAAAGAAGTTACACACTATGTAAAGCATCCAAAAGAAATCCAAGAAAAATTAAATGCAAGCAGTGATGAACCTTCTAAATTTGATTCTTTAAAAGAAGAAGTTTCATTCTGGAAGGAAACGATTGAAGAAATTCGTCGAAACAATCCAGAACTCGAACGTTCAATCATGAATGCGAAAGATACACTTGTTGAAAATTTCAAAGATAAAAAAGACAAAAACAAATAACCATTCACATTAAAACAAACTAGAGGACTAACAAACGTTGGTCCTTTATTGTTAGAAAGGAAATTTCTATGAGCGATTCGAAATATTTAGATCAATTAAAACAAGAACAGGATGAGCAGAAGGTTAATAATAGTAAGAATGTTCGCGGAGATACATTGGTCGACTCCATTCTGTTCAAATCTAAGAAACCAAAAAAAGGACAAACGTTTTATGTCTCAAAAATTCATAAACCAGCACCGCTAAAGGAAAACCCTAACTTTTTCCAACTGCTGATGTTTAAATTTTCAAGAGATTCAACGCCCGGGATCGCGGCGCAGCTCGCATATTATTTTATGTTAGCACTATTCCCGATGCTTATATTCTTACTTACACTCGTGCCATTATTTAATATTGAAGCAGATACCGTCATTGGATTCATTGAAGATTACGCACCAGCTGAAATCACTGGTATACTCACTGGAATTATTACCGATGTGATGGAGTCAAGTTCTGGTGGATTGTTAAGTTTTGGTATTATCTTAACCCTTTGGTCAGCATCAAATGGGATGAACGCATTGATGAACGCATTCAATGTGGCTTATAACGTAGAAGATAATCGAAACATTGTTGTTGCACGTACGTATTCAATTATTTTCACACTCATTCTAACGGTTGCAATTGCACTGACATTCACCCTGATCGTATTCGGTGGACAAATCGGTAACTTGATGTTTGGTGTCATTGGTTTAGACTCAGAATTTACAACTGTATGGAACTTAATCCGTAGTGTTTTACCAATCTTACTCGTTTTCGTCGTATTTTTAGTGATGTATACATTTGCACCAAATGTTAAAAACAAAATGAAATCAACACTAGTAGGTACGACATTTACAACAATTGCCTTCCTCGTTGCTTCATGGGGATTCAGTATTTACGTATCAGACTTCGGTAACTACAGTGCAACTTACGGAAGTTTAGCCGGTGTCATCATTTTAATGTTCTGGTTATTCATTACAGGTGTTATTATAATTGTAGGTGCTCAGATTAATTCAATTATTTATGAGCGTCAAATTCAAAAGGAAGAATTAGCCATCCAGAAGGGAAAAGAAGAAGATGAAACCCCTACTACACGAATTACTCGATTACAATAAACACTTTGTTGCAAACCAGGCGTACGAACAGTATAAAACGACGAAATCTCCAGATAAGAAGCTTGTTCTTTTATCTTGTATGGACACGCGTCTAACAGAAATGTCAACAAAAGCATTGGGCTTAAAAAATGGAGACGTCAAACATTTGATGACCGCTGGTGGGATCATCTCACACCCGATGGGATCAACAATGCGCAGTATTTTAATTGCCATTCACATGCTCGGTACAGATGAAGTAATGGTGATGGAACACCACGATTGTGGATTCGGTGCCTTAAGACCAGGTCCGATGATTGATGCAATGAAAAAAAGAGGAATTTCCGAAGAAGTGATCGAGACGTTGAGATTTACTGGCGTTGACCTAGACGAGTGGTTCTATGGTTACGACAATATCTATGACAGCGTTCGAGAGAATGTCGATAAGATTAAAAATCACCCACTCATGCCAAAGGATGTCGCTGTACACGGTGTGATTATCGAGCCGGATAACGGTGAGATTGAGCTTGTTGTGAATGGGTATGATCATATTTAGATTTGATTTGTTGGGAAGAGCCTCGGGATAGTGAATATCCTGGGGTTTTTTGGTGGTTTTTTGGGGTTAAATTAATTTGAGTGTCTGTGAGCGAGTCTCATTGGCGCGTAAATCCGTTTGCGTGTCTGTGAGCGAGTCTCATTGGAACGCAAATCAATCTGCGTGTCTGTGAGCGAGTCTCATTGGAACGCAAATCAATCTGCGTGTCTGTGTGGAATTCTCATTG
>DYYI01000091.1:0-12536 GCA_020741755.1 Aliicoccus persicus | reverse complement strand
CGCTTACTTAAGGGTAGTAAAGAAACGGAGTATTGTAAAAGAAACTGCTTACACATTGATTGTGAAATCACTTATAATTCGTCCGTTATTTAATATAAATGTGGGTACAATGCTCTCGGATTCATTTAGTAAAGCAAGTAGTTAAACTGGAGTTACACTTGGTTATCAAAACTTGGAAACATAATAGGAGTGAATACTTTGATTACGTTGACAGATAATGAAATTGTAGGAAAGTGTAAGATGAGTCATGCTATTGAAGATGTTTGCTTAATAAGATTGTAAAAATAAACTAACTCCCCCATCTAAGTCGCACTTAGAAAGTGAAACCTGAAGGGGGAGTTATTCTGTATATAGGTTTGATCATTAAGAGAATCTTAATTCAGTGGCAACTCAGTCAAACAAGTAGGATCTCCTTCAAATGTAGAGAAATCATAGCTGACTGATTTTCCTTCAAAACTAATATCAATGGTGTAATTTTTATCTCTAGGTAACCAGAAATCATAAAATCCATTTTCGAGCGTCGTTAATGGCTCGTCAACATAAACTTCACCATCTTCATCAGTGATTTTTACATCCATTTCTTCACTAACTAACTCACCCTGACAACCTGTTAAACTATGAATTTCACACGGATGTGTATATGTAAGATAAGGCGCAATCGAAACGAAGAACTCATCATCAGGCAGATCATATGTATCCTCTTTACCATCATCTTGGACGATCAGGTTTTTATCCGATATTGAAGCGGATTCTACGATATTACTCCCACTCAATTCTGCAACATACGCTTTAATATCAAAATCAATCCCCGCTGAGTCATTCCCGCATCCCGCAACAATTAACGTTAAACCAACTAAAGCTGCTACTAAGTATTTTTTCATTGAAAACATCTCCTTACATACAATTATATCCACTTTTAAAGAAGAAATAATCTTCAATTGTTGCAAATATTTGAATTGTTGAAATGGTACTGATAAAAAACTTGACTAATATCGATTACAGTTGTAAACTATAGATAACGAGTGATTACGTTTGTAAACAATAGGAGGTGGTAAGTATGAATCACTTAGATTTTAAAATTACAGATTCTGAATGGGAAGTCATGAGAGTAGTATGGGCAAATGAAAAAATAACCAGTAAAGAAATCATAGATGTACTACAGCAAAAGATGGACTGGGGTACAGCGACGATTAAGACTTTTATTGGAAGGTTAGTTAAAAAAGGAATGATAGAGACAGAAAAACACGGAAATAAATTCATCTACTCACCAAAAATCACAGAGCGTGATTTTATTGCAAGTACTTTGGAGGATACCTTCAATAACATTTGTAATAGAGATGTAGGAAATACAATTGTAGGTTTGATTGAGAAATCAATTTTAAGCATCGATGATATAAAAAATATTGAAAAAGTGTTAGAAATGAAGAAAGAACATGCAGTGGATGAAGTTCCATGTAATTGTTCACCAGGACAGTGCCACTGCCAGATAGCGAGCTAACTCATAAAAAAGAAAAGAGGGAGAATATGACTGAACATAATCATAATCATAAACATCATGATCATGAAAATCATAATCACGACCATCACAATCACGACCATCACAATCACGACCATCACGGAGATCACGAGGGACATGGTCACCATCATCACGGTGACTTTAAAAAGAAGTTCTTTGTTTCACTTATTTTTGCAATACCTATAATATTTCTTGCCCCAATGATGGGCATTGAACTGCCATTCCAGTTTTCTTTTCCTGGCTCTGACTGGGTCGTACTTGTGCTTGCTACTATTCTATTCTTCTACGGTGGACAGCCTTTCTTAAGCGGTGCTAAAGAAGAATTAAAGGCGCGCAAACCAGGTATGATGATGTTGATTGCAATGGGTATATCTGTTGCATACTTCTACAGTCTATATGCATTCTACATGAATCATTTCGGTGCACCAGATGCACATACGATGGATTTCTTCTGGGAATTAGCAACATTGATCATCATTATGTTGCTCGGTCATTGGATTGAAATGAACGCGGTTGGTAATGCAGGCGATGCGCTTAAGAAGATGGCTGAACTTCTTCCAAGTACTGCTGTAATTATTGATGAAGATGGTACTTCAAGAGAAGTTGAGCTTTCCGTAGTCAATGAAGGCGACATTGTTCAAGTAAAAGCAGGGGATAATATTCCAACAGATGGTGTAATTGTCTCTGGAAGAACAAATGTCGACGAATCTCTTGTTACTGGTGAATCTAAAACAGTAGAAAAGACCATTGATGATTCAGTTATAGGAGGATCAGTGAACGGCTCTGGTACGATTACTGTAAAAGTAACGGGGACAGGTGAAAGTGGATACCTGTCACAAGTCATGGGGCTGGTGAGCCAAGCTCAAAGTGATAAGTCTCGTGCAGAATTAACTGCGGACAGAGTCGCTGGTTACTTATTCTACTTTGCTCTGAGTGTCGGTTTGGTTTCATTTATTGTTTGGATGTTCATTTCAGGCAATGTGGATTTTGCATTAGAAAGACTTGTAACAGTACTTGTCATTGCTTGTCCACATGCACTCGGACTTGCTATTCCACTCGTGACAGCACGTTCGACGTCAATTGGTGCAAGTAATGGATTAATTGTAAAGAACCGTCAAGCACTTGAAACTGCGAGACAATTAGATGTTGTCATGATGGATAAGACAGGTACATTGACAGAAGGCAACTTTGCAGTGAATCATTACGAAAGTTTTGATGAACAGTATTCGGATGAAGAGATACTAGGGTTTATGGCAGCAATTGAACAAAGTTCAAGTCACCCGTTAGCTGTTGGTATATTAGATAAAGCAGATGAGAAAGATGTGAATATCCCACATGCTGAAGATGTCAACAATATCCCTGGTATCGGGTTAGAAGCAAATGTCGCGGATATAGATATGAAAATCACAAGTGTTTCTTATCTTGAAGAAAATAATATAGACTATGACAAGGAACAGTTTGAATCACTTGCTAGAGAAGGGAATTCAGTCAGCTTTCTTATTATAGATGGTGAAAATAGCGGTATTGTTGCGCAAGGTGACCAAATCAAAGCAAGTTCTAAAGCTATGATTAAAGAACTCATTGATCGTGGCATTGAACCCGTTATGCTAACAGGGGATAATAAGCAAGTAGCAGAAGCGGTCGCAGCTAAACTTGGTATTACTGAAGTACACGCACAAATGATGCCTGAAGATAAAGAAAAAATGATCCAGTCGTATCAGAAACAAGGGAAGAAAGTCATGATGGTTGGAGACGGAATCAATGATGCACCAAGTCTCGTACGTGCAGATATCGGTGTCGCAATCGGAGCGGGTACGGATGTCGCAGTAGAGTCTGGGGATGTCATTTTAGTTAAGAGTGATCCGGCAGATATTATGAATTTCCTATCACTATCAGAAAATACAATGAAGAAAACAATTCAGAACCTATGGCTCGGTGCTGGATATAACATTCTCGCAGTACCACTCGCAGCAGGTGCACTCGCATCAATGGGTCTAATACTTTCACCCGCAGTCGGTGCTATACTGATGTCAGTCAGTACTGTCATTGTTGCAATGAATGCGATGACACTGAGATTGAGATAATTAGATTGAATTTATATGACCTCGATTTTGAATCGGGGTCATTTTTTAATCGTTTAAAAGTTTAGTATTTCTATGTAAATGTGTAAGTTATAATGTGTAGACAAAGTTAAAGGAGAGAGTAGTTATCAAATCCATGAACGATCAAAAAGATCCTGAATTAATGAAGAAAAGAATTCGTGAAATCTTAGATCAAGTCGATTCAGAAGCGGTAAGACAGAATGAATATGAAACAATATTTGAGGTCGTAAGTGTACTTGGTTCAACTGATAGTGAATTAAGAGACGAATTGGGTTACACAACGTTAGCTGAGTTATTGATTAATAAGAAATTTCTCAATGAGAGAGAACTTAAGGAACTATTAATAGAAGTCACATCAGACAATATGCTGTTTTACAAAATTGGTGAAGTAGATACTGACAGTGTTTTCCTAAGGTCATTTTCTTCCTTATTATTGGCTCTTTTACTTTATCGTGAGAACCAAGAAAACTTTCTTTCTAAATCAGATTTTGATGAAGTAGTAGAAAAGGTTGTTAAGTATTGCAGCAAGGAAAAAGACTATCGAGGCTTTGTTGATGGAAAAGGGTGGGCACACGCAATAGCTCATATTGCTGATGTTATTGATGAATGTGTTACGAATCAACATGCAGATCTTGGTACATATAAGAAATTATGGCGAGCATTAAGTGACTTACTGTTAAATGCTCCAGTTGTATTTGATAGTGAAGAAGATGAAAGAATAGCTACTCCAGTAATTGCTATGATTGAAAGTGAGAAGGTATCTCTGTCCTTTGCTAGAACATGGCTGAGCGAGATAGATATACAGACAGTAAATATGCATACTCGAATTAATATAAAAAACTTTACAAGAAGTTTCCTGATAAGACTTTTGATAAGTGATATAGATGTTGATTCGGAAGAAGTAATTTCTATGATTGAGGAATTCGAGCACAAAATTAATGCTGATTTTTTACTTTAAAGTAGAGGTACAAAAATGATAGAGATAAAAGTATTTTATGATTCACTACCTGATTTTGAGAATAGAGAACTATCAACAGTACATAACGATATATTTAATGTCGATGAAAACTTGAACGATAAATTGTCAAGTAAAAATAAAGTGATGACATTAGTTGCATACAATGAAGGCACTGTTGTTGGATATAAAATCGGGTATGAAAAAAGTCCTTCAACATTCTATAGCTGGTTAGGTGGAGTAGCGGAAGAATACAGGAAACATGGTATCGCACAAAAATTGATGGATAGACAAATAGAAGTGTTGAAAGAGCAGGGTTATAAATCAATACAAACTAAAACGTTTAATAAGTGGAAAAGTATGCTTATCTTAAATATAAAAAATGATTTTAAAATAATAGATACTATTTCAGAAAGAGGTGATCTAGCAATTATTTTAGAACGCAACATTGAGTAAGAACAAATTTGATAATATGAAAAGAGTAGTCATCTAAGCACACAGAAATTTGATTGTGACAATTGAATGAAGATATAATACTAACCATTACTAAAAACTCAATTTTAAATAGGTGGTTGATATGGAAAAAATACTCCTGAAAACATACTTTGGATTATCTTGTGTCGCAATGATCTGTATACTTGCTCAAGTGTACTTTGCAGGTGTTGCTGTATTTCAGGACTATGACTATTGGGAAATACATAGATCTTTTGCACTCTTCAAATATATTTACCTCGTCATATTTATTGTGGGGCTGATAGGTAAGCTCCCAAAACATCTCACGTGGCTTTCTTTATTAATCTTTGGTATAGCAAATGTTCAATATTACACAGCACACGGATTTCTCGAATCTTTACACGTCGTTATACCGTTCTTAATTTTTTGGTTAAACATAGTAGTCATAAGAAATTCATTTAAGAAGATAAAAGATAACTAATATCCCATAAGCAGTACTTTTGAATTCATCTCTATTTCTAACTATAATGAATTCGGCTTGAAAAAGTCCTAATCATTAATTACATCATAGGAGAACATTATTATGTTAAAAATAGGTATTATTCTAGGTAGTACACGCGATGGCCGTGTAAGTCCAGCAGTCGCTGAATGGGTACTAGGTTTCACGAAAGATAACACGGAAGCGGAATTCGAAATTGTTGATATTAAAGACTACAATTTCCTAGAATTCAATAACATGCCACCAGGTATGCTAAACAGACAATATGGAGAAGATAACGTAACGAAATGGTCTCAAAAGATCGATAGTTTAGACGGTTTTATCTTCGTAACGCCTGAATACAATAAGAACATTTCACCGTCACTGAAAAATGCGATTGACCACCTTGGACCTGAATGGGCAAACAAGGCAGCGGGTTCTGTTTCTTACGGTTCTACGCTTGGGGTTGCAGCAACATTCGCACTACGTCAAACGCTTTCTAACTTAGGTGTAGCAATCGTGCCATCATTTGGTGCACTCAGCATATTCACAGATTTTGAGAATATGACTGAATTCAAACCAGGTGATCACCATGCAGACTCTATCAATGCAACAATTGATCGTGTTGTGATGTGGTCTAAAGCAATGAAAACAATTAGATAATTTATATTAAAGAAAACTGGAAGACACGTTGGTGTGTTCCAGTTTTTGTGTCGGAACATTTAGTTATTATCCATTCGCAAGGTTTCTTTTCAAAAAGGTGAGTGATACACTTACTGTGTTCCAATCTATTTATTTAAGCGCTTTAAATTATATATCTTTTAGAAAAGGTGTAAACAACATTGATAAGTAAAATTAAGAATGAATGGTTTTCCAATATACGAGCAGATGTCCTCGCTGGTATCGTTGTTGCCCTCGCATTGATTCCAGAAGCAATTGCATTTTCTATTATTGCTGAGGTCGATCCGATGGTCGGGTTGTATGCATCTTTTTGTATTGCTGTTATTATCTCTTTCGTCGGTGGACGTCCGGGCATGATTTCTGCTGCGACTGGTGCGATGGCATTACTTATGGCACCGTTAGTCAGGGAACACGGACTGGATTATTTACTCGCTGCAACAATTTTAACCGGTATTATTCAGTTAATTTTTGGGGTATTCAAAGTTGCTAAAGTGATGAAATTTATACCAAGAGCAGTCATGATTGGATTCGTCAATGCTTTAGCAATTTTAATTTTTCTAGCACAAGTGCCGCATTTTATCGGTATTAACACGACGACGTACATATTCGTCGCGATTACGTTACTCATGGTATACATATTGCCGAAATTTATAAAATCAATTCCAGCACCATTGATTGCAATCGTTGCACTTACTGCAGTTGCACTTTACTCAAACTTTGAAATGCGTACGGTAGGTGACCTCGGCGGGATCACAAGATCATTGCCAGAGTTCTTCATCCCGAACGTCCCATTTACGTTCGAAACATTTATGATAATCTTACCGTTCTCACTTGCTTTGGCAATTGTCGGGTTATTAGAGTCACTACTTACAGCTCAAATCGTTGATGATATGACAGACACCGAGAGTGATAAGAACAGAGAATCTAGAGGACAAGGTATTGCGAATATTGCAACAGGATTCTTCGGCGGCATGGCGGGTTGTGCGATGATTGGTCAATCGGTCATCAACGTAAAGTCTGGTGGACGTGGTCGTTTATCGACATTTACCGCAGGTGTGTTCCTAATGTTTTTAATTATCGTGTTAGGAGATTTAGTCATAGATATACCGATGCCAGTCCTTGTAGGTATTATGATCATGGTGTCGATTGGTACATTTGATTGGTCATCATTTACCTATTTAAGGAAAGCGCCACGCACAGATGCAATCGTAATGTTAGTAACCGTTGGTATAGTTGTCGCAACAAATGACTTATCTAAAGGTGTACTTGCAGGGGTCGTTTTAAGTGCAATCTTCTTCGTTGCTAAAATCTCTAGACTTAAAGTTGAAAGTATCAAGAAGGATAACAAGATTATTTATGAAGTAGAAGGTCAATTATTCTTTGCATCTACAGATGACTTTTTAATGGCGTTTGATTTTAGTATTGAAGATAAAAACATCGTGATAGATTTTACGAATGCACACATATGGGATGATTCAGCAGTAGGCGCTGTTGATAAGGCAGTGTTAAAATTAAACGAAAAAAACAACAAAGTCACCATCATTGGACTCAATCCATCCAGTGAGAAAATACTGGAGAAACTCGCCGTTAATCAATTAGTGAATACGAAACAGGCTTAACAAAGAATCGTTTGGAGGGTATGATCATGTATAAAAGAATTTTACTCGCTGTAGATGGATCAGAAAATTCAATGCGTGCCGCAGCAGAAGCTGCGAAAGTGGCCGCAATGGGTGCGGGTAGTGTCGTTGAAGTTGTCTATGTCGCAGATTTTTCTAAGTCAAAAAATGAGATGTTGCATGCACAAGGAAAAGAAGAGTTGGAACTGTCACGTCGTAAAAAGTTGCAGCCCGTAGAAGATATCATCACTCAGAAAAATGTGAATTACGAAGTTAAAATTTTACATGGACATCCAGGACAAACGATTGTTGATTACGCGAAAGAAGAAAAGGCCGACATAATCGTCATCGGTAGTCGAGGCTTAAATGCATTTCAAGAACTTGTGATTGGTAGCGTGAGTCAGTTGGTCGTAAAGAAAGCAACCTGTCCAGTGCTGATTGTTAAATAGTGATATACAAATTTGAAGCACCGCTCATTGATGAGTGGTGTTTTTTGGTGCTAAATTTGAATCCATAACACAAAGGTTTGCGTTAAGACTTTTTAGATTAAAGGGTTAAAAATCCTTCATAAGTACTGATTTAATAGCCTTAGGTGAAAAATATAGACCAAAATCTAACTAAAATTGAATGCCTTAACGCAAAATATTAAAAATATTGAGTTAAGGAAAGGAGGTAAAACGATAGCGAAGATTGCAGCGTCTCTTGGAAAGAGAGTGACAGTTATCGAGCAGTCAAAGGAGATGTACGGCGGTACTTGTATTAATGTCGGTTGTATTCCATCAAAAACATTAATACATGAAGGTTTAGAATACAGTTCATTTGATCAAGCGTTAGATTATGGTGTGCTGCGAGTTAATATATACACACACGATGATGATAGAATCGTTTAATGATTTGTTTGATATTTGATTTAACAAAAAAACTGGCCACCTTCGGAATGAGGATGGCCAGTTGTTCAATTGAATATATTGAATCTAATACAGTTTATAGACTTCATCAAAGAGGTCGTTTTCTTTATCGATTTTTGATTTATTACCGATAACTACGAGCGTTGCTTTGTCTTGTACTTTTTGGATATCTGAAGACAGTGCAACCAAATCCTTCGACTCCGTTGCTAAAATCTCTTCTTTCAGTTTACTGATATCCGCCGAAGTACGGCCACGCTTTAATCGAGTTAATGCTTCTAAACCTTTGCTGTACGCAGATTTTGGACGCTCAAGTGGACTCATCGTACCGATGATATATTTCGTCAATTCTTCATCTGAGAGCTCGAGCCCTTTAACAAATTTAGGCACATTATTATATACTTCTAACGTTTCACGAATATTCGGGTCACGATATGATCCAAGTACGAAATCTCCATTTAGGCGATGTGCATAAAGCGAACCATATGCGCCACCTTTCACACGGACTTCATTCCAAAGGTATTCAAATCGAATCGCACTCGATAAAACGCTCGAAGCACCATTATATTCTAGAATACCGCTTGCATCCGCACCCAAACCGACGTAGTTTACATCTTGTGCAGCAACAAATGCTTCATTTTGAAGTGTTCCTGGGCTAATTGTTACCGCTTCTGCTAACGGTGTACTCGATAAGTCAGAGAAAGCATCTTTGATACTTTCTTTAACTGCCTCAACACGGTCAGCCCCGCCGACGTAAAGTACATTAAGTCTCTCTTTATTGAGGAGTCGATTTAACGTTTCTGATAACGCTGTGTTTAATGCTTCGACATTTTCTGCTTTCAACACATCACGTGATTCTTTTAAATAGTTGAACTGATCAATACCTGAAGAAAGCTCTTCTAATTTGGCCAACGGCTTCACTTGGCTGAGCGCACGTCTTGTCGCTAACATATGCGATTGACCGTTGATTGCCCCTTCAAAGTTAGAAATGAAACGCTGCGTTAACTTATAAATTTCTTTCGTTTCATCGAATACTGTACTTGTAATGATTTCTTTCATTAGATCGATCAATTTTTCAAATGATGCTTCTAATGCTTTTCCTGAAAGTACAAAGTAAGGTTGTAATTCACCATCATTGTTTTCAAAAATAGAAATCGCTGCATGGATGCCACCAGTATGTCTATCGAGTTCTGTTTGAAGCGTACCGACATCATATTCTTTCGTACCTAAGTTCGATAATAGCTTGCTCAAGTAACCAAGTACTTTATAGTCTTCAGCTTCAAAGTCTTTGATATCAAAGTACAGGTTGACGTAATCAATACCACCCGTAAATTGCTCCGCATGATAGAATACGTTATTTTTCCCGAATGAAGATGTCTCAATCGGATATTCTGGCTCATCTGTATTTAAATCTTCACGCGTCAACATTGGGATTTTAGCAAGATCTTCAGGTTTATCTGGTGCATTTTGTCGTGCCATTAATGATTTGGTTTCTTCGATTACTTTTGCAATCTCATCATCAGATAGACTTGCTTTATAATCCTGTAATTTCTTATGTGTTTCTTCTTCCTTCTTATCATTCAAGCCTGGCTCTGCTTTAATCGTTAAGTCGACTCTGAATTCATTGTTTAGTAGTTTATCTTCAATCAACTTTTCAAAGTAACCATCATTTGCAAGTTCTGCAAGTTGATCGAGGTACTTAGAAAACTCAAGTTTTGCATATGGTGCTTCTCCGTACAACCAAGTGCTTAAAGAGTAGATACCGTAAAGTACCCCTCTCGGGTTGTCTTCTGAAATCGCCATCTCTTTCGTGTTAAATGTGATTTTATTGAGAGCGGCATCAATGAGTTCTTTATCTATACCATCTGTAACAAGTGACTTCAGCGTATCATTTACGATTTTTTTGAACTTGTCCATCTTATCTACACTTGAATATTTAGCAGAAACAATAAACGCCGTTGGATAACCAATCTCATATTGAGAAGCTGTCACCGCCCCACCGATTTCAGCATCAAGCAATGCTTTTTGTAATGGTGACTGATTGTTTCCTGCTAATATTTCTTCTAATACTTGTATACCGTAACTTTCTAGCACATCCTCTGGCTTACTCACATGCCAGCCAATCGCTAAAAAGTCTTTGTCTGTCGGGTCATCACCCTCAGTGATAGAATATGTCGTATCGACTTTTGTTTCTTTAGGTAATTGGACATCAAACGAAACATCGATATCCTCTTCAAGTTTGCCTTTACCACTAAAGTATTCTTCAAGATCATTAAATGAAGATTCGATGTTCATATCACCATACAAAATAGTAAATGAATTTGATGGGTGATAATACGTTTTATGGAAATCAATGAATTCTTGTTGCGTTAGTGTAGGAATCGCTGCTGGATCTCCACCCGACTCATGTCTGTACGCACTATTTGGGTAAAGATTCGATTTAATTTGATGCGATACTAATCGCTCAGGAGAACCGAATGCACCTTTCATTTCATTATAAACAACACCTTTATAAATCAACTCATCGTCAGGATTTTCTAAATGATAGTGCCAACCTTCCTGAGCTAAAATTTGAGGATTTTCAATGAAAAGCGGTTGGAAAACAGCATCTAAGTAAACACCCATTAAATGCTTGAAGTCCTTTTTGTTTGTAGAAGCAACAGGGTAGATTGTTTTATCTGGGAAAGTCATCGCGTTTACAAACGTGTTAAGTGAACCTTTAATCAGTTCAACGAACGGTTCTTTAGAAGGGTATTTCTTAGAACCATTGAGTACAGAGTGTTCTAAAATGTGTGTGATACCATTGTCGCTATAAGGTGGTGTTTTAAAACCAATAGTAAACGCCTTATTTGTATCATCATTTTCTAAATGTAAAACTTTTGCACCAGTCTCTTCGTGTTCATATAAATGACCGACTGACTGTATGTCGGGTAAATCATGCGATTCGATTTTCTTAAAAGTCATAGTACAAATCCTTTCGTTAAAAGATGAAATTTTAATTCTTTTATATATTAATTTATACAGGTTGTTGTAATTAAATGCAAATGATAGAATGTGTTGTTTGGGAAGTGTTTGTTTTTTGAATTTCAGAGATTTTACGTTCCAATGAGCGAGTCTCATAGACACGCAAACGGGTTTACGTTCCAATGAGTAAGTCTCACAGACGCGCAGATTGATTTACGTTCCAATGAGCGAGTCTCACAGACGCGCAGACGGGTTTACGTTCCAATGAGCAAGTCTCATAGACACGCAGATTGATTTACGTTCCAATGAGCGAGTTTCATAGTCACTCAGATTGATTTACGTTCCAATGAGCGAGTCTCACAGACACGCAGATTGGTTTGCTTTCCAGTGAGCGAGTTTCATAGACACGCAAACGGATTTACGTTCCAGTGAGCGAGTTTCATAGACACGCAAACGGGTTTGCGTTCCAATGAGCGAGTCTCACAGACACGCAGATTGATTTACGTTCCAGTGAGCGAGTCTCACAGACGCGCAGATTGATTTACGTTCCAATGAGCGAATTTCACAGACACGCAAACGGATTTACGTTCCAGTGAGCGAGTCTCACAGACACGCAAACGGGTTTACGTTCCATTGAGCAAGTCTCACAGACACGCAAATGGATTCGCCTCACACCCAAACCACCCAAACCAACTAAACGAACTCAATTCAAGCGATTATATTTTACATGACCCATCTGATGGTATAATGTCTAAAAGTAGAAAAGAGATTTTTGTACGCACAAAGGGGGTTTATCCATGAAACGAACATTAGTAATTAGTGACATACACGGCGAATACGAACTTTTCGATGCGCTACTTAAAAAA
>DYYI01000090.1:0-5747 GCA_020741755.1 Aliicoccus persicus | reverse complement strand
GGTAAATGAAGCGAACATATTGTTAGTGGATGATATATACACGACAGGAATTACTGTGCATCAAGCAATTCAGGAACTTTATGCACATAATTGTAAGAATATCGACCTGTTAACGTTTTCAAGAAGCTGATGATAGTGATATAATTAAAGTAGTAAATAATTATAAAAGGAGTTGGGATCATGATTACATGTGAAATTAGAGGAGAAAAACTCACTGTAACTGATGCTATTAGAAATCACATAGAAAGTAGGGTAGCAAAGCTCGAACGTTATTTCACTGATGTGCCCGATGCACATGCACACGTGAATATCAAAACGTACAATAACAAAACTGCAAAAGTGGAAATTACAATTCCGATGAAGCGTCTAACACTACGCGCAGAAGAAAAACACGATGATTTATATGCGGCAGTTGACTTAATCATCGATAAACTCGAACGACAAATTAGAAAGCATAAAACTAAAATTAACCGTAAGTTCAGAGAGAAGAATGAAGAACCTTACTACTTCGGTGCGCCTGATGTGAACGGTGAAGCTGGAGCTTCAACAGAAGAAAATAATGATGATAGCTTTGATATCGTTAAAAATAAAACAATTAATTTAAAACCGATGGACTCGGAAGAAGCGATTTTACAAATGAACATGCTCGGTCACGACTTTTTCGTCTTCAATGATCGTTACACAGAAGGTACGAGTATCGTATACAAACGTAACGATGGAAAATATGGATTAATTGAAACAGAAATCTAAGAGGATTCATGAGAGGCCGCAAGGCCTCTTTTTTTATGTCCATTATAATTTTAATTTACATGCAAGAGTGATAAAATGAATGATTGAGAGTGTACCTAGGAGGAGAATGACACACGATGAATGTCTTAGAGAAAATATTTAACTTTAATAAGCGTGACCTTAACCAAATACGAAAAATTGCGATGCAAGTTGATAATTTAAAAGATGAGATGAGTCGCCTTCAAGATGGAGACTTTAAAAAGAAAACTGAAGAATACCGTGCTCAATTTAAAGAACTGGAATCTCGTGCCGATGAAGAAAAGCTGATGGAAAAAATCTTACCAGAAGCATTTGCTCTCGTCAGAGAAGCAGCAAAACGTACACTCGGGCTCGAACCTTTCATTGTACAAATCATGGGTGGTATTGTGCTTCATAGAGGCGATATTGCTGAGATGAAAACCGGTGAAGGTAAAACATTAACTGCAGCGATGCCGGTTTATTTAAATGCATTGACTGGACGTGGTGCACATGTCATTACAGTCAACGAATATCTATCTGAAACACAGAGTCAAGAGATGTCGAAACTATATAATTTCTTAGGATTAACAGTCGGTCTTAACTTGAACTCTAAGAAAAGTGATGCAAAGCGCGAAGCATATGATTGCGATGTAACATATACGACGAACAATGAACTCGGATTCGATTATTTACGTGACAATATGGTCGTTTACAAAAAAGACCGTGTACAACGTGAATTGAACTTTGCAATCGTCGACGAAGTTGACTCGATTTTAGTCGATGAAGCGCGTACGCCATTGATCATTTCAGGTAAAGCGGATGCAACATCGACAAATTACGTTGAAGCCAATGCATTTGTGAGAACGTTGGAAATTGAAGAGGATTTCACATATGATGTGAAAACTAAAAACATTCAGCTGACTGAGGCTGGCGTCGAAAAGGCAGAAAACTGGTTCAAACTAGACAACTTATATGACGTTTCAAACGTAAATTTAATTCACCACATCAACCAAGGACTCCGTGCAAACAAAGCGATGGCGCGCGATGTTGACTACGTGGTTGAAGAGAATAAAGTCGTAATCGTCGACCAATTCACTGGTCGTAAAATGCCCGGTCGACGCTTCTCTGATGGTTTACACCAAGCGCTTGAAGCGAAGGAAGGATTATCGATTCAAAACGAATCACGTACAATGGCATCGATTACGTTCCAGAATTTCTTCAGACAGTATTTCAAATTATCTGGTATGACAGGTACTGCGAAAACTGAGGAAGAAGAATTCGTAAACATTTACAACATGAAAGTTATTTCTATCCCGACAAACGTTCCTGTTGAACGAATTGATAACCCAGATAAAATTTACTCGACGAAAGATATGAAATTCAAAGCAGTATTAGCGGATGTTGAAGCGCGACATCGTCGAGGCCAACCGATTTTAATCGGTACGGTTGCCGTAGAAACAAGTGAAATGATCAGTAAAGTTTTACGTAAAAAAGGAATCCGCCACAACGTATTAAATGCGAAGCATCACTCAAGTGAAGCGGAAATTATTGCAGATGCCGGTAAAAAAGGTGCGGTGACAATTGCGACGAACATGGCTGGTCGTGGTACGGATATCAAGCTTGGTGAAGGTGTTAAAGAACTCGGCGGACTATATGTTATCGGTACAGAGCGTCACGAATCACGTCGTATTGATGATCAGTTACGCGGGCGTTCAGGTCGTCAAGGGGATGTTGGTGAAAGTTCATTCTATCTATCACTTGAAGATGACTTAATGCGTCGCTTTGGTTCAGAGCGTATTCAAAACATGATGGAACGACTCGGTATGGGTGGCGAAGAATTATCTTCAAAAGTCATTACGCGTTCTGTTGAGTCAGCACAAAAACGCGTTGAAGGTAATAACTTCGATGCACGTAAACGTCTCTTACAGTTTGACGATGTACAACGTCAACAACGTGACGTGATCTACCGCGAACGTAACGAAATTTTAGATAATGAAGACATCAATGATTCATTGATGGGTATGATTCAAGGGGCAGTAGATCGCCTTGTTGAATATCACATTATTGAAGATGAAGATAATAGAGATTACGAAGCATTTATACAGCAAGCAGAGGAGAACTTTATTTCAGAAGGCGCACTTGAGAAATCTGAAATTGAGCGTCGTGATGCAGCAGAAGTTAAAGAAATACTGATGGAAAAAGTTGAATCTGAACTTGAGGATAAAGAAAAACAACTCGGCGAAGAACGCATGAGAATGTTTGAAAGTATGATCATGCTTAGAACAATTGATAAGAAGTGGGTTGAGCACATCGATGCGATGAATCAGTTAAGAACGGGTATCGGTTTACGTTCGTATGCACAAACAAACCCACTGCAAGAGTATCAACGTGAAGGATTACAAATGTTTGAAGAGCTGTTGACATCGATCGAAGATGATACAGCGAAATATGTCTTGAAGACCAAAATCCGTCAAGAAGATGAAATCAAGCGTGAAGAAGTGGTGGATAAGGAAACACTTCAAGCAGGTAACAATGCTGCAAACCAGAAAAAACAACCGGTGCGTCGCAAGCCAATCATTAATGAAATTAAAATTGGTCGAAATGATCCGTGCCCATGTGGTTCTGGTGAGAAATATAAAAATTGTCATGGGAGTAATGCGTAAACATGGAATTACATGAAATTAAAAACTTTTTAGAAGATATGGAAGAAAAAATCGATAACTTTAGGGGGTCACTTTGACCTAGAGGAAAAAGAAATACAGATTGCTGAGTACGAAGAGCAAATGGCTGACCCTAACTTTTGGAACAATCAATCAAAAGCACAAGCAATCATTGACGAAAGTAACCAAATCAAACAGGTGACAGAATCGTTTAAAGCGATTCTGTCACACATCGAAGATATCGAAGTATCTTATGAGTTGTTGAAAGAAGAATATGATCAAGACATGCACGACACTGTGGTCGAGAATGTAAAAGAAACCGAGGAATTACTGAATCAATTTGAGCTCAGCGTGTTACTGAGTGATGAACACGATCATCTCAATGCACTGCTTGAACTGCATCCTGGTGCAGGCGGAACGGAATCACAAGATTGGGCGGAGATGTTACTCCGTATGTATAACAGATTTTGTGAACAACAGAACTTTAAAGTTGAAGTGTTGGAATATCTTGCTGGAGATGAAGCCGGTGTGAAAAGTGTGACTTTATCGATTAAAGGAATCAATGCATACGGCTTGCTAAAAGCAGAAAAAGGTGTGCATCGACTCGTGCGAATTTCACCCTTTGATTCGTCTGGACGCCGTCATACATCATTCGTTTCATGTGAAGTGACACCACAATTTGAAAATGACAATAATGAAATTGAAATTCGAACGGAAGAAATTTCAGTCGATACGTATCGTGCGAGCGGTGCAGGTGGTCAGCACGTCAACACCACAGATTCAGCCGTGCGCATCACGCACCATCCGTCAGGCATTGTCGTGACATGTCAGAATGAACGCTCACAAATTAAGAACCGTGAGCAGGCGATGTCGATGTTAAAATCGAAGCTCTATCAACGCAAACTGGATGAACAACAAGCACAAGTGGATGCAGCGAAAGGTGAACAAAAAGAAATTGGATGGGGATCACAAATACGTTCATACGTGTTTCACCCGTATTCGATGATTAAGGATCACCGGACAAACTTAGATATTGGTAATACTTCAAAAGTGATGGATGGTGACTTATTACCATTTATACATGCGTTTTTACGACAAAATATTTCAATAAATTGATGATATATTGACATTTTTATGATTGATGTGGGTATAATATAATTGTTATAAAATTTGCAATAAAATAAGGAGGGAATTTAGATGAAAAAGTTCTTTATGTTCTTTATACTATCATTTGTCCTAGTATTAGGTGCATGTGATAATGGCGATGATGATGCTGACACAACAGATGATGCTGAAGAAGATGCGGACACAGAAGAAGTTGTTGATGAAGAAGAGGCAACTGAAGAAGAGGCAACTGAAGATGAGGAAGCAGAAGAAGATGCAACTGAGGAAGAGGAAGAAGCAGATGATTCAGCTTCAACTTCAGACTTTGATGCAGAAGAATTTGCACGTACAAACTGTGCAGCGTGTCACGGACAAGATTTCACAGGTGGAATGGGTCCTGACTTAACAGGTTTAGATGAAGGTACGATTACTGATGCTGTACGTGAAGGTCCTGGTCCTATGCCAAGCTATTCTGAAGATCAAATCAGTGATGAAGATTTAGACGTTCTTGCTGGATTCTTCAGCGAAATGTAATTCTTATTTTTGACACACGCCATTATAATGGTGTGTGTTTTTTTATGCATATAACCGACACAAATTTCTCAAGATAACATGATGGACGATCATATGTTGACTCAAACAAATATGATAGAATAAACACAATATATTATAAGGTTGAGACGATATGAAAATAAAACGAGTCCTGTTATTAGTCGGTATTTTTGCGTTACTCATGGTTGTTGCGTTTTCAATTTATACGGTCCTATCAATGTCAGAGGACCAATTGCGAGATCAAATGGTCCAATCGATCGGTAGTTCTGAGGGCCGAGATACACACATGGCTGTAGGGAATAACATATTAAATGACGACTTCGAATATGTCATAAACAATGATGCATCATTACAAGAAGTTGTCTCTTCACATGACGTCACGGTTGTTAACTTTTTTGCATCTTGGTGTGTACCGTGTCAACGTGAAGTGCCTGAATTAAATGAACTTCATGAAGAGATTAACGGTACGGATGCCGCAATCATTGCAATCAATGTAGATGATACAGTTGATGGTCGTGACAATTTTATAATGGAGCATGATGTGCAATTTCCGGTCTATGAATTTCATGACGAAGATGCTGGTTTAGATGAATTTAAAGTGAGTGTCATTCCGACGACGTTTTTTGTGGACAATGATGGTGAGATTGTACGCGCATTTATTGGAGAAGTCCATCTTGATTTACT